>DASPKC010000490.1:0-7572 GCA_035628295.1 Baekduia sp.
CGTCAAGGAGATGTCGTGGGATCCCATCACCCGCATCGTCGGGTCGCTCGGGATCCACACCGAGATCGACTTCACCAACGGCCAGGTCCTCAAGTGCTGGTCGACGTCGATGATCTTCCGCGGCTTCGACGTCTTCATGAAGGGCATCGACCCGCGCGACGCCCACTTCATCACCAGCCGCATCTGCGGCATCTGCGGCGACAACCACTGCACCTGCTCGTGCCTGAACCAGAACATGGCCTACGGCATCAAGCCGCCGCCGCTGGGCGACTACGCGTTCAACCTCGCGGAGGCGGCCGACTTCATGTTCGACCACGCGATCTACAACGACTGCATGGCGAACGTCGACTACTCCGAGCAGATGGTGGCCGCCACCAACCCGTCGGTGCTCGCCAGGGCGCGGCGCACGCCGGCGCCGCACGCCGCCGTCCACGGCTGCCGGACCATCGCCGACATCATGGAGGCGCTGAACGCCTTCACCGGCTCCTTCTACCTCGAGACGCTGCAGGTGGCGCGCTACACGCGCGAGATGTACTGCCTGTTCGGCGGCCGCCACACGCACCCGTCGACGATCCTGCCGGGCGGCTGCAGCGCCCAGATCACGCAGCAGACGCTCACGGACTACTACGTGCGGCTGATGCGCTACATCGACTACTGCAAGCGCACGGTCCCGCTGCACGACGACCTGTACGACTTCTTCTACGAGGCGCTGCCGGGCTACGAGCAGGTCGGCCTGCGCGACACCGACCTCGTCTGCTGGGGCTGCTTCGACGACCCGGAGGTCGTCGACTACCGCTACGCCACGATGCCGGAGTGGGGGCGGCGGCGGTTCGTCACGCCCGGCCTGGTGCTCAAGGGCGAGCTCATCACCACCGACCTCGTGGAGCTCAACCTCCTGATCCGCATCCTGCTCGGCTCGTCGTACTTCGACGACTGGAGCAGCGAGGAGCCGTTCGTCACGCAGGACCCGCTGGGCAACCCGGTCGACTGGCGCCACCCGTGGAACAAGGTGACGCTGCCACGGCCGCAGGCGCGCGACTTCGCCGAGCGCTACTCGTGGGTCGCGTCGCCGCGGATGGTCGACCCGCGCGACGGCTCGCACGTGGCCACGGACACCGGGGGCGGGCCGTTCGCGCGCCAGTGGATCACCGCGAAGGCCGGGCTCGTCGACCTCGGCTACCTCAAGGCCACGGGCCACAGCATCCGGATGGTGCTGCCGAAGACCGCCTCGGCGCCGGAGGTCGCGCTGGAATGGACGATCCCGCCCTGGTCCAACGCCATCGAGCGCCAGCGCGCGCGCTCCTACCACCAGGCATACGCGGCGCTCGTTGCGCTGCACTGCCTGGAGAAGGCGCTGGCCGAGGTCCGCGCCGGGCGCACCGAGTCCTGGCGCGAGTTCCAGGTCCCCGACGAGGCGGTGAGCGTCGGCTTCCACGAGGCGGCGCGCGGCGTGCTCTCGCACCACATGGTCGTCCGCGAGGGGCGGATCGCCAACTACCAGCCGTACCCGCCGACGCCCTGGAACGCCAGCCCGCGCGACACCTTCGGGACGCCCGGGCCCTACGAGGACGCCGTCCAGCACACGCCGATCTTCGAGGAGAACGGCCCGGACGACGACTTCAAGGGCGTGGACATCATGCGTGCGGTCCACTCGTTCGACCCCTGCCTGCCGTGCGGCGTGCACCTCTACGGCAAGGGCAAGGTCCGCAAGGTCGTGCACCTCCCCACGGGGCTGGCGTAGCGGTGGCCGCGACCGCCGAGCACGAGCTGGTCGAGCGCGTCGAGGCGTTGACCGCCAAGCTCGACGCCCTCGCCGACCCCGGCGCCCGTGCGCTCGCCGACGAGCTCGCGGCCTCCATCGTGCGCCTCTACGGCGCCGGGCTCGAGCGCATCATCGCGATGCTCGACGAGGCCACACGCGCCGCGCTGGCCGAGGACGGCGTGGTGGGCAGCCTGCTGCTCATCCACGACCTGCACCCCGTCTGCCTGGGCGACCGGGTGGCGGAGGGGCTGGACAGCGTGCGGCCGTACCTCGCCTCGCACGGCGGCGACGTCGAGCTGCTGGGCGTCGAGGGCGGTGTCGCCCGGCTGCGGCTGCGCGGGTCCTGCCACGGCTGCGCGGCGTCGGCGAGGACGCTCGAGCGCGCCATCGGGCAGGCGCTCGAGGCGCACGCGCCGGACCTGCGGGGCCTCGAGGTCGAGGGGCTCGCGCCCCCGCCGCCGGCGCCCTCGGCCGCGGCACCGGCGGACTGGGTGGTCCTCGCGGAGGCCGGGCTCCTCGGTCGCGGGCAGGTCGTGGCGGCGGGAGACGACCTCCTCCTGGCGAACGTCGCGGGGACGCTGCTGGCCTACCGCGACTGCTGCGCGGTCTGCGGCGGTGGGCTGCACGACGGTGCGCTGACGGGCGGCACGCTGCGCTGCCCGGGCTGCGGCGCGGCCTTCGACCTCCCCCGGGCAGGGCGCAGCACGAGCCCGGTGGGGCTGCAGCTGGAGCCGGTGCCGCTGCTGCGCGGTGCGGGCGGCGTGCGGGTGGCGGCCGGCACATGACCGGCGCCCTGCTGCGGCTCGCGAGGTGGGCAGCGGCGCCGGCGCCGGCGCCGGCGCCGGACGGCGGGTGCGAGCTGTGCCCCACGGGGCTCGCCGACGACCACCGCCACCTCTTGCACCTCGCCGACCGCCGCATCGTGTGCGTGTGCGAACAGTGCTGGTCGGTGCACTCCGGCGATCCCGAGTACCGCCCGGCCGGCGCACGCGTCGTGTGGCTGGAGGACCTCGAGCTCCCGGACGGGCTCTGGGCGGCGCTGGGCATCCCCGCCGGGCTCGCGTTCGTCCTGCGCAGCTCGGCGGTCGACGGGATGGTGGCGCTGGAGCCCAGCCCGGCCGGCGTGGCCGAGCGCCCGCTCGACGCCGCCGCGTGGCAGCGGCTCTGCGCGGGCCACCGGATCCTCGCCTCGCTCGAGCCCGACGCGGAGGCGCTCGTCGCCGACCGCCTTGGCCGGCGGCCGCGGCACGCCATCGCGCCGATCGACCGGTGCTACCGCCTGGCAGGGGCGGTCAGGGCGGGCTGGGAGGGGGTCACCGGGGGGCCCGCTGTCGCCGAGGCGGTCGACGCGTTCTTCGCCGACCTGCGGCGGCCGGCCCGCGGCGCGCAACGGGGCCGGGCATGACGGACGTCGAGGCGCTGGTGCGCACGCTGCTCCTCGAGGGCTACGCGCTGTACCCGTACACCCCCGGGGCGGGCAAGAACGCGACGCCCACGCCCTTCGGGATCGTCTATCCGCCGGCGTACGCGGCCGCCACGCCGGCGACCACGTTCGACCGGCTGCGGGTGCAGGTCGTCGCCGAGCACGACGCCGGCGCGGTCGTCCATGCGACGGTGCTGTTCCTCGAGCCGGGCGCCATGCGCCCCGAGGGCGTCGAGCGGCGGGTGGCGCTCGGACCGGTGCCGGTGGCGGGACGGCGCGCCGCGACGACCTTCGCGTGCGACGCCGTGCGCGGAAGCGCCCGGCTGGAAGGCGAGGTCCTGCCCGGGGGCCTGGCCCGCGTCAGCGTCTGCGTGGACAACCAGACCGACGTGCCGGCCGGGCTGGACCGCGCCGCCGCGCTGCGGTCGAGCCTGCTCTCGACGCACGTGGTCCTGCGCATCGCGGGGGGACGGTTCCTGTCGCCGGTCGCGCCGCCCGAGCACGGCGCGGTCGCCGTGATGACCTGCCAGAGCGTCAACACCTTCCCCGTCCTGGCCGCCGACGACGACACCGTCGTGCTCGGCGCCGCGATCGTCCTGCCCGACCACCCGCAGCTCGCGCCCGAGAGCTGCGGCGACCTGTTCGACGCCACCGAGATCGAGGAGGCGCTGCTGCTGCACGTCCTGGCGCTCTCCGACGGCGAGCGCGACGAGGCGGCGCGCCAGGACCCCGTCGTGCGCGCCGCCCTCCGGCGGGCCGCGGCCGCCACGCCCGAGGACCTGCGGCGGCTGCACGGACGCGTCGTGGTCCGCGACCTGCCGCCGCCGGCCGCCGAGGCGGTCCCCGGGGAGGACCGGCTCGTCCTGCGGGGCGTGACGTACCGCCGCGGCGACCGCGTCCGCCTGCGACCGGCGGGCAACGGGCACGACCACCTGCACGACGGGCGCGCCGCGCGCATCGAGCGGATCCTCCTGGACGTCGAGGGCGGCGCGCACCTGGCGGTCACCCTCGACGACGACCCCGGCGCCGACCTGTTGCGCGAGGCAGGCCGCTTCCTGTACTTCAAGCCCACGGAGGTGGAGGTGCTGACGACATGACGGCTGCACGGCCGGTCGCGCAGGTGCTCGTGGCGGGGCTGGGCAACGCCTGGCTGCGCGACGACGGCTTCGGCGGTGTGGTGGCCCGCGCGCTGCAGCAGCGTGCGCTGCCCGCCGGGGTCGCGGTGATGGACGCCGGTACCAGCGGGCTCGACCTGGCCTACGAGGTCCTGCGCGGCTACCAGGCGCTCGTGCTGGTGGACGCCAGCCGCCAGGGAGGCGCGCCCGGCACGCTGTACGTCATGGAGCCCGAGCGCGAGGAGTTCGCCGCCGCCCTGCAGGACGGAGAGCGCATCGACCCGCACAGCATGGACCCGCGGACCGTGCTGCGGCTCGTCCGCGCCACGGGCGGCTGGCCCGCGGCGGTGCGGGTCGTGGCCTGCGAGCCGGCCGAGGTCGACGAGCCCGGGATCGCGTTCTCGGCCGCGGTCCAGGCGGCCGTCGAGCCGGCCGTCGCGCTCGTGCTTGAGACCGTGGCCGAGCTCCAGGCGCCGGCGGCGGTGCCCTGATGCACGAGCTGGCGATCAGCTCGGCGATCGTCGAGACCGCGCTGCGCCACGCGGCCGGGCGGCGTGTCACGCACGTGCACCTCCTCGTGGGGCACCTGCGCCAGGTGGTGCCGGCGTCGCTGGCGTTCTACTGGGACGTCGTGACGCGCGAGACGCTCTGCGAGGGCGCGACGCTGCAGCAGGACCTCGTGCCGGCGCGGCTGCGCTGCGACGCGTGCGGCTGGGCGTGGGACGTCGAGGAGCTGGCGTTCCGCTGCCCGGCGTGCGACGGTCCGCGCGTGACGGTCCTGCAGGGCGACGAGCTGATCGTCGAGACGATCGAGGTGGAGGTGGAGGATCCGTGCACCGCGTGAAGGTGCGCGTCGTCGAGGACGCGCTGGACGCCAACGCCACCATCGCCCGGGCCAACCGCGACGACTTCGAGCGGGCGGGCGTGACGGTCGTCAACCTCATGAGCGCGCCGGGCGCCGGCAAGACCACGCTGCTGGAGCGGGTCCTGGCCGACGGCCTCGGCGACCTGCGCGTGGGCGTCCTGGAAGGCGACGTCCAGGGCAGCCTCGACGCCGACCGCCTCGCGCGGTTGCACGTGCCCGTCGTGCAGCTCAACACCGGCGAGGGCTTCGGCGGCGAGTGCCACCTCGACGCCAACATGGTCCGCTCGGCGCTGCCGGCGCTGGCGCTCGACGACCTCGACCTGCTGATCGTCGAGAACGTCGGCAATCTCGTCTGCCCGGCCGAGTTCCGGATCGGCGAGGACGCCCGGATCATGGTCTCCTCGGTGGCCGAGGGCGACGACAAGCCGCTGAAGTACCCGCTGATGTTCCGCGCGTGCGAGCTGGTCGTCGTCAACAAGGTCGACCTGCTGCCCCACGTCGACTTCGACCTCCCGGCCTTCCTGCACCGTCTCGACGCCGTGCACCCCGGGGTGGCGCACCTCGCCTGCAGCGCGCGGACGGGCGAGGGCGTCGGCGCCGTGCGCGAGTGGCTCGCCGCGCTGCCGGAGCGGTCGCGGGCGCCCCGGTGACCGCGCCGGTGTGATGGGGTGCGCGCATGCGCGCCGCCTACATCGAGTCCTTCGCCCCCGACGACCCCGTCTCGGCCGTCGTCGTCGGCGACCGCCCGGAGCCCGAGGCGCGGGACGGGTGGACCGTCGTCGAGGTCCGCGCCGCCTCGCTCAACCACCACGACGTGTGGTCGGCGCGTGGGGTGGGCCTGCGCCAGGAGCAGCTGCCGATGATCCTGGGCTGCGACGCGGCGGGCGTCGACGCCGACGGGCGCGAGGTGGTCCTGCACGGCGTCGTCAACGACCCGGCGTGGGTGGGCCCGGAGGAGCTCGATCCGAAGCTCGCGCTGCTGAGCGAGGGCCCGCAGGGCACGTTCGCCGAGCGCGTCGCGGTGCCGGCCGGCAACCTGATCGCCAAGCCCGAGCAGCTGAGCTTCGAGGAGGCGGCGTGCCTGCCGACGGCGTGGTTGACCGCCTACCGGATGCTCTTCGTCAAGGGCGAGCTGCGCCCGGGCGACACCGTGCTGGTCCAGGGTGCGTCGGGCGGCCTGTCGGCGGCGCTCATCCGCATCGGCGTGGCGGCCGGCCTGCGGGTCTGGGTCACGGGCCGCAGCGAGGACAAGCGGGCGTTCGCCGAGGGCCTGGGCGCGCACGCGACGTTCGAGAACGGCGCCCGGCTGCCCGACCGCGTCGACGCCGTCATGGACTCCGTCGGCGGCGCGACGTTCCAGCACTCGATCCGGTCGCTCAAGCGCGGCGGCGTGCTGGTGAACTCGGGCGGCACCGGGGGCTACACCGCCGAGGTCGAGCTGGCGCGCCTGTTCCGCCTCAACCTGCGGATCGTCGGCTCGACCATGGGCACCCGCGAGGAGCTCGACCGGCTCGTCACGTTCTGCGTGCAGTCCGGCCTGCGCCCCGACATCGATGCGGTCCTGCCCTTGGACCGCGCCCAGGAAGGGTTCGCCCGGATGGCCGAGGGCCGCGTGCAGGGCAAGATCGTGCTGACGCCGTAGCCCGGCGGTAGTTGCGCGCGCAACGAGTTGCTACGCTGGGGCCATGGAGCTCGGAGTCGCCACGTTCGCGGACCTCGCCTCGGGTGTCAGCCCGCAGCAGCGGATGGCCGATCTGCTCGAGGAGGCCAAGCTCGCCGACGAGCTGGGGCTCGACGTGTTCGCCGTCGGCGAGCACCACCGGCCGGACTTCCTCGTCTCGTCGCCGGCCGTCGCGCTCGCCGCCGCCGCCGCCGTCACCGACCGGGTGCGGCTGTCGAGCGCCGTCACCGTCCTCAGCTCGGACGACCCGGTGCGCGTCTTTCAGGACTTCGCGCAGATCGACCTGCTCTCGGGCGGGCGGGCGGAGATCATGGCCGGCCGCGGCTCGTTCACGGAGTCCTTCCCGCTGTTCGGTCAGGACCTCGACGACTACGACGAGCTGTTCGCCGAGAAGCTCGACCTGCTGCTGCGCCTGCGCGAGAGCACGCACGTCACCTGGTCCGGCCGTCACCGCCCGGCGCTGCACGACGCGGGCGTGTGGCCGCGGCCCGTGCAGGAGCCACTTCCGGTGTGGGTCGCGGTGGGCGGCTCGCCGCAGTCCGTCGTGCGCGCGGGGACGCTCGGCCTGCCGCTGACGATCGCGATCATCGGTGGGCAGCCGGAGCGCTTCGCGCCCCTGGTCGAGCTCTACCGCGAGGCGGTCGCCCGGGCCGGCCACGATCCGTCGGCCGCCCGCGTCGCGATCAACACCCACGCCTTCGTGGGGCGCACCTCCGAGGAGGCCGA
>DASPKC010000491.1:0-5736 GCA_035628295.1 Baekduia sp.
CCACCGCAGCACGCTCCGACGGCGTCAACCACCGATACGGCCCCCGCCTCTTGACCACCGACCCCTCCGATCACTCAACACAAACCCATCGTGTTGCGATGACCGGATGAATCCACCCCCGGGATCCCGCGGCGATCCGCCACCAGGCGCCGGCGTGGCGCCGCCGCCGCGGCCGCTAGGCCACCGCCGCTGCGAACGCCCGCAGCGCCGCGGCCGCCTCGTCGTCCAGGCCCGTGGCGGGCTGGGTCGGGACGAGCAGCGTGGGGCCCGGGCGCGCCGCCGCCCAGGTGTGGCAGGCCTCGTCCAGGACGTCGTCGACGAAGGCGAGGGGGCGGTCCGGGCCGGCCCAGGCGTCGATGGAGCCGAGCTTCCAGTGCCCGTGGACGGACACGCCGGCGCCGCGGGCCGCGTCGAGCTCGAGGTGGGGAAAGGGGCCGCAGCCGAGGACGGCCGGGAGGTGCTCGTTGGCCTTCTCCTCCCAGCCGGAGGCCCAGACGACCTCGTAGGTCGCAGCCAGATCGCGCAGGTGCGCGCCGGCGCGCCGCGAAATGGCATGGGGGATGCCCTCGACGTTCAGGAAGTCGGCAATGGGACATCCGTCCAGCGCCACGGGCCAGACGGAGAGCACGCCGTCGATGTCACAGAACAGCAGTGGTTTGCTCGGCATTGGCGCCGGAAAGCTAGTCAGCGAGGCCCTGTTGACGCATCCCAGACACCTTCGGGCTAGTCTGGTGTATCTCAGAGCAGGTCAAGCTCGAACGCATTTCTGCCGACATTTGAGCTCACCGGAGCGGTGCAAGGAGAAGGCACCAATCCGCTCGACCTCCTCTCTCCCCCCTGCATGACGATCCAGCTCGGAATCCTGCTGGCGCTGCTCTGCGCCATCGCCGCCAACCTCGGCAACTTCCTCAAGCACCGCGGGTGCGTGGGGGCCGTCGCCGTCGACATCCGCCACCCGCTGCGGACCGCGAAGTCGCTGTGGTCGCAGGGCTGGTTCGCCATCGGCATGGGCGTCGGCGGCGTCGCGTGGGTCCTCCACGTGGCCGCCATCTCCCTGGCGCCGCTGTCGGTCGTCCAGGTGGTGCTGGCCGGCGGTGTGGTCCTGATCGCCGTCATGGCCGACCGCCTCTTCGGCATGCAGGTCGGCCGCCGGCAGTGGTGGGGGCTGGGCCTGACCGCGGCCGGCCTCGGGATGCTCGCCATCACGATGCCGGTCGCCAACGACTCGAACTCGGCCTTCAGCGTGGCGCCGATGGTCGCCTTCGAGGCCGGCCTCTTCGCCCTCGGTGGGCTGCTGATCCTGGGCCCGCGCGCCGGCGCCCCGGCCGAGCATCACGGCGTGATGCTGGCCGCTGCCTCCGGCATCCTCTTCGGCGTCTGCAACGTCGCGGTCAAGGCCATCTCCGGCCTGGTCGGCACGCTCGGCGTCGGCGGCCTGGTCACCCCGTGGCTGCTCGTCGCGGCCGCCGCCTCCTTCCTGGCGTTCTTCGCCTCGGCCCGCAGCCTGCAGGACGGCGAGGCCGTCGAGGTCATCGCCATCACCGGCACCGCGGCGAACATCGCCTGCATCGCCGGCGGGATCATCGTCTTCGGCGATCCGATGCCGGCCGACGCGCTGGGCATCGTCATCCAGTCGCTCGCTTTCGTGCTGGTCATCGTCGCGTCGGCGCTGACGCCGGCACCGCGCGCCCGTGGGGAGGCCGCCGGCGTCCCGGCCGGCGCCCCCGCCGCCGCCTGAGGCCCCGCCTGAAGCTGGAGTCGCTCGCGCTCGCGCCCGCCCGTCGCTGCGCTACTGCAGCGGCGGGCCGGTCGCCTCGGCCTGAGCGCGCTGCTCCTCGTTGAGCAGCAGGATCGCGAGCCGCGCGCCTCCGGCGGCGAGCGGTCGCAGCGCCTCGGCAACCGCCTTGATCGCCCGGCCCTCGTCGGCGCCCTCGGCCAGGTGCAGCGCGACGGTGGGGAAGCGCTCGCGCTCGACGAGCCAGGCTCCGACGATGCCGTCGTCGGCTGCGACGGCGCCGCGCACCGCCTCGGCCACGCGCCGGTTGGCCCAGGCGCCCTGCGGCGCCTCGATCTCCGCCCGCGTGGTGGTGCGGGCCAGCGTGGCGAGCTCGTGCAGGCCCTCGCGGCTCAGGAAGCCGCTGTGCGCCGCTCCCGGGTCGATGAGCAGGCGGTCGCAGGCGCCCTCGACCGCGAGCACCAGCTCGCGCCCGGGCAGGGTGAGCCAGCCCTCGGCCTTGGGCCCCCACTCGTTGGCCCGCTGCTGGTCGGTGAACGCGACGACCTCGAGCAGGCCCGTCTCCTGGCGGCGGATCACCGTCGGCTTGGCCTCGCCGTCGCCGTCGCGGCCGGCGAGCGTGATGACCGTGGACTCCAGGAGCGCCGGGCCCACGCCCTGCTTGTCCCCGCCCGCGCGCACCTCGCGTAGGGCCCTGCGCAGCGGGTCGTCGATGATCTGCTCGTCCTCGGCCATGGCCCGCAACCTACCCGCAGGGCCAGCGGCGGGGGCCCGGAGCCGTCAGCGGTGGGGCTTCTCGCCGCCGATGCGGGTGAGCTCGCGCTCCAGCGCGCGCTCCACCGCTTCGGTCATCGCGACCTGGAACGCGCCGACCACCGACTCGGTCGCCAGCGGCCGGATGCGCTCGAGTGCCTCGCGGACCTCGGGCCAGCGCTCCGTGGGCTCGCCGGCCTCCTGGAACGGCCGCCAGACGTGCTCGACGAAGACCCGGACGTAGGCCTTGGCGATGGCGTCCGCGTGCTTGCGCAACGTGCCGGCGACGTCCACGACCGCATCGAACGGGATGCCGAGGTCGGCGAGCTCCGTGGCCACGCGGTTCAGCCGCGGGCTGGGCAGCTCCACGCGGCCGTCCGCCAGCGGCCGGATGAAGCCCTGCCGGGTCAGCTTCGCCACGAGGTCGTCGGTGAGCTGCTCACCCCAGCGCTTGAGGAACGCCTCGGCGTCGCGCACCTCGGGCTCCTCGTCGCCGAACGGCTCGGCCACGGCCCGGGTGAAGTCGAGCATCCGCGCCGCCCCGCCGCCCGGCGTCGCCTCGAGGATCCGGCGGATGGCCTCGAGGTTGAACCCCTCGGCCTGGAGGTCCTTGACCATCTCCAGGCGCACGACGTGCTCGCGGTTGTAGTACCCGGTGCGCCCCCGGATGTCGGGCGGGGGCAACAACCCCCGGGACTGGTGCGCGCGGACGTTGCGCACGGTCATCCCGACCTCGCGCGCGAGCTCATCGATGGTCATGGCCTCCTCGTCGCGCGGCTCGTGCTCCGTCACGGTCAGTGATCGTACGCACAGAAGATGCGACACCGTTTGATGTAACGTCGCGCCGAGTAGTGGTTACTGAGCCGTAGGATACGCGGCGCGCAGCGACCGCGACCACGACCGACGACGCGAGGAGAGCGCGACGACATGACCTTCACCACGGCAGCCGTGCAAGCGGCCGATGCCGCCCCCGCCGGCGGTGCCGAGCTCGGGCAGATCATCCTGGCCACGGCCGGCGCCGCCGTCCTGACCACGGCCCTGCTCGTCCTCGGGCTCGGCCACCGCACCGGGCGCCTGGGGATCCTGGACCGCGTGGCGGCGCACGCCGAGCGCACCACCGGCCTTCCGGCCTGGGCCGCCCTCCCGACCCTCATCTCGACGGCGTCCCTCATCACCGCCCTGTTCGGGATGTTGTGGGACATCAGCCTGCACATCGACAACGGCCGCGACGAGGGGCCGCTGGCGAACCCCGCGCACTACTTCATCCTGGCCGGCCTCTTCGGGATCTTCGCTGCCGGCGTCCTGGCCATCACGCTGCCCAAGGAGCGCCCGAGCCGCGCCGCGGTGCGCATCACGAAGGACTGGTACGCGCCGCTGGGCGGCGTCGTCTTCCTGTTCACCAGCTCCTTCGCGCTGGTCGGCTTCCCGCTCGACGACGTCTGGCACCGGCTGTTCGGCCAGGACGTCACGCTCTGGGGCCCGACCCATCTCATGCTGATCGGCGGCGCCGGCTTCACCCTCCTCGGCCAGGCGATGCTGCTGGTCGAAGGCGGCCCGCGCACCGCCACCGCGGAGCTCGGCGGCGTGCCGCGCGTCTTCGCCGGCATCCAGCGCACGCTGCACCGCATGCGCTACGCCTTCGCCGGCGGCGGCCTGCTCATCGGCCTGTCGGTCTTCCAGGCGGAGTTCGACTTCGGCGTGCCGCAGTTCCGGCTGCTGTTCCACCCGGTGCTGCTGGCCTTCGCCGCCGGCTTCGCGCTGGTCTTCGCCCGGATGTACGGCGGTCGCGGGGCGGCGTTCGTGGCCGTCGCGTTCTTCCTCGTGGTCCGCGGCGTGATGGCGGTGCTCGTCGGGCCGGTGCTCGGCCAGAGCACGCCGTTCCTGCCGCTCTACCTCGCCGAGGCGCTCGTCGTCGAGGCGGTCGCCCTGCGCGTCGACCCGCGCCGGACCTACGCGTTCGGCGCCATCGCCGGTCTGGGCATCGGCACGGTCGGCTTCCTCGGCGAGTGGCTGTGGACGCAGGTCGCCTTCCCGATCGCCTGGCCCGACCACCTGCTGCTGCAGGGCGCGATCGTGGTGCCCCTGACCGGCGTGGCCGCCGGCCTGTGCGGCGCGTTCGCCGGCGCCATCCTGTCGGCGGCCCGCCGCGGCGAGGCCCTGCCGGTGCCGAGCATCGCCGTTCCGGCGGCCGCGGTGGCCGCGATCGCGGTGGTCGTCGGCTTCGGCCTGCAGACCGACCACCGCACCGACGTGCGCGCCACGGTGACGCTGCAGCAGGACACCGGCGGGCCGCAGCGCGAGGCGCACGCGACGGTCCGCGTCGAGCCGGCGAGCGCGGCCGAGGACCCCGATTGGCTCTCGGTCACCGCCTGGCAGGGCGAGGGCTTCCACCTCGACCACCTCGAGCAGGTGGCTCCCGGCGTGTTCCGCACGACGGAGCCGATGCCGCTGCACGGCACCTGGAAGACCGCGGTGCGCCTGCACGACGGCGGGTCCCTGATCTCCATCCCGGTCTATGCACCGGAGGACAAGGCGATCCCGGCGGCGGCGGTCCCGGCCTCCGCGCGCTTCACCCGCGAGGCGATCCCGGACCACGAGTTCCTGCAGCGCGAGGTCAAGGACGATGTCCCGCAGGGGCTTTGGAGCGTGGGCTACGCGATCGTCGGGCTCATCGCGCTCTCGCTGGTGCTCGCGCTCGGCTGGTCGTTGCGCCGGCTCGGCCTCTCGCTGTCGGGGGCGGCGCCCAGCCCGCCGCCGACCCGTCGCCGCCGGGGCCCGGCCAGGACGCCGGAGGGGGCGCCGGCGTGACGGTCGCGCACGCCGGCCACTGGCTGGTGTCGGCCGGCTTCGCCGGGCCGCCGGTCCTGCTGGTGCTCGCGCTGCTCCTCCTGGGGCTGCGCGAGCGCCGGCGCGCCGGCTGACCGGGGCTTTCGCGCCGCCCGGCCCTACGGGTACCGTTGGCCATCGCCGCCGGTACGGACACCGACCTGCAGGAGCTCGCCAGGCGCCACCTGTGGATGCACTTCGCCCGCCACGGCGCCTACGCGGCGGGCGCGCGCGTCCCGGTCATCGTGCGCGGCGAGGGCTGCCACGTCTGGGACGACGAGGGCCGCCGCTACATCGACGGGCTGAGCGCCCTGTTCTGCGTGAACATCGGCCATGGCCGCGCCGACGTCGCGCAGGCCGGCGCCGACCAGGCGCGCGAGCTCGGGTTCTTCACGAACTGGTCCTTCGCCCACCCCCGAGCG
>DASPKC010000492.1:0-21887 GCA_035628295.1 Baekduia sp.
TGGACCTCCTGGCCGTCGCCTCCAGCGCATGACTGCTGCGGCGCTCGCCGCCGTCCGCCCCTCCGTCGTCATCGACACGCTGCTGGCGCGCGTCTACCTCGACGGCGAGCACGCCTACAAGGTCCGCCGCCCGCTGCGCACGGCCTTCGCCGATCAGCGCACCGGCGCCCAGCGCCGCCGCCTGGCCGAGGAGGAGGTGCGCCTGAACCAGGAGCTCGCGCCGGGCGTCCACCTCGGCGTCCTGGCCGTCGTCGACCGCGACGGCGAGCTCGTGCTCGTGCCGGCCGCCGAGGCCGGCGACGACGCGCTCGACCACGTCGTGCAGATGCGCCAGCTGGACCCGGCGCACGCCCTGCCCGCGCTGCTGGAGGCCGGTGCCGTCGGCGACACCCACGCCCGCGCGCTCGGGGCCCGCCTCGCGGCCTTCCACCGCGGCGCGACCCCGGTGGCGGGGACCGCTCTGGCGTTCGAGCGCACGGTCGCGCAGAACCTCGGCGAGCTGGCGGAAGCGGCCGCGGGCCTCGACCTCGCGCTCGACGACCTCCGCGCGCTCCTGGCCGACGGCCTGGCGGCGGCGAGGCCGGCGCTGCGCGCACGCGAGCTGCGCGGCCTGGCCGTCGACGGCCACGGCGACCTGCGCGCCGAGCACGTCTACGTCGAGGGCGATCGCCTCCTCGTCATCGACCGCCTCGAGTTCGACGCGGGGCTGCGCGCCGGCGACGTGGGCGCGGACCTGGCCTTCCTGCTCATGGACCTCGAGCGGCTCGGCGCGGCGGCCTTCGGCGCCGCGGTCCTCGACGGGTACCGCGCGGCGGGCGGCGACCCGGGCGACGACGGCCTGCTGGCGCTCTTCGCGGCGCATCGCGCGCTCGTGCGCGCAAAGGTCGCGCTGCTCGGCGCCGGGGTCCACGCCCAGGACCCCGCCGCCGCGCGCGCGACGGCGCTGGCGCACCTGCGGCTGGCGGAGCGGTCCGCCTGGCGGGCGACGTGGGGCGGGGGCGCCGTCGTGCTGTGCGGGCCGCCGGGCTGCGGCAAGAGCACGCTGGCCGCGGAGCTCGCCGCCCGGACCGGGTGGCCGGTCGTCTCGTCGGACGCGGTGCGCAAGGAGCGGGCCGGTCTGGCGGTCACTGCGCGGGCGCCCGGTCAGGTCTACGACCCGGCACGGACGCTGGAGGTCTACCGCGTGCTCGGCGAGCGCGCCGCCGCACACCTGGCGCAGGGCCCGGGCGTCATCGTGGACGCGACGTGCTCGCGCCGGCGGTGGCGGGAGGCCCTCGCGGAGGCCCTGGACGCACCGGCGCGGTTCGTCCAGCTCGTCGTGCCCGCCGGCGAGCGCGAGCGCCGCGCCGCGGCCCGGCTGCGCGACCCCGAGCGCGTGTCGGACGCCGGCCCCGACGTGGCCGCGAGGCTGGCCGCCGCCTTCGAGGACCTCGACGAGGTCGCGCCCGCCGACCACGTCCTGCTGCGCGCCGACGTCCCCGCCGCCGCGCTGGTCGAGCGCCTCGCCCGCTGGAGCCCGGCCGCGCGCCCGGCCGGCTGACACGTCGCGGTCAGCCCAGCAGCTCGATGCCCCCCAGGGGGTCGCCCTGCGAGAGCAGCATGCGCGGGTGGTCCGCCGCATGGGGCGGGGCGTGGCCGCCGGCGTCGATCCAGGCCGCCAGCCGGGGCGCCGCGACCTTCACGGGCGGCCAGTACAGGGGATGCTCCGTCGTCGCGGCCTCGCCGGGGCCCGAGCCGCCGAGCGCGTGGTGCAGCCACAGCGACCGGCCGCCGGTGAGCAGCTCGGCGCGCAGGACGGGCTCGAACGCGTGCGGCGCCACGTCGGCTCCGGCGAGCCGGGCGATGTCCGAGGCCGCGGCGAGCGCCTGCTGCGCGGCGATCCCGCCCTGCTTGACCGCGCAGCTCGTCCCGTCGCCGGCGGCCCAGACCCGGTCGGCGCCGCGCACGCGGCCGTGCTCGTCGACGGGCACGAAGCCCGCGTCGTCCTGGGGCAGGCCGCGGGGTGGGCGGCCCTCGAGCCGCGGCAGGAGCACGACGCGCTGCGCCTCGGCCAGGACCGCGTCGTCCGCAGCGAGCACGGCGCCGTCGCGGATGCGCGCGGCCTGCGCCCGCGGGCGGATCTCGACGCCGGCGTCGCGCAGGCGCGCGGCCAGCTTGTCGGCGGCCTCGGTCCCGAAGACCTCCAGCGGCTGGGCCTCCGGCGTGACCATCGTCAGCCCGACGCCGTCGAGGCCGAGCGAGGAGGCGCGCTCGGCGAGCATCAGGGCGAGCTCGTACAGCGGCAGCGGCCACGTCGTCCCCGGCGGCACGACGAACGCGACCGTGCGCGTGTAGCCCTCCTCCACGTCCTGCAGCAGGCCGTGCACGGCCTCCACGTCCCGTGGGCCGCGGAACAGCGTGCCGCCGTCGAACGGCCGCACCGCCGCCGCGCCGGTCGCCACCACCAGGGCGTCGAAGGGCAGCGACGCGCCGTCGGCGAGGGCGACCGTGCGCGCTGCCACGTCCACGTCGGTGACGCGGCCGCGGCGGAACGCGGCGCCCTGCTCGGCGCACAGCGGCTCGATCGGCCAGCTCGGCGAGCCGGCCTCGGCGAAGGGCTCCTTGACGCTGAGCGCACGCAGCCGGAACTCCGGCTCCTCGCCGACGAGGACGACGTCGGTCAGGGGGCCGGCGTCCTGGCCGAGCACCAGCACGGCCTCGAGGCCGGCGACGCCGCCGCCGGCGATGACGACGCGGAGGGGCTGCGAGGCGTCGGGCTCCATGGGGGCAGCGTACGCGCCGAGGCCCACGGCTCCGCGACGGGGCGGGCGGGTAGCGTCGGGGCCATGACGCCGCTTGCCGCAGACGCCGCGCCCACGGCCGCCCACCGGACGGGCCGGGAGGCCGCGCCGTGACCGGGCCCGTTGTCGTGGGCGCCGCCGACGCCGGTGACGCCGCGCGCGACGCGGTGGCGCTCGGCGCTCGCCTGGCGCGCGCCCTGGACGCCGATCTCATCATCGCCGGCATCTGGCCCACGCCGTTCGGGCCCGCCGACGGCAGGGCCGAGCAGGAGGTGCGCCGCCAGCTCGAGGCCGACCTCGGCACGTTGGTGACGCGCGCCGGCGTGCCCGCGTCGATCCGCGTGCGCGGGGCATCCTCGGTGGTGCGCGGGCTGCACCAGGTGGTCGACCACGTAGCCGCCGGGGTGCTCGTGCTCGGCGCCTCGCACCTGGGGCGGCTCGGGCGCCTCACGCGCGGCGACGTCGCCATGCTCGCGGTGCAGGCGCTGCCGTGCGCCGTGGCGGTCGCACCGGCCGGGCTGCGCGACCGCGAGCCCGCGGACGACGTGCTGGTGGGCTGGGACGCCACGCCGGAGGCCACGGCGGCGCTCGAGCTCGCCGCGACCCTGGCCGCCGGCACGGGCGGCACGCTGCGCATCGCCCACGCCCTCGAGCCCGCCGCGGTCCTGGCCGCCCGGCAATGGGTGGGCGCGCCCGCGCCCGACGTGCTGCGCCGCACCCTGGAGGACGAGGCCCGCGCGGGGCTCGCCGCAGCCGAGGCCTCCGTGGCCGGCCGGACCGCGGTGCGCACGGAGCTGCTCGACGGCGTGGCGGGCCCGGCCCTGCGCGAGGCCGCCGTCACAGCGGGGCTCCTGGTCGTCGGCTCGCGCCGGTTCGGGGTCCTCGGACGCCTCGTGCTGGGCAGCACCAGCGCCGAGCTGCTGCACGAGCCGCCGGTGAGCCTCGTCGTGCTTCCCCGGACCGCGCGGAGCTGACGGCTTGACGGCCGGTGCTAGGGTGGACGCTGTTCGGCTGGATCACGAGATCCAGCACCGCGTGTCACGCGCCGCTGTCGTCGCTCTTCGCACCTCCGCGCCCGCTGCACATCACCCCGTGGAGGTCCACGAAACTATGCCTACCGGAACCGTCAAGTGGTTCAACGACGACAAGGGCTTCGGCTTCATCACCCCGGATGACCAGGGCAAGGACCTGTTCGTCCATCACTCGGCGATCAACGCCCAGGGCTTCAAGTCCCTGAACGAGGGTGCGAAGGTCTCCTTCGAGTCCGAGGCCGGCGACAAGGGCCCCAAGGCCGTCAACGTCACCGCGATCTAGTCGCCGCCCGGGTCCTCCCGGGTCGCGCAGGTCTTCTCGAACGCCCCGGCCTCGCCGGGGCGTTCGTCGTTGTACGGCCTGCCTGCCGGGGGTACCACGTACCGGTGGGACGCCGCCGCCCACACCCGCCCGAGGACGCACGGGACGCGCTGCTGCGCGACCTGGCCGCGCATGTCAGGAACCCTCGCGTCCTGGACGCGGTCGGGCGTGTCCCGCGCGACCGCTTCGTCCCGCGGTCCATCCGGCGCCACGCCTGGGACGACGAGGCGCTGCCGATCGCCTGCGGCCAGACCATCTCGCAGCCGCGCGTCGTGGCCCGCATGTGCGACCTGCTCGAGCTGCAGGGCAGCGAGCGCATCCTGGACGTGGGGACGGGGTCGGGGTACCACGCCGCCGTCCTCGCCCAGCTCGGCGCCGAGGTCGTGTCCGTCGAGCGCCACGCCGAGCTCGCGCGCCGCGCCCGCGCCGTGCTCGACGAGCTCGGGGTGCGCAACGTCGCGGTGCACCTCGGCGACGGCTCGCAGGGCTGGCCGCCGGATGCGCCCTACGACGCCATCAACGTGGCGGCCGCGGCGGGCCCGGGGGTCCCGCCCGCGCTGGAGCACCAGCTCGCCCTCGGGGGCCGGCTCGTCGTCCCCGTCGGCGACGACGAGCAGCGGCTGCTGCTCGTGCGGCGCACCGGCCGCGGACTCGAGCGCGAGGTGCTGGACCCGGTGCGCTTCGTCCCGCTCGTCGAGTGAGCGCCGTCAGCGGCGCTCGAGCACGACCACCGGGATCGGCCGGTCGGTGCGCTGCTGGTAGGCGTCGTAGTCCGGCCAGGCCTCGACCATCAGCTGCCACAGCCGCTCGTGCTCCTCGCCGCCGGCGACGCGCGCGCGGACGGGCACGCGCTCCCCGCGCACCTGCACCTCCGCCTCGGGGTGCTCCTGCAGGTTGCGAAACCAGGCGGGGTGCTCCGGGGCGCCGCCCTTGGAGGCGACGACGACGTAGCGCTGCCCGTCCGGGCGGAAGATCAGCGGCAGGGTGCGCGGCTCGCCCGACCGCCGCCCGGTGGTCGTCAGCAGCAGGGTCGTCGTCCCGCGCCGCCAGTGGTAGCCGCGCTCGCCGTCGGTCTCCCGATAGACGCGCACGTGCTCGTCGCCGAAGAGGTCGTCGTCCGCGATGGTGGCCATGGCGCCCAGCCTGCCCGGCCGCTGGCGTCGCACACCTGCGAGGTGGTGCGGGTGCCCGCACGTCGCCTTCGCCTGCCTGCCTCCTGGCTCGCCGGCCGCCCGGGGACGATGCTGCGCCCATGACCATCGGCGGCAGCGTCACGGAGGGCTTCCAGACCGCCCACGCCGCGCGCCGGCACCTGGAGGTGCTGGAGAGCGAGCGCGCGCTGGCCGGCCTGTGCGGCCTGGACACCGACCCGGGCTACATGGCGGACCTGCTCGGCGAGATCGAGGAGTTCCGCAGCGCCTACGTGGCGCTCGCGGTGACCGAGCTCGCGGTGCTGCGCGCCGAGCTGGCCGGCGGCGCGCTGAGCGGCTGAGCGCCGCCGATCTCGAACCACACGTGGGTCGAGCCCTCGCAGACGCCCCAGCGGTCGGCGAGCTCGTGCACGAGCACCAGGCCCCAGCCGCCGACCTCGGTCGGCGGCCGCGTCCGCGGCACCGGGGTGAAGCCGTTGCCCTGGTCGATGACCTCCACGTGGACGTGCTGCGGGCCCTCGCTGCGCAGGAGGACCTGCAGATCGCCGTCACCGCCGTACTTGACGGAGTTCGTGACGATCTCCGACACCAGCAGCTTGACGTCCGGCACCAGGGCCGTGTCGATCGCCGGCGCGATCCGCTCGACGGCGCGGCGGGCGTTGGCCGGGGCGCTGCGGTCTCGCGGGATGTCGACGGTGAGCGACGGCACAGTGGCTCGGCCATACCGTCTTCCCGGACGTAGCGGGCGCAAACCCGCTGCGTCGCCGGACGGCCCGGCTTCCGCCGCCGCGCGCCGTAGCGTCCCGCTCCGTGCCCCGGATGCTGGACCTCCCAGGCCCCTCGCGCCGCGTCCGCGTGGAGCCGCTGCGCCTGCCCGAGCCGGTCCGCGAGACGGCTCCCGCCGAGCCGGGACCCGAGCCGCTGCGCGAGGACGTGCCGGAGCGCGAGCCCGTCCCGGCGTGACCGGCGCGGCGCCCGACCTGTGCGAGCCGGTCGTCGGCTACCGGGCGTGGCACCTGGCCGACGACGGCGTCCTGCGCCCGTGGTCCTTTCCCGAGCATCCGTGGGAGCCGGGAGTCACCACCGCGTCCTGCGCGCGGGTGCCCGGGCACCCGGCTCCCGTGACCTCGTGCTCCTGCGGGCTGTACGCCCTCAGCGACCCCTCCGACCGGCGGCTGAACTTCTCCGGCGACCAGGCGATCGGGGCCATCGCCGCCTGGGGGGACCTGGAGGTCCACCGCACGGGCTTCCGCGCCCAGCACGCGTGCGTGGTGGCGCTGGCGGTGCCCGATCGTGCGGGCGCCGAGCTCGTGGCGCGCCTCGAGGCCGCGGCGGCACGCCACCGGGTGGCGCTCGTGCCCGCGCGGTCGTTGAGCGCCGAGGCGCGCCGCCACGGCGCGCCGCTGTCGGTCGACGCCGTCTGGGGCGGCCCGGTGCGGGGTGCCGGCGCCGCAGCGCCGCCGATCGACCCGGCGACGTTCGCCGAGCCGGCGCGCGGCCTGGTGCCCGACGCGCACCTCTGGGTCGAGACGGCGCTGGGCTGCGTGGCCGTCGGGCTCACCCGCCAGCTCGGCGCGGCGCTCGGGACGGGCGCGCTGCAGGTCGACCTGGCCGAGCCGGGCGCGCAGGTCGCGGCCGGTGACCGGCTGGGGTCCGTGTCGAGCGCCGCAGGGACGTTCGTCGTGTGGGCGCCGGTCAGCGGGACGGTCCTGGCGGTCAACCCGCGCCTGGCCCGCGACGCCCGCGTGGCGGCCGCCGACCCCGAGGGCGCCGGGTGGCTCGCCCGGCTGCTGCCGTCGGCCTGGGCGGCCGAGGCCGGCGCCTGCGCCTGGGGTCCGCGCGCTGCGCTGGAGTACGCCGCGGCCCTCGCGCGCGACGCCGCCCACGGCGACGCGTTCGCCGATGTCCGCCTCGAGCGCCTGCGCGTCCTGCCGTCGGTGGCGTCGTGGTCGGGCGTGCTCGAGGCCCTGCGCCAGGAGCGCGCGCGGCCGCGGTTCCCCGACGCCGCCGCGGTGCGCGACGGGCTCGTGGCCCCGGTGGCGGCGGCGCTCGACGCCGACCCGGCGCTGCGGCGCCGGCTGGGCCGCCTCGGCCTGCGCGTGGCGTTCGAGCTGCGCGACGTCGGCACGGCGCTCGTGCTCGACCTGCGCGACGGCGGCGCAGCGGTCGTCGAGCCCGGGGCGTGCGGTCGCGCCGAGCTGCGCCTGTCGTCGACCGCCGACGCGCTGCACGCGTGGCTCACCGGCCGCCTCGATCCCGCGGTCGCCCTGCGCCGTGGCGACCTCCGCTCGTCACGCCCGCGCGGGGAGACCCTGCGCGCGCTGGCCGTCCTCAAGCACCTGCGCCTGGCGCGCCACCCGCCGGCACCGAGCTGGGCGCCGCCGGCCTGGGGCTAGAACGACGACGGCCCGCTCGTGCGGGCCGTCGTCGGCAGTGCGGATGAGAGGACTCGAACCTCCACGGGCTTGCACCCACAGATACCTGAAACCTGCGCGTCTACCAGTTCCGCCACATCCGCTTGCGGCCTCTGCACTCTAGCGATCCGGCCGCCGGCCTTGCGTCCGACCTCCCGGGCGTCCCCGCTGCCCATCGGACACCCGCGCGGCGCCACCGGCCTCGCGGCGTTACGGTCGCCCGCGCGGGCGTGCCGCGTAGATCGAATCAGGGGGAGGCGCAGGTGAGCAGCAGGATGGCAGCGGCCACGGTGGTGGCCATCGTGGCGGGGTTGGGGCCCGCGACGGCGGACGCGAAGAAGGACCGCTTCGAGAAGGCCGAGCACCGGTGTGAGCGCCAGGGTGGCGAGTTCAGGACGAGTAGCGGAGCGTATTTCTGCACCTTCGATGAACGCCCGTCCGACACGGTCCTGCGCCAGGGGCAGAAGCAGTGCGAGCGCGACGGCGGCACCTTCGGCACCGACGCGAGCGACCTCCCGCGCTACACCTACTTCTGCACGTTCGGCGACGCCTAGGGCGCCATGGCGCCGCCGGCACGCGAGGCCGGCGCAGGGCCGGCCGGTCGCCGACGGGCGGGACGGATCCAGGCGTCCGTTTGCTACGCTCGCCCACGTCCTGCCGCCATCGTCTAGGGGACTAGGACGCCGCCCTCTCACGGCGGAAACCGGGGTTCGAATCCCCGTGGCGGTACTGCGTGAACCCCCGGCCTCTACGGGGGTTCTCGCGTTTCGGGGGCCGGGAAGCGCCGCGGCTCAGCCTCTGGAAGCACCGTGGACATCAGGTCGTGGGCTCGGCGGCAGGTGGCATAGCCTTCGCCGATGACCTCGATCCCTGGGCTGGATGCGCTCCTGTCGGTGCCGGGCGGCCTGGCCGGCGCGCTGGGGACCCTGAACCGGATGCGGGATCGCCTGGAAGAGGTCGCCCGTTCCACCGCCGTGCTGCCGGCCATGAGCCAGCGGATCGAAGGGGTCGCCCGTCACACGGCCGCCCTGCCCGACCTGCGACGGGACATGGGCGAGGTCGCCGCCGCCACCAGGCCGCTGCCCGAGGTCGCCGAGGCCACCGCCGTGCTGCCCGGCATGGACCAGCGGATGGCGACGATCGAAGCCGCCATGCCGACGCTCGTCGAGGTGCAGGAGCACCTGGCCGAGCTGCCCGAGGCCATCCGCGAGATGACTGGCGTGCTCGAGCAGCTGCTGGGCTCGATGGCGCGTCTGGACGACAACGTCGGCGCGCTCGAGCGGTCGCTCGAGCCCCTGGGGGGCACGTTGGCCCAGCTCGACCAGACGGTCTCCGCGCTGCAGACCTCGATCGAGCCGCTGGCGCCCTCGATGAGCCGGCTGGACGGCGACGTCCTGATCCTGCACGAGGCGATCGAGCCCCTTGGCCGCCTCGCCGATCGGGTGCCGGGCGGCAACCGCCGCTGAGCCGGCGCTCGGCGCGGCGGTCCCGGCCCTCAAGCCGCGACCCGTGGTAGCAGCGTCGTCGTCCCTGGCTGGACGGGACTGTCCGAAGACCGGAAACCGGTGCGGTGTCGCTCCGGGACCCGGTACGCTGGCGCCGTGAGCCACGCCGTGTTCCGCCTGGCCCGCCGCGTCCGGCCGTCCGTCCGGGAGGACGCCAACCGGGTCGTGACCGGCCTCGCGCAGCGTCACAGCACCCGCGGCGTGCTCAATGCGGCCTACGAATTGCTGCCGCCCGCGCGCAAGGGGTGGACCCATGCCGCGTTCGGCCAGGTGCTCGGGACGCTGCCGGCCGACAGCGTCCAGCCCGGCGTGTGGCGGTCCGCCTTCGCCGGCAGGACCATCACCGTCCCGATCGAAGGGCCGCATGCGCCGTTCCTCCTGGACTTCGGGCTCGCGCTCGAAGGCCATGACGTCGAGGTCAAGCAGCTCTACCGGCGCCTGCTCACGTCGGCGGCGCCGCCCGCGGTCTTCTACGACATCGGCACGAACTTCGGGACGCATTCGCTGCTGTTCCTCGTCCATGGGGTTCGGACGGTGTCGTTCGAGCCGAACCCGGCCTGCCACGCGCTGTTCCGGTCGATCTGCGAGGCCAACGACGTCGAGCCCGACCTCCGGGCGCTCGCCCTCGGCGAGCAGGAGGGCAGCGTCGTGCTGACCTTCCCACCCGGGCTCACGTGGCTGGGGACCACGAAGCCCGAGGTCGGCGCGGAGCGCGGCGCGGGGCGCCCGATGGAGACCGTCGAGGTGCCCTGCGGGACCCTGGATGCCTTCGTCGCCGCGCAGGAGGCCGGCCCCGACCTCGTCAAGATCGACACCGAGGGCAATGAGCTCGGCGTGCTGCGCGGCGCGACGCGGACGCTCGCCGAGCACCGGCCGATCGTGGTCTTCGAGAGCCTCCACGCAGACCGCGGCGAGCTGTGGGACCTCTGGTCGGACGCGGGCTACGCCATCCGCGTGCTCCCCGACGGCCCAGCGCTGGACGCGCGCAGCTTCGGCACGTCCCCGGAGACGAACTTCGTGGCCGTGCCCCAGGAGCGCGAGCTGCCGGCCTGACGCGCCCGGTCGCGCCCGGGCCGCGCGGACAGGGCCTGCACACCTGTACCGGAATCCGGTGTACGCTGCCCGGGTCGAGTGGGGAGGACTACGATGCGCAGGGGCAGGATCGGGATGACGGCCGCGCTGGTGGCGCTGACCATGGCGCCGGCGGCGCACGCGGCGGGCGACACGACGGGCGCGACGATCGTCCCGTCGGCCGACGGGCGGCTGACGACGGGGCCGGGCGAGGCGCACGTCGTGCGCGACGACCTGGCGACGCGCAGCGCCGCTGCGGTCCGCCGCCCGCTGCTGAGCTTCGCCCAGCTGAGCGACACCCACGTCGTCGACGAGGAGTCGCCGCTGCGCGTGGAGTTCACCGACAAGCTCGGGACGATCTTCACCTCGGCCTACCGCCCGCAGGAGGCAGCCACGGCCCAGGTCCTGGACCGGATGGTCGCGCAGGTGCGCAACGCCACGAGCCCGATCACCGGCCGGGGGCTGAAGCTCGTGATGACGACGGGCGACAACACCGACAACACGCAGTGCAACGAGACGCGCTGGGTCATCGACCTGCTCACGGGCGGTCGGACCGTCGACCCGGACTCCGGGGTCGGCCCGCTCGGCGTCCTGCCCGCGCGCGAGCTCTGCCTCGGGGGCGACGCCACCGGCAGCGTCGCGGTGCCCGTGCCCTCTGGTTGCGACGCGAACGCCACCGGCCGGCGCTACGACGGCGTCCGCGGCGGCGACTTCTACGAGCCCGACGGCGGCGGCGACCCCGCCTACGCCGGGGTGCGCGACTTCCCGGGCTTCCTGGAGAAGGCCAACGTGCCGTTCACCGCCACCGGCCTGGGTGGCACGCCGTGGTACGCCGTGTTCGGCAACCACGACGGCCTGATCCAGGGCAACCAGCCGCGCAACCCGGGCCTGGAGGAGTTGGCCACCGGCTGCCTGAAGGTCAAGGGCGTGTCCGACGAGGCGATGGCCGACCTCGCGGCGGCGCCCGACCGCGACCAGGCGATGGCCGCCGCCTCGGCCAAGCTCGTGGAGGCGGCGGCGGCTCCGGGCGGCGCCACGGAGATCATCCAGGCCGACCCGCGCCGGCGCCCGCTGCGCAAGAGCGAGTGGATCGCCGAGCACCTCAAGGACGCGCCGGGCTACGGCCACGGCTTCACCGCCGAGAACCTCAGCAGCGGGATGGGCAACTACGTGCTGCAGCCGCGCCCGGGTCTGCGGTTCGTGGTCCTCGACACCATCTCCGAGCACGGCCTGGAGGAGGGCAACCTCGACGACGCGCAGTTCCGCTGGCTGCACGAGCAGCTGCTGCTCGCCGACGCCGCGCGCGAGCGCGTCGTGCTCTTCGCCCACCACTCCCTGCGCACCATGGGCCAGCCGCCGGTCAGCCCGTTCGCGCCCGGGGACGCGGGCGGGTCGCTGATGCCCGACGTGCACTTCGGCGAGGGCCCGCGCCAGTCCGGGCAGAAGACCCCGTGCACGACCGCCGATGCGGCGGCGCCGACGCTGCCCGGTGAAACGCTGCGGTGCCTGGCGCTGCGCCACCCGTCGGTCGTCGCCTTCGTCAACGGGCACGAGCACGCCAACCGGATCGACCCGGTCAGCTACGGCGCCGACGACGCCGTCTCGCAGGCGGGGCGCGGGTTCTGGGAGATCAACACCGCCGCGCACATCGACTTCCCGCAGCAGTCGCGTCTCCTGGACCTCGTGGCCAACGACGACGGGACCCTGTCGATCTTCACGACGGTGGTCGACCACGACGCGCCGGCCAATCCCGGCGGCGGGGCGACCACGAGTCCCAAGCGCTTGGCGTCGATCTCGCGCGAGCTGTCCTTCAGCGAGCCCCAGAGCGGCCGCGAGGGACCGCGCGGGCGGGTGCAGGACCGCAACGCCGAGCTGGTCGTCGCGGACCCCGCGGTGCGGTAGGCGCGGCCGGGCGCGCGGCCCGCTAGCGTGCCGCGCGCTCATGACCGACCCCATCTTCCGCATGGTCTGCGTGCCCGAGGCCCTGCTCGGGACGCCCGAGGGCTGGGCGGCCGACCTCCTGACGACCGGGGAGCTGGTCCTGGCCGCTGGGCCGGGCGGCCTGGGGGCCGTCGACCGGGTCCTGCACGCGCTCGACTTCTGGACCGCGAAGGTCGTGCGCACCGAGGCCGACGACGCCGCCCAGGAGGAGACCGTGCAGGCGCTCGCCGACGGGCTCGCCCTCGTCTGGGTCGCGCCGACCTTCAGCGACGGCGCCCGGGAGTGGGCGCGGGCGCGCGGCCCGATGACCCTGCTCGTGCAGGTCGACAGTACGCTGCCGGTCGACGAGCGGCGCCGCATCGAGCGCTTCGTCGCACTGCTGGGCCGCCAGGCGGAGTAGTCCCGGGACGGCCGTCCGCGCGCGCGGGTCCGAGGCCGGACCGGGTCGCGCGAGACGTGGGGCTCCCGGGCCGTTCTCAGCCGGACAGGCGGCACGATCCCGGGCCGTGCCGGGTGGCCGCGGTGGACGCGCTCCCGTGGCGACCGTCCATGGCCGCTTTGTCGACGCGTTTCTGGCCCTGTGACGGGAAATGCGGTGCCGCCAGGGTGCGGCGGACCGTCGGCTCTGGGCTTGAGCCCGTCCTCCCCGTCTGGACAGACGTCCGAGGGTAGGACCTACCCATTCGGATTGTGCTGAGGGACGGGAGCCGCCACATTGCGCCGCGCCGTCCCGTGGGGGCCGGACACCTGCCAACACCAGAAGAGGGGGACCAGCATGGACCGCTGGATCATCGGGGCACGCACGCCCCAGCGCGGCCTGGCCGCAGCCGTCGTCACGACCGCCGTCTGCCTGTCGGCGACGGGCGCCGCCGAGGCGGCGCCCGTCAAGAAGAAGACCGCCAAGACCTGTACGACCAAGGTCGTCAACGGCAAGCGCAAGACGACCTGCAAGAAGAAGTCCAAGCCGGTCAGGACGCCCAAGCAGGCAGTGCAGGGCCAGGTCGTGACGTCGGTCCAGGGCCCCGCCGGCGCCCCTGGCGCCCCGGGCTCGAAGGGCGACCCCGGTGCCGACGGCAGCCACGGCGTCGCCGGCGCCCCCGGGCAGCCGGGCGCGCGTGGCGCCGCCGGCGCCGACGGTGCGTCCGGTCCGGCGGGCGCCGCCGGCCAGGGCTTCGCCTGGCGCGGCGACTGGTCGCCGCTGACCTCCTACCTGCCGTACGACATCGTCCGTCACCTCGGGTCCGCCTTCATCGCGGTGGCGCCGAACCAGGACGACGCGCCGGCCGGCTCCGAGGCGTGGGACGTGCTCGTCTCCCGCGGCGCCGAGGGCGAGGCCGGCGAGCGCGGGCTCCAGGGTGAGCGCGGGCCGCAGGGTGAGCCGGGCAAGGACGGGGCTCCCGGTCAACAGGGCGATCGTGGGCCGCAGGGTGAGCCGGGCAAGGACGGGGCTCCGGGTCAGCAGGGCGATCGTGGGCCGCAGGGCGAGCCGGGCAAGGACGGCGCCCCGGGTCAGCAGGGCAAGGACGGGACGTCCTTTTCTTGGAAGGGCCCCTGGAAGTCCGACGCCGAGTACTTCCCCAACGACGTCGTGCTGCACCGCGGCTCGGCGTACATCGCGACGGCGACCACGACCGGGCAGGAGCCCGGCGAGGGCAGCCTCGTCTGGGACCTCATGGCCCAGCGTGGCGCTGCCGGCATCCCGGGCGCGCAGGGCGACCGCGGGCCGCAGGGCGAGCCGGGCAAGGACGGCGCGCCGGGTCAGCAGGGCGAGCGCGGTCCTCAGGGCGAGCGTGGGCCCGAGGGCGAGCGCGGTCCGCAGGGCGAGGTCGGCCCCCGCGGGCTGACCGCGCAGGGCTTCGCCTTCCGGTCGGCGTGGAAGGCCGACACGGCATACGACGCCAACGACGTCGTGCTGCACCACGGCTCCGCCTACCTCGCCACCACGGCCGCAGCGGCGGGCGACGAGCCCGGCGAGGCCGACGTGTGGGAGCTCTTCGCGAGCCGGGGTCTGCAGGGCGCTCAGGGCGAGCGCGGTCTGCAGGGTGAGCGCGGGCCGCAGGGCGAGCCGGGCAAGGACGGCGCACCGGGCCAGCAGGGTGAGCGCGGCCTGCAGGGTGAGCGCGGCCTGCAGGGCGAGCGCGGGCTGCAGGGTGAGCGCGGGCCGCAGGGCGAGCCCGGCAAGGACGGCGCCGTCGGCCCGCAGGGTCCCCAGGGCCCGAAGGGCGTCGTCGGCCCCATCACCACGCGCCTCGCGACCGGCACGGTGAGCAACAACGGCGGCACCACCGGTACCGGCGGCGTCGACGCGGAGTGCGCCGCCGGCGAGGTTGCCATCTCCGGTGGCGTGGCCACCGCCGTGCGCAACGGCGGCAAGCCGGCCACCACGGCCAACCGCCCGGTCGCCCCGGCCAGCGGCGCGCCGACGGCGTGGCGTGCCGAGGTGCGCAACGACGGCGGCAACGGCAGCGCCGTGGACATCACCGTCTACGTCGTCTGCGCTGCGCAGTAGGACGCAGCACCACCGACGCAGGACCGCGAGGGCGCCCGACGGGCGCCCTCGCTGGTTCTCCGCTCAGGCCTGGACGACCACCGGCGTGCCGAGCGGCACGCGCCGCAGTAGGCGGCGCATCGTCGCCTCCGTCGCCCGCACGCAGCCGTTGGAGCGCGCCTGGCCGATGCTGGACGGGGCGCTCGTGGCGTGGATGGCGAGGCGGTCGCCGCCCGGCCATCCCGGCGCCAGCCGCGTCTGGCGGCCCGAGATCGCCAGCAGGCAGCACCCGTAGGGGCCGCCCGGCGCGAAGACCAGGCGGTCGGTGACGGCGAAGCGCCCGGTCGGGGTCGGCGTGGCCGGCGCACCTACCGCGACCGGCGCGCGCAGCGCCGCGCGGCCGTGCCGGCGCAGGACCAGCCGCCGGGCGCTGACGTCGATGTCGATCCGCCAGGTCACCCGCTGCTCGGGCCGCAGGGCCGAGGCGGGCAGCCACGCGAGCCCTCCGCCGCGGCCCGCGGCCTCGCTGCGCACGGCCGCCCACGAGCCCCGTCGGCGCTCGACGAGCACCACCCGCGGCCCGCGGAAGCGCGTCCGCCGGCCGACGTGGGCCAGCACGCGCCCCCCGGGCGACGCGCGCAGCCAGGTGCGCCGCACGACCCGCGCCGTCTCGACGCCCGGTCCGCGGGCGGCCGGCCCGGCGGGTGCCGGCGTGGCCGCCACCCGGAACGGGCGCGCGGGCGCCTCCTCCTCGGCCACGTCGGGCGGGCCGTCGGCGCCGCACCCGCAGAGCAGCAGCGGCAGAGCGACCATCAGGGCGGGGAGCGCGCGGCGCGGCATCGACTCATCATCGGCGCCGCCGACCGCCTGCGCGAGCGGGCCGGTGCCGCGACGAACCCGCATGACGGCTACCCGCTCAGCGTGGCGGTCGCCACCACCAGCCGCCCTGCGGCGCCGCGCGGGTCGCCGAGCCCGGCCCGCGGGCGCTCGCGCCAGGCGGCCACGGCGATCCCTTCGCCGCCGGCGAGCGCCACGCGTCCGGCGAGGTCCGGCGCCAGGCGTCCGGCGCCTTGGCCGACCGCGACCGTGGCTCCCGGCGTGCCGTCCCAGGCGACGGGACGGGCGAGCACGCTGCTTCGACCCGGCCCTTCCTGGACCCACGCCGCCAGGACGACGCCGGGGCGCACGAACGCGACGGCCTCGCCCGAGGCCTCCTGATCGTCGGACAGCGGCTGCAAGGCCGCCGCGGATCCGAGCGCGAGCTGCAGCCCGGTGCGGGAGTTCTCCAGCCACGACGCCGCCCAGCGCCCGCCGCCGCCGGCGGCAACCGCGGGGGCGAGGCTGATGCAGTCGCCGGTCAGCCGCGCCGGCGCCCGGAAGGCCGCCGCGCCCGGGCGCCGCTGTGCGACGGCGCAGGGCGCCAGACCCGCGGCGTCGGTCTCGCGCCACGCGGCGACGGCCCCGCCGTCGGGCGCGACGCGCAGGCGCAGGTTGTTCATGTCCAGCGCGGCGCGCGCGACGGTCTGCAGCGCGCCGAGGCGCCCGTCGCCGCGGACGGGCCGGGCGACCACACGCGCGCCGCGACCGCGGCGCAGCGCCCCGGCCAGGCCGCGCTGCGCGGCGTCGAATCCGACGGCGGGCGACGAGCCGCGCCGCAGGATCATCCGCGCCGGCCCGAAGGCGCGACCGGCTCGGGCGCGGCGGACCTGCGCGCCCGCGTGGTCCTGCCAGGCCACGAGGGCCGCCCCCCGCGCGCCGGCCGCCACGGCCGGCTGGTAGGCGCGACGCCCGGCAGCGCTGACGCCGGTCGGCTGTCCGAAGCTGCCGCCGCGCGCGGCCCGCGCGACGACCACCCGGCCGCGCCGTCGCCACGCGAGCACGGCGTGCCCGCTGCGGCTCGCCGCCAGGCGCAGGTCCGAAGCCGGGCCACCGGCGACCCGTTCGCCGCGGACGATCCGGCCCCCTGGCGCGACCCATGCGGCGCGCACGCCGCTGTTCTGGCGCCAGGCCACCAGCGCGCCTCCGCCGGCGAGGGCGGCGGCCTGGGGCTCGGCGACGCGGTCGCCCGTCGCCACCGTGACCGCACCCGCCCAGCGCAGGACCGGCGGGGCCGCCGCCGATGGCGACGGGGCCGCTGCCAGGACCAGCGCGGCGGCTGACGTGACCGGGACGACCCGAGGAAGGCGCACGCGCTGACGCTACCCGGCAGGCACGGGCCGGGCGGGTGGCGCGGCCCGCGGCAGGTGCGGTGCGACCGGCGTCGAACCCCGACGCTCGGAGCGCGCAGGGGCGGGGGCCCGGCTGCGCGGGCTCCGCCCACACCATGGTGCACGACCTCCGTACCCCGGCGGCAGCCGTCCTGGCTGCGGCGGCGCTCACCGCTCCCTGGGTCATCCCTGCGGCGTCCGGCGACGGGCCGCGGGCGACGGGCATGGCGCCCGAGGCGGCGGTGGGGACCCTGGAGGCGCAGCGCATCAGCCTGACCGGCCCGCGGCCGCAGCGGCTCGTGCTGCGCCTTCCGGCGGGCGGCGCGCAACGCGTGCATGTCGTCCTGGTGGGCGGCGGGGTCCGGCGGCCGGTCGGCGTCTGGCGGCTGGGCGCCGTCCAGGGCGGCGGGACCCGCACGGTGACGTGGGACGGCCGCCGGCCCGACGGCCGGCCGGCGCCCGCAGGGCGCTACCGCTTCCTGGCGGCGGTCGACGACGGGCCACCGGCGCCCGTGGCGGCGGCGTTCGAGTTCGTTCGCGGCTTCTTCCCGGTCCGCGGACCCCACCGCTTCGGCGACGGGCTCGGGGCGGGCCGGGGCCATGAGGGCCAGGACATGACGGCGCCGTGCGGGACGCCCGTCGTCGCCGCGCGCGGCGGCCGGGTGCGCGAGACCGGGAGCGACGCCGTGCGCGGGCACTACGTGGTGGTCGACCCCGCCGGTGCCGACGGTGCGTCGACCGCCTACCTGCACCTGCTGGAGCCCGCCGCCGTCGCGCCGGGCACCCACGTGACGACGGGCCAGCCGCTCGGGCTGGTCGGCTCGACGGGCCGGTCGAGCGGCTGCCACCTGCATTTCGAGATGTGGTCGGCCCCCGGGTACGGCGTGGGCCGGCCAGTCGATCCTTCGCGCCGGCTGCGGCGGTGGGACGCCCAGACCGGCGGCGGACGCCACCTGGGCAGCTGACCCCGCCCTCGGCCGCTGCGCCGTGCGCGGCGCGTGACGCCGGGTACGGGGGACGGATGCATCGCCGGCAGTTGCTGCTCGTCCTCGTCCTGGCCACCCTGCTCGGCCCGGCCGTTCCCGGCGGGGCCGCCCCGGCCGGCCTCGGCCCCGCACCGGCGCTCGCCGCCGGCGAGACGGGCAGCCTGACCGCGCAGCGCCTGCGCGGCTTCGGCCCGCGGACCTCCCGCCGCCCGAGCTTCCGGCGCGGCCCGCTGGTGCGCAGCCGCCGGTATGCGCCCCGCCGTCGGTCCACCGGATTCGGACGCAGCATGCTCCGTGCCCTCGGGCTGGCCTGGCTGTTCAGCGCGCTGTTCGGGTGGGGGCCCGGCGGCGGGAGCCCGTTCGGACTGCTGCTGCTCCTTGTCGGGGCGTGGTTCGTGGTGCGAGCGCTGCGACCGCGACGCCGCTACGCGTTCTGACGCTCGTCCGCACCGTCCCCCGACGCGGCCGGCCCGCGTCCCCGCTCTCGGACGTCCGTCCAGGCGCTCGCTGCTCTCCTGCCGCTCTAGCGCCGCGTGCGGGCCCGGGCATCCGGCCCGCGGACCGGCGTCCGATGGTCCGACAGTGGACACATAGCCGACCGCAAGAAGTACCTGTCGCCCTTGCCAACAGACCGGAGAACGGGCACCTTGGCCACGTCGTCACCGGACAGGCGACACCACAGAGTCTTGTGGGGGGTGAGGGACCAGCAGGGATGCGCCAAGTCCCAGTCCGTCGCGGAAGGCCGCAGGGGGCCGGATGCGAGTCAGCGAGGGCGCCCGAAAGGGCGCCCTCGCCTGTTTTCCGGCAGCGGCCACCGAGGACGCGGCGCTGCAGGTGCTGCGCCGGCTGCAGCTCTGACGGCGGCCGGCTACGCGAGCAGCAGCACCAGGACGACGAGGACGAGGAGCGCGAGGACGGAGATGTGCAGGGGGCCGATGCTCATGGCCCCGTCGTTCCCCGTCCTTGAGGTCCGCGACGAGCTGCTGGACGGATGTCCGAGTCACGCCGCACGCCGCCTGGGCCGATGGAGGAGGCGATGAGCGTCGCGGCCGGCTCCCAGGCCCTCGAGCGCAACCACGTCCGGCTGTCCGGCGTGGAGGGCGCGCCGGTCATCGTGTTCGCGCACGGCTTCGGCTGCGACCAGACGATGTGGCGCCATGTCGTGCCGGCCTTCGAGACGACCCACCGGGTCGTCCTGTTCGACCACGTCGGGTCGGGCCGCTCGGACCTGGCCTCCTACGACCGCGACCGCTACGTGTCGCTGCACGCCTACGCCGAGGACGTGCTCGAGCTGCTCGACGTGCTCGGCCTGCACGACGTGACGTTCGTGGGCCACTCGGTCAGCGCCATGATCGGCGTGCTCGCCGCCAACGCGCAGCCGGGCCGCATCGGCCGCCTCGTCCTGCTGGGTGGCTCCCCGCGCTACGTCGACGAGCCGGGCTACACCGGCGGGTTCGCGCGCGCCGACGCCGACGACCTGCTCGAGGCCCTCGAGAGCAACCACGCCGAGTGGTCGCGGTCGATGGCGCCGGTCGTCATGGGCACGCCCGGCCGCCCCGATCTCGAGGACGAGCTGAGCTCCTCGTTCCTGCACACCGACGCGGAGGTCGCAGCGCACTTCGGCCGCGTGACGTTCCTGTGCGACCACCGGGCCGACGTGCAGCGCGTGCGGGTCCCGACGCTGATCCTGCAGAGCACCCACGACCCGATCGTCCCGGCGGCGGTCGCCTCCTGGCTGCACGAGCATCTCCTGGGCAGCCGGCTGGTCGCGCTCGAGGCGACCGGGCATTACCCGCACCTGAGCGGCCCGTCCGAGACGGTGCGCCGGATCCGGGAGTTCGCATGAGCCCCGGCCGGCCGGCGAGCGCGGCGGGGCCCGGGCGCCAGCAGGTCGACGTCGACGACCTGTACGACCACGCGCCGTGCGGCTACGTCACGACGCTGCCCGACGGCCTGATCACCGACGTCAACGAGACGTTCCTGCGCTGGACCGGCTACGACCGCGGCGCCCTCGTCGGCGCCCGCCGCTTCGCCGACCTGCTGACCCGCGGCGCCCGCGTGGTGCACGTGACGCACCACCTCCCGGCGCTCGACCAGAGCGGCGAGCTGCGCGAGGTGCTCTCCGAGATCGTGCGCGCCGACGGCGCGCGCATGGCGGTGATGCTGTCCTCGACGATGCGCCACGACGCCGACGGCCGGCCGGTGCTCATCCGCACCACAGTCTCCGACGCGACCGAGCGCCGCCGCCACGAGCGCGAGCTGCGCGGCGCGCGCGACCGCGAGCGCGCCGCCCGCGAGCAGGCCGAGCAGCTCGTCGCCGACCTGGGCCGGCGCAGCCGTCAGCAGGCCGCCATCGCCGAGCTGGGGCGCCTGGCGCTCGCCGACACGCCGCCGGACACGCTCCTGGCGGAGGCCGCCGCCGCCGTGCGCCGCGCGCTCGACGCGGCCGACGTCCAGATCCACGACGGCGGGCCGGATGCGCTGTCCGGTGCGGGCGGGGACCTGGCCAGCGTCCCGATCGGCGATCCCGAGGCGCCCTACAAGGTGCTGACGGTGCTCGCGTCGTCCGAGCCGCTGTCCGAGGACCTCGACTTCCTCGAGACGATCGCCAACGTGGTGTGGCTCGCCGTCGAGCGCCGCCGCCTCGACGACCGCCACCGGCATCTCGCCCTGCACGACCCGCTGACCGGGCTGCCGAACCGCTCGCTGCTGTTCGACCGCCTGCAGCACGCCCTCGCGCGCGCCCGCCGCCAGAACGAGCTGGTCGCCGTGCTGCTGCTCGACCTCGACGGCTTCAAGGAGATCAACGACTCGCTCGGCCACCACGCGGGCGACGAGGCGCTGCGCGCCGTCGCCGACCGGCTGGCCGGCGCGGTGCGCGACTCCGACACCGTCGGCCGGCTCGGGGGCGACGAGTTCGCCGTCGTCTGCGAGGGGATCGGCGGCGACGAAGCGGCACAGGAGATGGCCGACCGGCTCGCCGCCACGGTCGAGGCGCCGGCGCTGCTCGACGGCGTCCCGCGCCGGCTGAGCGCGAGCATCGGGCTCGTCGTGAGCAGCGGGCGCACCGACCCCGAGGCCATGCTGCGCATCGCCGATCGGGCGATGTACCGCGCCAAGAACGGCCGGCGGGCCGGCGCACGCTGACCACCCCGACGACCGCGCGCCTCTAGGGTGGCGGCGTGGCCCGCGCCCGCCTGCCCGTCATCGCGCTCGCCGTCGTCGCGGCGGTCGTCCTCTGGCTCGTGCGCCCCATCTGGCACGGCCTGGCCATGCTGCTGTGGAGCGCGCCGCTGGTGTGGCTGCCATCGGTCGTCCTGCTGGGCGTGGGGGCGTGGCTGGCGCACCGGTCGCGCCGCAGCTGGACGACGCTCGAGGACCTGCGCCGCGGGGTGCGCCCGCCCGCCTGGCTGGTGATCTTCCCGATCCTCGCCTTCGTGACGTTCGTATTCGGCGGCTCCCTGCAGGGGGCGCTCGTCGGCCGGGCGATCGTCTCTGCGACCACCTACGAGGCGATCGGCGGGCTGCCGGCCGGCGGCCAGGTGCGGCTGGTGCCGCGGGAGGTCGCCGAGCAGAACGCCGCGAGCGCCTTCAACTCGCCGACCGAGACGCTGACGGACTTCCGCATCGTCAACACCCCCGCGGGCCTGCGGTGGACGGCGCTGCGCACGCCGCAGGGCGCGTTTCGCATCTTCAGCAAGAAGAGCCAGGGGCTCGTCGAGCTCGACGCCCAGAAGACCGCCCGCTCGCTGCGCCAGGTCGATGCCGAGCTCGACGTGGCGCCCGGGCTGCAGATCACCGACAACCTGCGGTGGCGCCTGCTCAAGGAGCGCTTCCTGATCCGCCTCGAGGATCCGGTCGGCATCGACACTGCGCAGGGGCCGCGCATCATCGTCCCCTACCTCGAGTACAAGGGCCTGCTGGTGCGCCGGCCCGTGCTCGGCGGCGTCTTCGTGGTCGCGCCGGACGGCACGATCGAGGACCTCGAGCC
>DASPKC010000493.1:0-3089 GCA_035628295.1 Baekduia sp.
GAGGCGCGCCCAGGGCAACACCAGCGTGTGAAACAGGCCGAATGCCAGGCGCCGCGGCGTCGGATTGGCCCAAAGCATGTCGACGAAGGCGAAATCCTCTCCGGCTTGCGAGCCCAGGGCGGCCAGGTAGGCCTCGAGGCCCCCGGTCGCCACGAGCATGGGAATGCCCCATGCGAGCGCGCCGAGCGCCGCCGCGGCGAGCGCGCGGACCGACCGCCTCCACCGGCGATCGCCTGCCCGCACCAGCTGCCAGAGCAGGAGCGGCGCCGTCAGCATGAGGGTCCTGCAGCGCCTCGCCGCCCTCCACCTGGCCGGAGGTGGCCTCCTCCTCGAGGCGCTCGACGACCTCCGCGGTGGTGCGCGCGCCGACGTCGGCCATGATCAGCGCCTCCTCCAGCCGCTCCCACGTCTCCTCATCCAGCGTGTCGAACAGCGTCGCCTGGATCTCGGTGGCCAGCGCCTCGCGCGTCTTGGCCATGTTCTCGCGCAGGCGCTTGAACAGCCCGCGGCGCTTCTCGCGGCGCTCGGGCTGCACGTCGTCGTCGGCCGGCGCCGCGCCGTCGGCGGTCACGAAGAGGTCGAGCCAGTCGCGGGCCATGGGCCGGACGCTACCCGGCGGGTCCGCCAGGCCGCGGCGCGGCCGCTCAGAGGACGGTGAGCCGCAGGGAGCGCACGGCGCGCCGCGCGACGAGGCGCCGGACGGTGATGCGCTTGCCCGTCGGCACCGTGCGCACCAGCGTGCGCAGGCGCCGTCCGTCGCGCCCGTGCAGCGCGATGCGCAGGCGCACGCGCGGCTGCGAGCCGCGCAGGCGCACGACCAGCGTGCTGCCGCGGAAGCGGGCGAAGACGATCCGCGCCTTGCGCGCCGCCGACGCGCCGGGAGCGATGATGACCTGCGCCGGCTGGGGCGTCGGCGCCGCCGCCGCGGGGGCCGCCGGGCCGGCGCCGGTGGGGTCGTCGAAGCGCGCGGGCGGCGATCCGGCCGCTGGGGGCGGCGGCGCCGGCGGCGCGGCGACCGGGCCCGCCTGCTGGTTGCCGTCGGGGGCCTTGGTGGTGCGCACCTTGACGATCTGCACCGGGTTGGCCGAGCCGTGCGCGCCGAGGACGGCGCCGGGCAGCAGCTGCACGCCCGCGATGCCGTTGAGCTGACCGTTGGCCAGCTGGAGCTCGACGCGCCGCTGGCCGACGTGCACGAGGTCACTGGGCGCGGAAGGCAGGAGCAGGTTGCCGTTCTCGCCCAGCAGCCGGAACCGCGCGAGGTCCCCGACGGCCGCGACGTCCTGATCGAACGTGATCGTCAGCTTCGCCGGGCTCTGGGTGAAGACGGCGCCCTGGCCGTCCGGGGCGTCGGTGAAGCCGGTGAGCTCGGCCAGTGGCCCCGCGCCGTCGTTGAGCGCCACGGTGCCGTAGGTCGACCCGGCGCCCCCGGGTGCGCCGTTGCAGCCCACGGCGTCCTCGACGACGCCGGCCTGGACGGCACCGGGCGCCACACCCGGGTCGGCGGCCGTCTCGAACGTCACCTCCACCACGCGCCCGTCGCCGGGCGTGTCGGGGCCCTGCAGGACGATGGCGTGCCCGCCCCGGACCTGGCGCCCGAGGACGTCGCGCAGGACGAAGCGCTCGGGACGCACGGCGGCGCCCGCCAGGATGCAGTCGGCGTCGAACCGGAACCGGACGATCTGGGGGGCGACGGCCGTCGCGCTGACGAGGTCGGGCCGGGAGGCCACCTGGCCGTCGGTCTCGCCGAGCTCGTCCTCGCGCGTCAGCGCCACGCTCGCAAAGCGCGTGTCCGGCGCGTCCGCGCTGCGTGTGAAGACCCGTTCGGCGTCGGCCACGGTGATGCCAGGGCTCTGCGCCACCGCGGGGAACCGGACGCGCACGCGCCGGTCGCTGTCGTCGAATCGGGCAGCCTCGCCGTCGCGGCGGGCGCCCTCGTCGTCGTAGAAGCCGAACTGCAGGCCGCCGGGCCCCAGATCGGCCGCGTCCAGCGGCTGGTCGAAGACGTAGAGCAGCTCGTTGCGGCCGATGTCGGCGCGTGCCGCCACGAGGTCGGGCCGCAGGGTCAGCCCGCGCTCACGCGAGGTGACGAGGCCGGTGCTGTCGGCCAGGTTGCCCTGCAGGCCACCGCTGGCGGCGTGGACGACGTTGGCCTCGGCGGTGGCGACGGTGTAGCGCGCCAGGTCGGGACGACCGGCGAACTCGGCCACCACGCAGCGCTCGAGGTCGGCGTCGGCGCGGCCCTGATCGACGTCTGCCGCGACGGCGGCCACGGTGTCGGCCGGGTCGTAGCCGACGAGCCGCAGCGCCTCCGGCGTGAGGCCGCCCGTCTGCAGCCGCCGGTCGAAGCAGAAGGCAACGAGCGTGGTGGCGCCGCTGTCGCGGGCGTCCTGCACCACCGTCGCGCTGCGCAGATCGGGCCCGTTGCGAGCGTCGAACGGCGTCGCGCCGCCAAGGGCGGCGCCGGCCGGCGGTGCCGCGGCCAGGACGAGGGCGACGGTGGCGACCGCGCCGGTGATCTTCAGGTGCTTGTCCCCCACGAGGACCCCCACGTCGGGCACGCGCGCACCAGCACTGGCGGGGCGTCCGTTCCCTCCGTGGATCCAGAGTAGCCCTGGCGGCCCCTACCCACAAGGGTGGGACGTCCGTGCCGGACAAGCGCAGGCGCGCACCAACGACGAGGGGCCCGCTCGCGCGGGCCCCTCGGTGCTGCTTGGTGCTTCCGGGTCCTAGAGGACGCGGATGCGGACCGACTTCACGGCCTTCGACTTCGTCAGGCGCTTCAGCGTCACCTGACGGTTCGTGCGGATCGTGCGGGTCACGGTCTTGACCGTCTTGCCCTTGCGGTTGCGCAGGGCGATGCGGATCTTGACCTTCTTGGCCTTGCTCGAGACCTTGATGGTCAGCGAGCCCTTGCGGTACTTGGCGTACAGCACGCGAGCCTTCGCGGCCTTGCCGGAGCGCGCCGGCGAGACGCGAGCGGTCGGGGCCGTGCCGGTCGCGCCAGCGACCTGCGAGCCCGGCTTCGCGGCGTCAGGCGTCGAGCCGCCACCGCCACCGCCGGAGCCCGGCGAGCCCGTCCCGGGGCCCTG
>DASPKC010000494.1:0-17628 GCA_035628295.1 Baekduia sp.
GCGCAGGCGCTGCAGCTGAGCGCCGAGGAGTCGCGGCTCATCCAGCTCGTCAGTCAGTACCGGCAGAGCCGCGGGCTGTCGCCGGTCGTCCCGTACCCGAACCTCATGAGCGAGGCCCGGTGGTACGCCGTCGACATGGCGCGCAACGACGCCTTCAGCGTCACGCACGTCGACTCGCTGGGCCGGACGATCGACCAGCGCTTCTGGGATTTCGGCTACCCGTTCCCGATGGCGCTGGGCCAGGCGACGTCGAGCGGCGGCATCACGCCCGAGGAGACCTTCGAGCAGCTGCGCACGTCGCCGATGCACGACGCGATCATGCGTGACAACCGCTTCCGGCTCGCCGGCGCGGGGTACGCGAGGAACGAGGCGACGGACTCGAAGCACTTCTGGGTCATCTCGTTCGCGAAGTACCGCATCCCGACCAAGAAGCCCAGGACGTCGGCGCGCAAGGCGTCTCGCACGGCGAAGAGCCGCCGCGCGAAGGCCGCCGGGCGGCGCTGAGGCCGCTCAGCAGCCGGCCGGCACGCGGACCGTGCGCTGGACGCGCCGGCCGTCACGGCCGGTCGCCCGGACCTGCAGGCGCGCGGCGGCGGACGACCGGCCGGCCCACGGGAACGAGAGCTCCGTGAAGCCCGCCGGCAGCGAGCGGCGCAGCTGGCGCCGGCGCACGCCCGACGTCAGGAAGCCGCGCACGGACGCGGCGCCGTCCAGGCGCACGGAGAAGCGCAGTCGTCCAGCGGCGCACCAGCTGCGCCGGACCCGCTCCACGTCGAGGTCCACCGGGTACGGGTTGGGCACCAGCAGGACGCCGCCACGCTTGCTCATCCCGCCCGCTCCGGGCGCTCCGAGCGCGGCGTCGACACGGCCGTCACCGTCGAGATCGGCGTCGCCGGCGAGCGCGTCGCCGAGGCGGGTCTGGCGCGGCGTGCCGGAGAGCGCGATCCGCGTGACGAAATCGTCGAGGTCGAAGGTCGACCGCTTGCGCGCCGGGACGATCGCCACCGCGCCCGCGTACTCGGCGTCGCCGAGGTCCGCCGAGCTCGCCCCCGCCAGGAGGTCGGCGCGACCGTCGGAATCGACGTCGCCGGCGGCGGCGACGGCCCGGCCGAGCCGGTCGCGCGTAGCCGCCCCGAGGATCGTCGGGCGCAGGCGGGTCGGATCCTTCGTGAGCACGAACACCTGACCGGCCGACCGGCGGTCGCGCGGGGACGCGCCCCAGGCGCCGGCGGCGAGGTCCGACAGCCCGTCGCCGTTGAAGTCGCCCAGGTCCGCGAGCGAGAAGCCGAAGAGGTAGCCGGGACGTTCCCCGGTGACGCGCACGATCCCCCCGGCGGCGCCCGCCAGGTCGACGCCGGCGCTGCGCAAGCCGCCCGTGACGACGTACACGCGGCCTGCGCGCAACTGGTCCTCGGGCGCGCCGATCGCGAAGTCAGGGACGTCGTCGCCGTCGCGGTCGCCGCCGCCGGCCACGGCGTACCCCGTCACCGCGCCCTCGGCGGCCCCGCCGAAGCGCTGGGCGGCTCCCGAGGCGGCCGCCAGGTCGACGCTGCGCAGCCGCAGCGTGCCGCCGCGGACGACGTACGCCGCGCCGGCACGGACGCGTCCGAAGGCGTCGACGCCGGGAGCGCCGACGAGCATGTCCGGGATCTCGTCGCCGTCCTGGTCGCCGATGCCGGCCAGCGCCCGCCCGGCGTTGTCGGCCGGCGCCGCGCCCAGGATGCTGAAGCCGGGCAGGTCGCCGCGGGCCATGTCGTAGACGCCGGTCGCGCCACCGGGCACGATGCGCACGACGCCGGCGGTCGTCCGGCCCTCCGGCGAGGCCTGCGACGCGCCGACCGCGAGGTCGCTGATGCCGTCGCCGGTGATGTCCCCCACGTCGGCCAGCGCGATGCCGGCGCGCGCCCCGGGCTCGGGCCCGAGGATGAGCAGCCGGCCCTTCGGCCTACCGCCCGTGATCGGGCCGTAGAGCACCTCCGCCGCACCGGCGTTGACGCGGTCGGCCGGCGAGGCGCCGTGGGCCCCGACGGCCAGGTCGTCGGCGCCGTCGCCGTTGAAGTCGCCGGTGGCCAGCGCGGAGCCCGCGACCGCCCCCGGGACGGCGATCTGCAACGGCAGCAGCTTGCGCTTGGTCAGGTCGACGTAGTCGGGCGCCTGCGCCGCCGCGGCCGGGCCGGCGAGCAGCAGCGCGAGCAGCGACCCGAGGACGAGGGGACGGCGGAGAGGCATCTGCAGCAGAGAGAGTAGGAAGCGGGCGCGGAAGTCGCGCCACCCGGCGCCGGCGGTCCGGGCTGGGACGTCAGGCGGCCGCGCCCTCCTGCGAGGACAGGTAGTCGCGCGGCAGCTTGCGCGAGACGACCTTGGAGACGCCGTCGCCGCCCATGCTGACGCCGTACAGCGCGTCGGCCGCCTCCATGGTGCGCTTCTGGTGCGTGACGACGATGAACTGCGCGTGGTCGCGGTACTGGCGCAGCAGCTCCAGGAAGCGCGAGATGTTGAGATCGTCCAGCGCCGCCTCGACCTCGTCGAGGATGTAGAAGGGGCACGGCTTGGCCAGGAAGACCGCGAACAGGAACGCGATCGCGGTCATGGACTTCTCGCCGCCGGACAGCAGCGTCAGGCGCTTCATCGCCTTGCCGGCCGGGGTGATCTCGATCTCGACCCCGACGTCGTCGTCCGGGTCGAAGCCGTGCTCCTCGCTCGCGGCCTCGGCGTCGGCGGCGGCCTCGGCCTGCGCCTCGGCCTGGACGCCGCCGTCGTCCTCGCCCGGCACCGCGCCACCGAGCACCGGCTTGGGCCCGGAGTCCTCGCGCACGAGGCGCAGCCGCCCGCGCCCGCCGGGGAAGCAGTGCGCCGCCAGCTCCTCGAAGTTCTTGGCTGCGGCGGCGAACGTCTCCTCGAACGTCTCGCGGATCTGGCGGTCGGTGTCGCGGATGAAGGCGCGCAGCTCGCGCAGCGCCGTCTCCAGGTCCGTGCGCTGACGCTCGAGCTCCTCGACGTGCGCGAGCGCCTCGTCGTACTCCTGCTTGGCCAGCGGGTTGACCGGCCCGAGCTGCTCCCGGCGCTTGACCAGGCGCTCGACGCGCACGCGCAGGGCCTGGGCCTGCTCGTCGTCCAGGGGCGTCGGCGCCGGCTCGGCCGCCAGGCCCAGCGTCCCCGCGAGCTCCTCGAGCTCGTGCGTGGCCTCCGCGGCGTGGTCGCGGATCTGCTGCGCGCGCACCTCCGCGCGGGTCACGGCCTCACCGCAGTCCCGCAGGCGGCTCTGGATGCGCGCCTCCTCCGCGGCGCAGGCGCGCAGCTGCTGCGCGACGCCCTCGCCCTCGGCGCGGTCGGCGGCCAGGTCGGCCTCCGCAGCGACCACACGTGCGCGCACCGCGTCCACGGCCAGCTCCAGGGCTGCCGCGAGACGCTGCGCGTGCGGCAGCAGCCCCTGGTCGTGGCCGATCGCGTGCTCGAGGCGCGCGATGCGCGCGCGGCGCGCCTCGCGCTCCTTCGCCGCCCGCTCGGCGACCCGCCGCTCGGCGGCCAGCTCACCCTCGAGCTGGGCGCGGCGGACCGCGGCCTCGCCCTGCTCGGGCGCCTTGCGGCGCTCCTCGATGAGCCAGGCGGTCTGATGGGCGGACTCCTGCGCCTCGGCGTGCGCGCGGTCCGCCTCGCGCCGCGCGCGGTCGGCCTCCTCGCGGCTGGCATCGGCGGCCGCCACGGCTTGGGCGGCCGCCTCGACGGCACCCAGGGCCTCGTGCTCGGCCTGCACCGCGGCCTCGCTCTGGCCGATCAGCGCGTCGCGCCGGTTGCGCTCGGCCAGCACGCGCTCCGCGCCGCCCTCCGCGACCTGGCGCAGCTCGCCGGCGGCGCCCAGCCAGGCGCGGCCGCCGACCGTCACGGCCGTGCCGCGGAACGCCGGCGGCACTGCGTCGAGGTCGTCGACGACCCAGGTGCCGGCCAGCAGGCGGCGGGCGAGCGCCAGGGCGGCGTCGGGGCCGCGGACGAGCTCGGCGAGCCGGCGGGCTCCGGGGACGGGGGCCTCGGCGGCGTCGACCGGACCGGCGTCGAGCACCAGCGCACGGCCGCCGTCGCCGCCGGCGCCGTCCAGCAGCTGGGCCGCCGCGGCCCGGTCGGGCGCGATCGCGGCGGACAGCCGCCCGTCGAGCGCGGCGGACAGCGCGAGCTCCAGGCCCGCCTCGACCTCGAGCTCGTCGGCGAGCGAGGACGCCCCGCCCGTCGCCGACCGCGCGTGGGAGCGCAGGAACTGGTTGGCGCGCGCCAGCTCGGCACCCACGCGGGCGGCCTCCCGGCGCGCGGCCTCCGCGGAGCCCTCGGCGGCGCGGCGGGCCTTGCGGGCGACGTCGCACGCGGCCTCGGCCTCCTGCAGCGCCACGCGGCGCTCGGCCGCCAGCCTGACGGCCTCCTGCGACCGCGCCGCCGCGGCGGTGCGCTGGTCCTCCAGCGCGGTCAGCTCACGCTCGAGCGCGGCGGCGCGATCCTCGTCGAGCTGCACGAGGGCGGCCTCGAGCGCCTCGATGCGCTCCCGCCCGTGCTCGTCGGGGGTGTCCTCGGCCTCGACCGCGCGCAGCGCCTCGAGCTGCTCGGCGCGCCGCGCGATGCGCCCGGCGATCGCTTCGGCGGTCTCGCGCGTGCGCTCCAGGCGCAGCTCCACGCGGTCGGCCGAGCTGCGCGCACGCTCCACGCGCCGCGCGAGCGACTCGCGCTGCTCGGAGCGCTGGGACATGGCCTCCTCGGCGGCCTCGCGGCGCCGGGCGACCTCCTGCAGCTGCGCGTCGGCCTCCGCGCGCTCGGCGCGGGCCTGCACCGCGGCGGACTCGGCGACTGTCAGCTCCGCCCGCCGCGCGCGGACGGCGTCGCGGGCCAGCTCCCAACGCGCCTCGAGCGTCTGGCGCTCCAGGCGCTCGTGCAGCTCGGCCGCCTCGGCCTGGCGCTTGAGCGGCCGCAGCCGCGAGCGGGCCTCCCGCTCGACGTCGAGCGCGCGGTCGAGGTTGTCCTGCGTGCGCTCGAGCTTGAGCTGCGCGCGCCGGCGGCGCTTGCGGTGCTTGCCCAGGCCGGCAGCCTCCTCGATGAGGAGCCGGCGATCGCGCGGCTTGGACGTCACGATCGCCTCGACGCGGCCCTGGGAGACGACGGAGTGCATCTCCTTGCCCAGGCCGGTGTCCGACAGGACCTCCAGGACGTCCACCAGCCGGCACCTGGCGCCGTTGAGCCGGTACTCGCCGTCGCCCGAGCGGTCCAGCCGGCGCAGGATCGAGATCTCGCCGACCGGCAGGTCCGACGTCCCGTCGCTGTTGTCGAGGACGATCTCCACCTCGGCGCTGCTGCGCGCCTGCACGCCGCGGCCACCGCCGAAGATGACGTCCTGCATCGACTGGCCGCGGACGGCGAGCGGCGACTGCTCCCCCATGGCCCACAGCACCGCGTCGGTGACGTTCGACTTCCCGGAGCCGTTGGGGCCGACGACGACCGAGACGCCGGGAGCGAACTCCAGCTTCGTGCGGTCCGGGAACGACTTGAAGCCCTTCAGCGTGATCGAGCGCAGGTGCACCGCTACTCCTTCTCCAGGGTCTCGAGCGCGTGCCGGGCGGCCTCCTGCTCGGCGTGCTTCTTGGACCGGCCGCTGCCGCGGCCGACCACGTCGTCCTCGACGCGCGCGATGACGTCGAACGTCCGCTCATGCGGGGGCCCGTGCTCGGTCTCGACCTCGTACGCGACCACGGCCCCGCGGCGGGCCAGGCGCTCCTGCAGCGTCGACTTGTGGTCGACGGGGAACTCGAGCGCCTGGGCGATCTCCTCCTCGAAGGCCTCGACGACCGCCTCGGCCACCGGCTCGTAGCCGCGATGCAGGTAGCAGGCGCCGATGACCGCCTCGGTGACCGACGCGAGGACGCGCTCGGTCCCGACCTGCTCGGCGCCCTCCGGCGCCGCCTCGCGCATGCGCCGCGGCACGTCCAGGCGCTCGGCGACGCGGCGGCACGACGCGCCGGAGACGACCTGCGCGCGGATCTTCGTCAGGCGGCCGGCGCCGTAGCGCTCGGCTTCCAGGCGCGGATACAGGTGGGAGGTGATGGCCAGCCCGAGCACGCTGTCACCGAGGAACGCGAGCCGGTCGTAGGAGTCGCCGCGCGTCACGCTCCAGGACGCGTGCGTGAACACCTGCCGGTACAGGTCGTCCGGCAGGTCCTCCAGCAGCGCGGTGAGCCGGCGCACGGGCCACCTACGAGGCCGGCGCGTGGGCGACGACGAAGTCGACGGCCTGGCCCACCGTGAGGATCTGCGCCGCCTGCTCGTCGGACATCCGGACGCCGTAGGAGTCCTCGAGCTCCTGCACGAGCGTGTAGAGGTCCAGCGAATCGGCCTCGAGGTCCTCCTTGAAGCGCGTCGAGGCGTCGATCCGCGCGGGATCGACGTCGAGCTCGTCGGCCAGGTGGGCCTGGATCAGGGTGAAGACCTCGTCTCGGGTCATGACGCGCCGGGCACGCTAGCCGTGGAGTCGGACGACGCCGGGCTGCGGCGCAGGGCGCCGGCGGCCTCGAGCGCCGCGTGCGTGCGGCCCACGACGTCCTCGCGCACGCCGCGCGCGGCGAGCAGGATCGCCTGCCCGAAGCCCTGGCGCGTGAAGCGACCGTGGGGCACGACGCCGAGCCGGCGCAGGCCCAGCAGGTAGGCCCCGCCGATCGCCTCGGGATCGAGGTCGGCCTTCAGCCCGCCGAGCGCCGGGCGCAGCAGCAGACCGCCGGCCTTGCCGCGCACGGACGACAGCGCCGCCTCGCGGACCGCGCCCAGGACCGTCGCGGAGACGCCCTCCATGACCTTCAGGGCCACGTTGCCGGTGAAGCCGTCGCAGACCACGACGTCGGCCACCCCGGCGGTGAGCTGCGTGCCCTCGATGTTGCCCACGAAGCGCAGGGCGCCGGCGCCGGTCGCGCGCTCGGCCAGCGCGGCGTGCGCCTCCACCACGACCGGGGTGCCCCTGGTCGGCTCCTCGCCGTTGGACAGCAGCGCGACGCGCGGGCGCTCCACGCCCAGCACGCCGGTGGCCAGCGCGGCGCCCATGAAGGCGAACTGCACGAGATGCTCCGGGCGGCACTCGGCGTTGGCGCCCACGTCGACCAGCGTCACCGGCGCGCCCGGGACCGGCACGGGGAGCGCCAGCGCGGGGCGCGAGACGCCCTTTGCGCGCTTGATCCCGAACAGCCCCGCGGCCAGCGCCGCCCCGGTGGACCCGCCGCTGACGAGCGCGTCGGCCTCGCCGGCGGCAACCGCCGCCCAGGCCCGCACGACCGACGCGTCAGGGTGGTTGCGCACGGCGCGCGCCGGGTCGGCCTCCTTGGCGACGGACACCGGGGCGTCGCGCACCTCGACGCCGTCGCCGGGATCGCCGAGCTCGGCCGCCGGGCCGAACAGCAGGACGCGGACGCCCTGGCGGGCCGCGAGCGCGGCCCCGGCCGCGACCTCGCGAGGGCCGAGATCGGCGCCGTTGGCGTCGACCGCGACCGTGACGGTCATCGGCGCGCCGGGCGGGCTAGTGGTCGTGACCCGCGTGCGGGTCGGTCGCCATGACGGTGCGACCGCCGTAGCTGCCGCAGGTCGGGCAGACCCGGTGCTGCAGCCGCGGGCTGTGGCACTGCGGGCAGGCCCCGTAGCTGGGCGCAGCGATCTTGTGCTGCGCGCGGCGCTTCGAGGTCCGGGAGTGCGACTGCTTCTGCTTCGGGACGGCCATGGGCGACGGCGAAGGGTAGCGTGCCGAGCGTGTCGGCGCGCTCCGACGTGGTGGTCCGGCCCCTGGTGGGCGCCGATGCGGTCGCGGCGGACGCCGTCGCCTTCGCTGCGCTGCGCACCGAACTGCCTGCCGAGGTCGCCGCCGACGAGGAGCGCCTGCACCGCTGGGGGCGCACGAGGATCGCGCACTTCGCCGCCACCGACCCGGCGGGGTCGTGGGCGGCCGAGCAGGACGGCGATGTCGTCGGCCTCGCGCAGGCGATGGTGCGCGACGGGCTGTGGGGCCTGTCGCTGCTGGCGGTGGCGCCGGGCCGGCAGGGGCAGGGCATCGGCGCCCGGCTGCTGGAGGCCGCCCTGCGCTGCAGCGACGGCGCGCCCGCAGGGCTCATCGTCTCCTCCACCGACGCGCGGGCCCTGCGCCGCTACGCGCGGGCCGGCTTCGCCGCCCGGCCGGCGCTCGAGGCCGCGGGACCGGTCAACCGCTCGCGCATCCCGGACGGACTGGGCTCGCGCCCCGGCGACCCGGACGGCGACCGCGACACGATCCGGCGCGCCGGGCGAGCATGCCGGGGCTCCGCGCACGGCCGCGCCGACCTGCGCATGGCCGTCGACCACGGCTCGGTCCTGCTGGTCCTCCCGGGCCGCGGCTTCGCGCTGCACGGCGACGGGGCGCCCCGGCTGCTGGCCGCCGTCGACGATCAGGCGGCAGCCGACCTGCTCTGGTCCTGCCTGGCGGGCGCGAGCCCGGGCGCGACCGTCCACGTCGGGCCGATCTGCGCCGGCAACGACTGGGCCCTGCGCGTGGCGCTCGACGCGGGGCTCTCGCTGGGCCCCACAGGTCCGGTCTTCGCGCGCGGCAGCGCGGGGCCGCTGCGGCCGTACCTGCCGTCGGGGGCGTTCCTGTGAGGGTGCGCGAGCTGACGCGCGCCGACGTGCCGGCGGTGGCCGAACTGTGCCATCGCTGCGACGCCAGCCACCGCGCGTGGGCCGGCGACGTGCCCGTGCCGCCGGTCGCCGCCGCCGAGCTCGAGTGGCACACCCGCCTCGTGCGGCGCGGCTGCTGGGCGGTGGTCGCCCTGGACGACGACGGGGCGACGATCACCGGCGCGGCGTCGTTCGCCGCCGCGCGGGAGGGGCGCGACAGCGGCGCGGTCATGCCCGGCCTGGCCCATCTCAGCGCGCTGTTCGTCGACCCGCCCCACTGGCGGCGCGGCATCGGCCGCGCGCTGCTCGCGGCGGCCGAGGACGCGATGCGCGAGCAGCGCTATGAGCGGGCCCGGCTGGTGACGCTGGAGGGCTCGCCGGCGGAGCGCCTTTACGCCGCCTGCGGCTGGGAGCGCACGCACGTCCGCGACGTCTTCGCGCCCATGGGCCTGCCGACCATCCAGTACGTGAAGGCGCTCAGCCGTCCAGCTTGAGCTCGCGCAGGGCGGCCCAGCGCGGGTCGGGCGCGGGCTCGTGGTGGTGGCCGGGGTCCTCGTTGAGGTCGGCCCCGCACTGCGGGCACAGCCCGGCGCAGTCCGGCCGGCACAGGACCTGGGCGGGCATCGCGAGGGCGAACGCGTCGCGCGCCCAGCTCTGCAGGTCCAGGAGATCGCCCTCGACGTACGGGCTCTCGAGCTCCTCGCCCTGGCCCGGCGAGTCGACCTCGCGAGCGTCCACCTCGTAGGCCGGCGACGCCTCCGTGAGGCAGCGCATGCACGGCCCGTCCACGGAGGCGGTGAACCGCAGCCGCAGCGACCAGCCGTTGCCCACCATGCGCGAGACGTCCAGGCGGACGGTCACCGGCGAGGGCGTCACGGCGTAGGTGTCGGCGCCGAAGACCAGCGGCTCGAGGAGGACGTCCAGGTCCAGCCGGCGCCCGTCGCCGGCACGCATCTGCAGGGCGGCGAGGTCGAAGGTGTCCGTCCGCGCAGGCATGGCGCCAGGGTACAAACCGCCCCGGGCCCCGAGGACCGTCAGGTCGACGGCTGGTGCTCCTTGAGCTCGCGCTTGAGGACCTTCCCTGTGGCGTTGCGCGGCAGCTCGTCGAGGAAGACGAACTCGCGCGGGACCTTGTAGCCGGCGAGGTTGTCCTTGACGTAGGCCTTGAGCTCGTCCTCGCCGACGTCCTTGCCGTCGGAGACGACGACGAAGGCCTTCAGGCGCTGGCCGAACTTCTCGTCGTCGACGCCGATGACGGCGGCCTCGTCGATCGCCTCGTGGTCGCTGAGGAGGTCCTCGACCTCACGCGGGAAGACGTTCTCGCCGCCGGAGACGATCATCTCGTCGTCGCGGCCGTCGACGAACAGGCGCCCGCCCTCGTCGAAGTGGCCGACGTCGCCGGTGCTCATGAGCCCCTGGATGACGTCCTTGCCGCCGCCGCCGGTGTAGCCCTCGAAGAGCATCTCGTTGCCGACGAAGATGCGCCCCGTCTGCCCCGCGGGCACCTCGCTGCCCTGCTCGTCGTAGAGCTTGACGATCGTCCCGCGCGGCGGGCGGCCGGCGGTGCCGGGCGCGGCGCGCAGGTCGGCCGGCGTCGCGATCGTCGCCCAGGCGACCTCGGTGGAGCCGTAGAGGTTGTAGAGGACGTCGCCGAAGCGGTCCATGACCTTGACGGCCAGCTCACCGGGCAGGGCCGACCCGGAGGCCGCGATGACCTTCAGCGACGACGTGTCGTAGCGGTCGATCGTCTCGGGCGGCAGCTCGAGGATGCGCTGCAGCATCACCGGCACGACGATCAGCGCCGTGCAGCGGTGCTGCGCCACGGCGCTCAGGGTGCCCTCCTCGGTGAACTTGCGCCGCAGGACCAGCGTCGAGCTCAGCGCCATGCCGAGCGTGAAGTGCGCGAAGCCCCAGGAGTGGAACATCGGCGCCGCGATCATCGTGTTCTCGCGGGCGCGCAGCGGGATCTTGCTGAACAGCGCCGCCGCCGGGTCCAGGGACTTCGGGCTCTCGCGCTGGGCGCCCTTCGGCGTGCCGGTCGTACCGCTGGTCAGGATCACGACCCGGCCCTTGTCCTTCGGCGCCGCGACGTCGGACGGGTCGCCGGACTGCACGAGGTCCTCCAGCAGCGGCTGGTCGGGCTTGCCCTCGCCGCCGTCGAACCAGCCGACGTACTGCTTCCGGCCCTGCACCGCGTCGGCGACCATGTCGCAGAACTCGTGGTCGTAGACGATCGCCTTGGGGTCCTCGCGCTGGCAGACGTCGGTCACCTGCGGCTTGGCGAACATCGTGTTGAGGAACAGGGCGTGGCAGCCGAGCTTCGAGCACGCGACGACTGCGTCGATGAAGCCGCGGTGGTTGCGGCAGAGGATCGCGACGCCATCGCCCTCGCGCAGCCCGTCGCGCCTCCAGGCGTTGGCCAGCGCGTTGGAGCGCCGGTGCACCTCGGCGAAGGTGAGCTGGCCGAGCTCGTCGATGATGGCCAGGTCGTCGGGGTAGCGCAGCGCCGACGCGGTGTACGCCGCGGCGGGCGTCGGGCCGAAGCGCGCCAGGGCGATCCCCATCCGCGCGAGCTTGTCCGGGCGCACCGGCCGCACCACCCCCGCCTCGGCGAGGACCTTGACGGTGTGGAGCTTGGACGTGATCTGGCCGACGACGTTCACGGACGGGGAGTCAACCACGCGGCACCCTCCGCGGACCAGTGCATAGGCTGGCGACGTGTCCGAGTGGTTCGTGACGCGCGGGGCCCACGAGGTCGCGCCCGGGCTCTGGCAGGGCGCCCTGCCCGCCGACGCCGACGACGTCCGCTGGCTGGCGGGCCGCGGCGTCGGGCGCGTGCTCAACCTCTGCCAGGACCTCGAATACGAGCCGGGCGAACGCGACGCGGTCACCGCGGCCTACGCCGCCGCCGGGATCGACGAGGCGCGCCTGCCCAGCCTCGACCACGGCGGGCTCCTGCCCGGGCTGCTGGAGCGCGCGGTGCAGCAGATGGCGGCCTGGCGCGCCCAGGGCGCTGTGGCCTACGTGCACTGCCTCGCGGGCCAGGAGCGCTCGGCCGCGGTGGCCGCGGCCGTGGTGGCCGCCCAGGACGGCTGCTCGCCGCGCGAGGCCGTCGAGCGCGTGCGCCGGGCGCGCCGCAGCGCGCGCCCCCTGCCCCACCAGCTCGCCGACCTCGACCGCTGGTGGGCGGCGCGGGCGGCGAGCGGGCCGGCGCGGCCCTAGACGGCTTCGACCTCGTCCTTGCCGGCGAGGCGCTCGCGGCCGCGCTGCACGGCCGCGATGAACTTCGAGAGGTTGACCTCGAGGGTGTTGAGGATCTCGTCGGCGTAGTCCTCGGCGCCGAGCCGGATCTCGCGCTCGCGGGCCCGGGCGTCCTCGATGATCTCGTCGGCCGCGCGCTCGGCCTGCCGGGTGACCTCCTGCTGGGAGATCAGCTGGTCCTGCTTCTCGCGCGCCTCCTTGACGATGCGCTCAGCCACGCGCTTCGCCTCGGCGAGCATCTCCTGACGCTCCTTGACGATCCAGCGCGCCTGCTTGATCTCGTCCGGGATCGTGGCGCGCATCTGGTCGAGGATGTCGTAGATCTCCTCCTTGTCGACCCGCACGTCCTCGGTCAGCGGGATCCGCTTCGCGTTGTGAACGAGATCGTCGAGCTTGTCGATCAGGACCAGGACGTCCATGGCTCTCCCTTGTTCGTCACCGCGCCAGCTCCTCCTTCAGGCGCCGGGCGACGGTGCCAGGCACGAGGTCGTCGATGTTGCCGCCGAACGTGGCCAGCTCCTTGACGCCGCTCGAGCTGAGGAAACTGTACTGCGGGCTGGCCATGAGGTAGAGCGTGTCCACCTCGGTCGACTGCATCCGGTTGAGCTGGTTCATCTCGAACTCGTACTCGAAGTCGGAGATCGCCCGCAGTCCCTTGACGATCGTCTTGGCGCCGATCCGCTTGGCGAAGTCGACCACGAGCACGTTGAACGGCTCCGGCCGGACGTTGGGCAGGTGGGTCGTCGCCTCCCGGATGAACGCCAGGCGCTCCTCGATGTCGAAGAGCGAGCGGCTCTTGCGCACGGAGAGGTTGACGACCGCGACGACGACCTCGTCGAACAGCTCGGCCGCGCGGCCGATGACGTCGAGGTGGCCGTTGGTGATGGGGTCGTAGGACCCGGGGCAGACGGCGATGCGGGGGTTCTTGCTCATGCGTGGTGGATGCGCAGCAGGGTGTCGCCGTAGCGACGGTCGAGGACGAGCGGCAGGTCGAGCTCGAGCGGGGCCCGCCGGTCGCTCTCGCAGACGACGCGCGCGCCGGGTGCCAGGAGGGCCGGCAGCGCGTCCGAGAGCTCGGGTCCCAGCCCGGGCGCGTCCCGGTACGGGGGGTCGAGGAACACGAGACCGTACCCGGCCCCCTGCCCCTTTGCCTCCCGGAGCACCGCGCGGGCGTCGCCGGGGCGCACGACGGCCTCCGGCGCAGCGAGCCCGAGAGCCTCCAGGTTGGCGCGCAGGACGGCCAAGGCGCGACGGTCGCGCTCGACGAACACGGCGCGGCCCGCGCCCCGGCTGAGCGCCTCGATGCCCAGCGCTCCCGAGCCGGCGAAGAGGTCGAGCACCGCCTCCCCGTCGAGGGGGCCGAGCGCGCTGAACAGCGCCTCGCGCACGCGGTCGGCCGTCGGGCGCGTGGCCGTGCCGGACGGCGCCTTGAGCCGCCGCCCGCCGAAGCGCCCGGCCACGACCCTCATGCGGCGACCGGCGCGGCCTCGGCGCCGGCCAGCTCCTCGGCCAGCAGCGCGTGCTCGGGCGCGGCGAGCTCCGGATCGACCGCCAGGATCGCGGCGGCGCGCGCGTGGGCGCGGGCCAGCAGCTCGGCGTCGTCGGGCAGCCGGGCCACGCGGAAGCGCGCCAGGCCGGACTGCCGCGTGCCGGTCAGCTCGCCCTCCCCCCGCAGCTCGAGGTCGACCTCCGCCAGCCGGAAGCCGTCGCGGTGCTCGGCCAGCGCCTTGAGCCGCCGTGACCCGGCCGGGCCGAACAGCAGGCACAGCGACTCGTGCTCGCCGCGGCCGACGCGCCCGCGGAGCTGGTGCAGCTGCGAGATGCCGTAGCGGTCGGCGTCCTCCACCAGCATCACGGTGGCGTTGGGGACGTCGATGCCGACCTCGATCACCGTGGTGGCCACGAGGACATCCGCCTCGCCGCTGGAGAACCGCGCCATGGCCGCCGCCTTCTCGGCGGGCTTGAGCTGGCCGTGCAGCAGGACGACCTCGAAGTCGCGGAGCTCGCCCTCGCGCAGGCGCTCGAACTCCTCGGTCGCGGCCCGGGCCTGCAGGGCCTCGGACTCGGCGACCAGCGGGCAGACGACGTAGGCCTGGCGCCCGGCCTCGAGCTCCTCACGGATGCGCTCGTAGGCCCGCGCGCGCTCGCGCTCGGTCGAGCACACGTGGGTGGCGATCGGCCGGCGGCCGCGGGGCAGCTCGCGCAGGGCGGTCACGTCGAGCGCACCGAAGGACGCCAGGCGCAGGGTGCGCGGGATGGGCGTGGCGGTCATGTGCAGCAGGTGCGGCGACAGGCCCTCCGGCGCCTTGGCGTCCAGTGCGGCCCGCTGGCGCACGCCGAAGCGGTGCTGCTCGTCGACGACGGCGACCGCCAGCGACGCGAACACGACCGGGTCCTCGATGAGCGCGTGCGTGCCGACCACGAGCCCCAGCGAGCCCTCCGCGAGCCGGGCCAGGATGTCGCGGCGGCGCGCCGCGGGCGTGGAGCCGGTCAGCAGCGCGATCGGCACGAGCTCGCCCGGCAGCAGCGCGTCGAGCGTGCGGAAGTGCTGCTCGGCCAGGGTCTCGGTGGGCGCCATCAGCGCGGCCTGCGACCCGTGCTCGACGGCGCGCAGCATCGCGTGCAGCGCCACGACCGTCTTGCCCGATCCGACCTCGCCCATCAGCAGCCGCTGCATCGGCTGCTCGCGGGCAAGGTCCGCGTCGAGCTCGTCCATGGCGCGCAGCTGGTCGCCGGTGGGCGCGAACGGCAGCAGCTCGTCGCGCCAGCGCTGCGTGAGGCCGCGCGGCTGGGTCAGCGCGACGGCGCGCAGGTGCCCGCGGCGCTGCTCGCGCAGGCGCAGCTGCACGATCTGGTCGGTCAGCAGCTCGTCGAAGGCCAGGCGCACCCGGCCCGCCTCGGGCTGGTCGCCGTGGGCGGCCAGGAGCGCCGCGGCGCGGTCGGGGAGGCGCTCCTCGAGGCGCAGGGCGGCCGGCAGCGGCTCGAGCGCGTCGTGGACCGCCGGGCGGTGCTCGCGCACGAGGCTCAGGATCTGCGGTGACGTGATCCCCTTGGTCGCGGGGTACTGGGCGACGGCGCCGCCGGCGTCGGCGGCGATCTCGTCGGTGCTGGCGTGCGTGTTGACGCGGAAGCGGTTGCGGCCCTGGTACTTGCCGTGCAACACGAGGCGGGTGCCCGGCGGGTACTGGCGCGCCAGCCACGGCTGGTTGAAGAACGTGGCCTTCATGACGCCGGTGGCGTCGGCGACCGTCGCCTCGACCAGCGGCTTCATCCCGCGCCGGCGCACCGGGCGGCTGGTGATCGAGCGGACCTCGACGACGACCGTGGCGACCTCGTCGAGCGCGAGCTCGGCGACCGTCCGGCCCTCGCTCGTCGCGCGCGGCAGGTGCCACAGCAGGTCCCCCACGGTCTCCAGGCCCAGCGTGCGGGCCGCCTGCTCGGCCGTGGGCGGCGCGACGTCCAGCGCCCGCCGCAGGCGCGACGGCGCCGGCCAGCGCACCGGCGCGTCCAGCAGCTCCTGGCGCGAGGGCTCGCGGCGCTCGGCGAACGCGGACGGCACGGACGGCAGTGTCACCTCAGCGACGGACGGCGTGCGGCCGGCTCACTCGGCCGACAGCAGCCACCACCAGGCGGGCTGCCCGCCGGGTTCGCACTCGACCTCGACGGTCGAGGGCGCCAGGGACAGCACCGCGTCGGCGGCCAGCGGCGCGCCGTCGCCCGCGATGCACGTGACCAGCTCGGCGTCCTGCGCCATGCGCTGCAGCACCTCGCGCAGCGTGGCCTCCGGTTCGCCCCAGGCCACGAGCTCCTCGTCGACGTAGCCGACGGCCTCCCCCACCCGGAAGCGGCCGTCGCCGTCGTCGCGCGCGGCGGGCGCGACGCCGCCGGTCCGCACGTGCTCGAGCGCGTCGGCCATCGCGGCGGCGTTCTCCGCGGCCGGCCGGTCGGGGTTCAGGGCGACGGCGGCGGCCAGCCCGGCCTGCGGCGAGCGCGTCGGTACGACGCACACCGTCTTGTCGCTCAGCTCGGCGGCACGCTCGGCGGCCATCCGGACGTTCGGGCTGTTGGGCAGGACCACCACCTCCTGCGCGGAGACCTCGTGGATGCCCGCCAGCAGCTCCATGGTCGACGGGTTCAGCGTCCGCCCGCCGTCGAGGACCTGGACCCCCAGGCTCGCGAAGAGCGTCGCCAGGCCGTCGCCCGCCGCCACTGCGAGCGCGCCGCAGCGGCGCTCGGGCCCGTCCGGGGCGGCCGCGGCCAGGCGCTCCTCGCGCTCGGCGACCTGCAGGCGCATGTCGGCGACATCGAGGTGCGAGACCTCCCCGGCGCCCGCGAAGAGTCGGGTGGCCGCCTCCGGGTCGTCGGTGTGGACATGGACCTTGAGCGTGTGGGCGTCGCCCACCACCAGGACGCTGTCGCCGATGGCCTCCAGGAGCGGCAGCCAGCCGCTCGCCTCGAGGTCGCTGCCGGTGACGGCGAAGTTCGTGCAGTAGCGGAACGTCGACGACTCGTGCTCGGGGTGCGTGACGCGCGCCGGCGCCAGGTGGCGCTCGACCTCCGGGCCGGGCGTGCCGCGCAGGGCGGCCACGACGCCCGCGAAGAGGATGGTGACCGCGTAGCCGCCGGCGTCCACGACCCCGGCCTCGCGCAGCGCGGGCAGCAGCTCGGGGCCTCGGCGCACCGACGCCTCCCCCGCCTCGATCGCGCGCTCGAGGATCCCCGCCAGCAGCGCGTTCTGGCGCTCGGCGTCCTCCTCGGAGAGCCGCGTCTGATCCGGCGGCAGGTGCGCGAGCTCGCTGGCCACGGCGGCGGCCATCTCGCGCATGACGGTCAGGATCGTCCCCTCGACCGGCTCGCGCACGGAGGCGTAGGCGCGCTGGGCGGCCTGGGCCATGGCGGCGGAGATGAGGACGGGGTCGACGAGCTCGCCGGGACGGGAGATGAGCTCCTCGGCGGCACCGCGGATGAGCTGGGACAGGATGACGCCGCTGTTGCCGCGCGCGCCGAGCAGGGCGGCGCGGGCCACGGAGTCGACGATCTCGTCGCGGCCGATGTCGTCCAGGCCGCGGTCGGAGGCGGCGAGGCGGTCGAGCTCCTCGAGCACGGCGCGCAGCGTCAGCGCCATGTTGTCGCCCGTGTCGCCGTCGGCGACCGGGAAGACGTTCAGGTCGTTGATCTCCTGCCGGCGCGACTCGAGGTGCACCAGCGCGCCGTCGACGACGGCACGGAAGCGGACGAGGCTGGGATCGGCGGACACCGCGGCCTGCGGTGTCGCGTCAGACGGCCTTGGTGACCTTGCCGGCCTTGAGGCAGCGCGTGCAGACGTACACGCGCTTCGGGGCCTTGCCCACCAGCACCCGGACCTTCTGGAGGTTCGGGTCGAAGCGGCGCTTCGTCGCGACCATGGAATGGCTGCGGCTGTTCCCGAACGCCGGACCCTTCCCGCAGCTGTGGCAGACCTTGGCCATGGGCGGGGCAGTGTAGCGAGCGAGGCGATTCGACGATCTTTCATGTTCGACAGCCCCGTGAGGACGGGTAGGTCCCCGGGGATGCCGTCCGCTACCGCCGCCGTCACCCTCCCGGACCGCTATCGGGTGGTCCGGCACATCGCGACCGGAGGGATGGCGTCGGTCTGGGCCGCCCAGGACGAGCTCCTGCGCCGTCTCGTGGCGGTCAAGGTCCTCACCCCCGGACTAGCCGCCGATGCCTCCGCCC
>DASPKC010000495.1:0-10682 GCA_035628295.1 Baekduia sp.
GCTCACCTTCTGCGACGTGCCAGGCTTTCTGCCCGGAACCTCGCAGGAGTGGGGCGGGATCATCCGCCATGGGGCGAAGCTGCTCTACGCCTTCACCGAGGCGACGGTGCCGAAGCTGACGGTCGTCACCCGCAAGGCCTACGGCGGCGCCTACGACGTCATGAACTCCAAGCACATGCTGGCCGACTACAACGTCGCCTGGCCCACCGCGGAGGTCGCCGTGATGGGCCCCGAGGGCGCGGTCAACATCATCTACCGCCGCGACATCGAGTCGTCGCCGACGCCGGACACCCGGCGCCAGAAACTGATGGACGACTACAAGGCCCGCTTCGCCAATCCCTATACGGCCGCGGAGCGCGGCTACATCGACGACGTGATCGTCCCGCACGAGACGCGCCCGAAGCTCATCACCGCGCTGCACACCCTGCAGACCAAGCGCGAGCCCGGCCCCCGCCGCAAGCACGGCAACATCCCGCTCTAGGCGCCCGCGGCCGGCGGCGGCGCCGGCGGCGGTCATCGCAGATGAGCACGACTATCGTGCTCATCTGCGCCCCCCGCGTGCACAACCTCAAGACCTCCACCGTCGGGTGCCGCTTGCGGCGGGGCGCGCGCGGCCTGCGGACGCCGGCGCGTACGGTTGCCGCGGCGGCCCGGCTTCCTCGTTGCCGATGCCGGAGGCGCGACGGCCACCCGGGCGCCGGAACGGAGCGCGGTCCGCGAGAGGGTCTCGTCCTTCTGCATCCGGGTCTTGCAGATGAGCACGACTATCGTGCTCATCTGCGACCCCCCCAACGGCGCTAGTGGCCGGCGTGCGCGCCGGAGCGACGCGGCGCCCCCGCCGGCGCCACGCGGCGCCCCACGAAGAACGTCCTGCTCGTGGCGAGCACGCTCGCGCCGTCGCGCGCCGTGAGGACGACGCGGGCCGAGCGGCGCCTGCCGGCCGGGATGCGCCACCGGGCCTTCGAGTCGCGGTCCAGGCGCGCCCGGGCCACCGGCCACCAGCCGAAGCGCTCGGGCAGCCGCACCTGCAGGACCACATCCGTGCCGGGCGCGGCCGGCGCGACGGCCGCGCGGACGACGGTGCGGCGCCGCCCGCGCGTCGTGCTCACGGCCACGCGGCGATCCAGGACCTCGACCGTCCGCGGCCGGCTGGCCTCGCCGCCGGCCGTCAGCCGGTAGGCCGTCGTCCGGCGCGGGGCGACGTCGAAGCGCACGTCGCCGTGCTCGCCCGCCGCCGCAGTGGCCACGGGCGCGAAGCCCGCGCCGCTGTCGGCCTCCAGGGCGACCGGGGTGCCGGCCGTCAGGGCGGCGCGCCCGCGCAGGACGCGCGCGCGGCCCGAGCCGCCGGCGGGACCGGGGTCCTCGAGCAGCAGCCGGTGGGCCTCCACCTCGCCCGGGATCGGGTGCAGGCGGCAGAAGTACGGCACGACGCCCGGCACCTCGAAGCGCCGCTGGTAGACGTCGCCCTGCGGGATGCGGCCGGAGTCGAAGGACTCGTCGCGCGCCGTCACGGTGTGGACCCGCACGCTGTCGTTCGTCCAACGCACCGTGTCGCCCACCAGCACGTCGGCATGCGCTGGCGAGAACACCGAGAACCCGATGCTGACCGCGAGGGTGGCTCCGTGCTCGAGCATCAGCGGCTCACCCGGTAGGTGCCGATCATCCCGTTCTCCATGTGGCTCTCGACGTGGCAGTGGTACAGCCACGTGCCGGGGTCGCGCTCGCGCCAGCGCACGCGGAACGACTCCGCCGGCCCCACGGTGCGCGTGTCCTCCGCGGCGCGGCCGCGCAGCCAGCGGTGGCCGTGGACGTGGAACGTGTGGTGCTCGGAGCCGATGGCCATCACGTTCCACTGCACGAGCTCCCCGACCTTCGCGCGGTACACCGGCGTGTTGCCGACGAACGCGCGGCCGTTGACCGTCTGGAAGTCGCCCATCGGGGCGAACACGACGACGTACTCGCGGTCGGGCAGCGGCTCGCCGCGGCGGCGGATGGAGAGCATCCCGTACATCCCGCCCTCGAGCGACTCGTGCATCGACGGCGAGTGGTCGTGGTAGGGCCAGACCCCCGCGCTGTCGCGCTCGGCGGTCAGCCGGTACGTGTAGGTGCCGCCGACCGGCACCGCGGCGTCCTGCCCGGAGACGCCCGGCACGAACGACCCGTCCGAGGCGGGCTTGTAGCGCACGCCGTGGAAGTGCATGGAGTGCGCCCGGCGGTAGAGCGTGTCGAGGTTCTTGAAGTGCACGCGGATCCGGTCGCCGGTCTGGGCGCGGATGAGCGGCCCGGGGATGCGGTCGTGCCCGCCCGCGGCGGACGGCACGTTGGGCAACGGGCGCCTCCAGCCGCGGGTGTAGCGACGGTAGGTGACCGCCGGGAACACCGTGCGCGACGGGCTGTGGCTGGTGCCGGTGATCGCGTCGCGCTGGTTGGGCGCCATGTTCCACGTGGGCGCCGGGACGGCGGCGACCCAGACGTCGCGGACGGCGGCGCACGACGCGGGGGCGGTGGCTGCGGCCACCGCCCCCGTCGCGACGAGCATGGCCACGAGCGTGGCCGCGGTTCTCACTGGACGACGACCTCGCCCTTCATGAACGGATGGATGACGCAGAGGTACCGGTAGGTGCCGGGCGCGCCGAACGTGACCCGACTGGTGGTCGGCAGCCGCGTCAGCTTCGCGTCCGGCGCGGGGGAGAGCAGGCCGCTGTTCCAGAAGCCGTTGCCGTGCAGCTGCGGCGTCAGGGTCGCCTGCGTCCCGGGCGGCTCGCTGGGATAGACGCCCCGGGAGTCGAACGACGGGCTCTCGAAGCTCTTGGCGATCGAGCCGAGGTAGCTGGCCGGGTCGCGCTCGTCGCCCGGACCGAACGTCGCGCTGTGGATCTCGTCCGACGCCGACGGCATGCGGAACTCGACCGTGGTGCCGACCGGCACGGTGAGCCGGGCCGGCAGGAACGCGAAGTGGTCCACCGCCCCGCCGCCCGCGACGCGCGCGGCGCCGAGGAGGACGGTGTTCCTGGGGGCGTTCGTCTTCGGCAGCTGCGGGGCCACGCGCGCCACGGCGTCGACCTGGCGGCGCACGGCCTGGCGCACCGAGCCCGACGACTGGCCCTTGGACCGGCGCACACGCACGGTGCCCGTCATGTTCGGGTGGACGTTGCACAGGTACTTGAAGGTCCCCGTGCGCGAGAACCGCACCGCCGCCGGCTTGAGCTTGTCGCCCAGCGGCAGGCCGGTGTTGACCCGCTTGGCCCCGGTGAAGGTGGCCCGCTTGCCGTAGCCCGAGCGCATGAGCGGCGGGTTGAACCCGAGGTTCGGGTTGTTGGCGAACCAGAAGGGCCGGCCCGCGGCGTCGGAGTGGCCGGAACGGCCCGACGGGATCAGGAGCGGCAGCGCCCGCTGGCCGCGACCGGGGAAGTCCGCGGTGTGGAAGCCGTTGGGCGTGAACCGGACCCTGTCGCCCACGCGCACCGTCACCGTGCGCGGGAAGAAGGTGTTGGCGTCGACGTTGAGATCGCGCAGCGACTTGGGCGCCGAGGACGGCGGTCCCATGCTGACATCGTAGGTGGCGGCCTGGGCGGCCGTCACTGGGAGCAGGACGATCAGCGCTCCGACGAGCGTTGCGGTACGACGGTGGATCACAGGGTCCCCCCGTTCGGTGATGCGGCCCCCCACGGACCGCGGGCGCACTCTACGCCCGCGCCGGCGCGGCGTGGGTCGGGTTGGCCGTACCTCCACCCGTTCGGTCAGCAGCCGAACGCGCCGCTCACCCGCGCAGGCGGCCCAGCGCCCGCCCGACCGCCGCCCGCGCCGGCTTGGCTGCGAGCGCGGCGACGTGCCGCGCCGCGTCACGCGCCTCCTTGGCGCGCAGCTCCGCCGGCGACGGCTCGAACCGCGTCCGCACCCGCTCGCGCAGCTCGGCGCGGAAGGCGGCATGGTCCTCGGGGCCGAGCAGCACGCGCTCCCGGGCGCGCAGCCCGCCCTCCCAGAAACAGCCGAGGAGGTGGTCCTCCAGTGCCATCTGCTCGCGCCAGCGGGGCAGCACGCGCAGCGTCCAGTCGTGGTGGACGGAGTGGATCTTGTGCGTGAAGACCAGCCCGTCGGCCTCGAGGTCGCAGAACCACCGGTGGTGCTCGTGACCCAGCCACGGACCGTCGCCCTCGACGTTGAAGATGAGCTCAGCCTCGATCGTGGGCACCTCGACGTAGCCGGCCTTCGAGACGCGGGAGAGCTCCGAGCAGACCCAGATGGGGTCGCGCACGTCCTCCAGCGTCGTGACGCAGATGGAGAAGTCGAACTGCTTGTCGGCGAACGGCCACGGCTGGCGGTCGCAGATGTCGTGCACGACCCACGTCCTGCGCGAGAAGCGCTCGTCGCGCGGCCCGTAGGACCCCATCGCGCCACGCGTCTCGTACGGCATCAGATCCAGGACGTAGTCGGCGCGGTTGAACGGCGCGGCCCATCCCCCGACGTCCAGCAGCACCGCGTCGTCGGGCAGGTCGCGCAGGATGCGCTCGGTGGCGGCGGGGAGCATGCGGCAGGGAGGTTAGAGGCGGACCATCTGCGCCTGGACCGCGCCCGACCGCAGCGCGTCGAGCGCCGCCGCGGCGATGGCGAGGTCCTGGATCGCCAAGCCGGTGGAGTCGAAGAGCGTCACGGCCTGGGGCCCGGGCCGGCCGGGCCCCTCGCCGGCCAGCACGGCGCCGAGGTCGGTGACCTTGTCGCGGGTCACGATCCCGGCCTCGACAGCGCCCGTCAGCTCCCCGCCGTGCGACGCCTGCTCCCATTCGTCGCAGAACAGCGCGCAGGAACCGACCGCGCCCACGGTCGCCTCGGCCTTGCCCGGGCCGTCGGCGCCGAGCATGTTGAGGTGCAGCCCCGGGCGCAGGTCGCCGGCCTCCACCAGCACCTCGGCGCCCGGCGTCACGCAGCAGACGACGTCGCAGGCCAGCGCGTCGCGGTTGGCCCCGGTCTTCCAGCCCAGCTCGGCGGCGATCGCCGCCGCCGCCTCCGGCCGGGGGTCGGCGCACACGCCCGGCCCGTAGCCGGCCGCGGCCAGGCAGCGCGCCGCCCACGAGCCGTTGAGGCCGCAGCCGATGAGCCCGACCGTCCGCGCGCCCGCCGGCGCCAGCGCGCGCGCCGCGACGGCCGCGACGGCGCCGGTGCGCAGGGCCGTCACCGCGCCGGCGTCGAGCAGCGCCAGCGGCTCGCTGCTCCGCGCGTCGCTGACGACGAGCAGGCCGATCACCGTGGGCAGGCCGCGCGCCGGGTTCTGCGGGAAGGAGCTGATCCACTTCAGGATCGCCAGGCCGTCGCCGCGCGCGGGCATCGCCCGGAAGTCCCCGAAGCCCGGCGAGTCGAGGTAGACCTTCGGCGGCATCACCCAGTCGCCGGCCCTGTGACGCAGGAACGCCGCGTGGACGCGCTCGATCGCCGCGGCCGGCGTGACGGCCGCCAGGACCGCGTCGTGGTCGAGGACGGGCAGCTCGGCCATGTGGCCGCGGGGGCTCAGGCGCCCCAGGGGTGCGGGTCGCCCCAGGGCGACGGGGCGTCGGGCTCGCGGCCCGTCGCCTCCAGCAGGGCGGCGCGCAGCCACGGGTTCTGGCGCGGGGCGGGCGCGGCGGCCGGCGGCGCGGTCTCGCGCAGGAAGCGCTCGATGGCGGCGACCACAGCGGCGGCCTCCTCGGGCGAGGCGGTCGACCCGCGGAGCTCGAGCTGGGGACGGCGGTTGGGCACGACCCCGTGGAGCCTACCCGCGAGCCGCGTCGCGCGGCCGCCGAGCGCCGACGCGCCAGCTTGCGCGACGGCGCGCCCAGGGTGTCGAATCCCCGCGAGCCCGTTCGTCGGCCGGGTGAGGCGGCCGAACGGCGGACGCCACGACCAAGGAGACCCACATGTCCCAGTACCTGCTGCTCCTCTACCGCGAGCCCTCCGGCCCGCCGACGCCGGCGGAGGTCGCCGAGCAGATGCCGAAGTGGTTCGCGCTGGACGAGGCGATGAAGGAGGCGGGCGTCTACGTCGGCGGCAACGCGCTGCAGGGCGTCGACACCGCCACCACCGTGGAGATCGGCGCCGGCGAGCCGCTGGTCGTCGACGGCCCCTTCGCCGAGACCAAGGAGATCCTGGGCGGCTACTACCTCATCGACGTCCCGGACCTCGACGAGGCGCTGCGCTGGGCCAAGCGGGTCCCCTACGCCGCCGGCAAGGTCGAGGTCCGCCCGATCATGCCGCTCGAGGCCTTCAAGGCCATGCTCGAAGGGGCGCACCAGGCCGGGTGACCCGCGCCGCGCAGGCCGCCGTCGAGCAGGCGTTCCGCCAGGAGTGGAGCGCCCTGCTCGGCGGCCTGACGCGCCGGGTGCGCGACCCGCAGCTGGCCGAGGACGCGTTGGCCGACGCCTTCGCCGCCGCCGCAGCGGGGTGGCCCCGCAACGGCGTGCCGGAGCGCCCCGGCGCCTGGCTGCAGACCGTCGCTCGGCGCGCCGCGATCGACCGGCTGCGGCGCGACCGCGTGCTCGCCGACCGCGTCGAGCGCCTGCGCGCGGACGCCCTGCGCGCCGGCGACGCCGTCCCCGCCGTGGACGCCGACGTGCCCGACCAGCCCGAGGACGACCAGCTGCGCCTGCTGTTCACCTGCTGCCATCCGGCGCTCGCGCCGGAGGCGCGGGTGGCCCTCACGCTGCGGGCGGTCGGCGGCCTGACCACCGGCGAGATCGCCCGCGCGTTCCTGACGGCCGAGCCCGCCATGGCGCAGCGGCTGGTGCGCGCGCGGCGGCGCATCGCCGCCACGGGCATCCCCTTCCGCGTCCCGCCGCCCGAGGACCTCCCGGAGCGCGTCGGCGGCGTGCTCGCGGTGCTGTACCTCATCTTCAACGAGGGCTACACCGCTGCGGCCGGCGACCAGCTCGTACGCGCCGACCTCTGCACCGAGGCCATCCGGCTGGCCCGGCTCCTGGCGCGCCTCATGCCCGACGAGCCCGAGGTCCGCGGGCTGCTCGCGCTCCTGCTGCTCACCGACGCGCGGCGGGCCGCGCGGACCGACGCCGCCGGGGCCTACGTCGGGCTCGACGCGCAGGACCGCACGCGCTGGGACGCCGCGGCGCTCGACGAGGGGCTGACCGCGCTGGCCGAGGCCCTGCGCCGGCGGCGCCCCGGGCCCTACCAGCTGCAGGCGGCGATCGCGGCCACGCACGCGCGCGCCGCGAGCTTCGACGCCACGGACTGGCCGCAGATCGCCGCGCTCTACGACGCCCTGGCCGGCCTGGCGCCGACGCCGGTGGTCGCCGTCAACCGAGCGGTCGCCCATGGCTTCGCGTACGGCCCCGCCGCCGGCCTGGCGCTGCTCGAGCCCCTCCGGCTCCACCGCTACCAGCCGTTCCACGCGGCGCTGGCCGAGCTGCGGCGCCGCGCCGGCGACGAGGCCGGCGCGCAGGAGGCCTACGCCGAGGCGATCGCCCTGAGCGCCAACGCCGTGGAGCGTGACGAGCTGCGCCGGCGCTCGAACCGGACCGATCCGGTCCAGTAAAATGCCTTAATCCCCTAAGTATTTCTTGCTAATGTGCCCCCCTATGCGCAAGGGCACGCTCGCGAACCCTGAAGTCCTCGAGGACGTCCCGGGGCACGTGATCCCGGCGATCGTCGAGGAGTTCGACGACTTCGACAACGAGGCCGAGAAGTTCCTCGCCGGCCAGACGCCGGAGAACGACTTCATCGGCTTCCGCCTCAAGCAGGGCGTGTACGGCCAGCGCCAGGCCGACGTCCAGATGATCCGGGTCAAGCTGCCCATGGGCGGCATCACGCCGGACCAGATGGACGCGTTCGCCGACGTCATCGAGAAGTACGTCCCCCTCAACAAGGGGCACATCACCACGCGGCAGAACATCCAGATGCACCACGTGCCGCTGCGTGACGCCGCCAAGCTCATCCGCGAACTGTCCGACGCCGGCCTGTCCAGCCGCGAGGGCTGCGGCAACACGGTGCGCAACGTGACCCAGGACCCGCTGGCCGGCGTCTGCCACGGCGAGGTCTTCGACCCGACGCCCTACGCCGGCGCGTACGTCCGCTACTTCGTGCGCCACCCCACGACGCAACTCATGCCGCGCAAGATCAAGACCTCGTTCGACGGCACCGACGAGGACCGGGCGATCAGCGGCATCCACGACATCGCGTTCCACGCCCGGATCAAGGACGGCGTGAAGGGCTTCGAGGTCCGCGTGGGTGGCGGCACGTCGATCATGCCGCGCATCGCCCCGACGCTCTACGACTTCGTCGAGGCCGACAACGGCGAGTACCTCGAGGTCGCCGAGGCCGTCTTCCGGATCTTCGACAAGCAGGACTGGCTGCGCGTCAACCGCGCCCGCGCGCGCATCAAGGTGTTCGTCGACAAGTTCGGCATCGACGAGCTGCGCCGGCTCGTCGCCGAGGAGCGCCAGGGCGACTGGGTCGCCGAGCGCCACTTCGACGTCGAGGGCCTGCGCTACGACATCGACGAGGAGGCCGCGGCGCCGGCGCCCCTGGCGTCCTACGCCACGCCCAACGGCGACTCGCGCGCGTTCGACGCCTTCGTCGCGTCCAACGTCTACCGCCAGCGCCAGGAGGGCTTCTCCGCCGTCGAGGTCAAGATCACCCGCGGCGACCTGACGCCGGACCAGTTCCGCGCGCTCGGGCAGCTCATGCGCGAGTTCTCCGGCGGCTTCGCCCGCACCACCGTCGGCCAGAACCTGGTCTTCCGCTGGGTCCGCGACGAGGCCGTCTACGCCCTGTGGACCGCGCTGAAGGACCTCGGCCTCGGCGAGCCGGGCGCCCAGGAGATCACCGACACGGTCTCGTGCCCCGGCACCGACTCCTGCAAGCTCGGCATCACCTCGTCCATGGGCCTCAACGGCGCCATGCAGGAGCGGCTGCTGAGCATGGAGATCACGGACCCGCTCACCAAGCGGATCCACGTCAAGAACTCCGGCTGCCCCAACGGCTGCGGCCAGCACCACATCGCCGACATCGGGTTCTACGGCGCGTCGATCAAGGTCGGCGAGCACACCGTCCCCGCGTACGTCGCCCACGTCGGCGGCCGCTACGAGGGCGGCGTCGTGGAGTACGGCACGCGCCTGAAGATCCGCCTGCCCGCCAAGCGCGTCCCGGACGCCCTGGAGCGCTGGATCCGCATGTACGAGGCCGAGCGCAACGAGGGTGAGCTGTTCCGCGAGTACGCCGAGCGCGTCGGCACCAAGCGCTTCGAGGACGAGGCCCGCGACCTGTCCCTGCCGCCCGAGTTCAGCCTGGAGTCGATGAACCTCTTCATCGACTGGAACCGCAAGGTGCCCTTCGAGGTCATCCGCGGCGAGGGCGAGTGCGCGGTCTGAGCGACACCCTGCAGCGCGCCGCGCAGCACGAGCGGCTGACCTTCCTCTGCTCCTTCCAGAAGGAGGAGTCGGTCATCCTCGACGAGCTGCTGCGCGTCGCGCCGCACGCGAAGGTGGTCACCATCGACACCGGCGTGCTCTTCGCCGAGACGCTGGCCACCTGGCGGGCGTTCGAGGAGCGCTTCGGCGTGCGCATCGAGGTCGAGGACGCGTCCCGGCCGGACGTGCCGTGGAGCGGCCCGAGCGACTGTTGCACCCCGTCGAAGGTCGCCGCCCTCGAGCGCGCGCTGGCCGGCTCGCAGGGCTGGATCACCGGCATCCGCCGCGAGCAGAACGAGCTGCGCGCCGACGCCGAGCACGTCGAGTGGGACGAGAAGCGCGCCATGTGGAAGTACAACCCGCTGGTCGACTGGACCGAGAAGGACCTCTGGCGGCGCATCCACGAGCGCGACCTCCCGTACCACCCCCTGCACGACCAGGGCTACGCGTCCATCGGCTGCGCGCCGTGCACGCAGCCCGGCAGCGGCCGCGAGGGCCGCTGGGCGGGGACCGACAAGACCGAGTGCGGCCTGCACGTCTGAGCTGAGGCGCGGATGGACCCGCTCGTCATCGCGTTCGGCCTCGGGGTCGGCATCCTCGTCGGGCTGACCGGCATCGGCGGCGGCTCGCTCATGACGCCGCTGCTGATCCTGTTCGCCGGCGTGCCGCCCACGGTCGCCATCGGGACCGACCTCGCCTACGGCGCCGTGACCAAGACGGTCGGCGGATGGCAGCACCTGCGCAAGGGCACCGTCGACCTCGGCGTGTCGAAGTGGCTGGCGTTCGGCAGCGTGCCGGGCTCGCTGGTGGGCGTCTGGCTGCTGGAGCGCTTCGGCGACGACCTGCAGGACCAGCTGCTGTGGGCGGTCGCCGGCGCGCTGCTCGTCGTGTCGCTGTCGATCCTCTTCCGCGCGCTGTTCCTGCGCGCGGCGATCGACCGCGAACGCCACACCGTCGAGCTGACGCCCCACGTCAAGGCGGGCGCGACCTCGATCGGCGCGGTCCTCGGCCTCATCCTCGGGGTGACGTCGGTCGGCTCGGGCGCGCTGATCGGGCTCGCGCTGATCCTCGTCTTCCGCCTCACGCCGCACCGCGTCGTCGGCACCGACGTGTTCCACGCGGCCATCCTGCTGTGGAGCGCCGGCCTGGCGCACTGGGTCGGCGGCAATGTCGACTTCATGCTCATGGGGACGATCCTGCTGGGCTCGCTGCCCGGCGTCGTCGTCGGGACCCACCTCATCGACAAGGTCCCCGCCAACGCCCTGCGCCCGGCGCTGGGCTGCGTCCTGCTCG
>DASPKC010000496.1:0-6137 GCA_035628295.1 Baekduia sp.
CGAGCAGCACGACGAACTCGTCGCCGCCCAGCCGGGCTCGGAGGCCGGCTTCGTCCTCGCCTCCGACCGGCCGGTGGTGATCGACGACCTCGCCGCCGAGCAGCGCTTCGACGCCGCCCCGGTCCTGCGCCGCCAGGGGGCCAGGTCGGGCATGTCCGTCGCCTTCCGCGGGTCCAGCCGCGCGTATGGGGTCCTGGGCGCGCACACGGTGGCGAGCCGCCGCTTCGGCGAGGACGATGCCGCGTTCCTGCAGTCGGTGGCCCACGTCCTGGGCTCGGCGTGGGAGCGGCTGGAGTCCGAGCGGGCCACCCGCCACGCCGCGCTGCACGACACGCTCACCGACCTGCCCAACCGGGCGCTGCTGCACGACCGGCTCGCGCAGGCCCTGACCCGCGCCCGGCGCAGCGGCGGCCGCGTCGCGCTGCTGCTCGCGGATCTCGACAACTTCAAGCTCGTGAACGACAGCCTCGGCCACGAGGCGGGCGACCAGCTGCTCATGGCGCTGTCGCGACGGCTGGCCGAGGCGGTGCGGGCCAGCGACACCGTCGCCCGGCTGGGCGGCGACGAGTTCGTCGTGCTGCTCGACGGCGTGGGGTCCGACGCGGACGTCGACCGCCTCACCCGGCGCGTCGTCGAGAGCTGGCAGGCGCCGCTGCCGACCGGCCAGGGCGACGTCTGGGTCAGCGCGTCGGTCGGCGTCACGGTCTGCGAGGGCGGCACACGCGACGCGGCCACGCTGCTGCGCGAGGGCGACGCCGCGATGTACCGCGCCAAGGCCGCCGGGCGTGGGCGGACGGCGCACTTCGACGACGGCATGCGCGAGGAGGGCCTGCGCGCGCTGCGCCTGCAGTCCGACCTGCGCGCCGCGCTGGACCGGGGCCAGCTGCGCCTGGCCTTCCAGCCGATCGTCTGCGCCGAAGGCGGCGCGCCGGCCGGCGTGGAGGCCCTCCTGCGGTGGACCTCCCCGCGCGACGGCGACGTCTCCCCCGCCGAGTTCGTCGCGCTCGCCGAGCAGGCCGGCTTCATCGACCGCCTGGGCGCGTTCGCCCTCGACGAGTCCTGCGCGCGGCTCGCCGCCTGGCGCGCGCGCTTCGGGCTGCCCGCCGAGCGGCTCTACGTGTCGGTCAACGTGTCGGCGCTGCAACTCGCCGACCCCGCGTTCGTCGACCAGGTGGCCCAGGCGCTGGCGCGCCACCGCCTGCCGCCCGCCGCGCTCGCCCTCGAGCTGACCGAGACGGCGCTGCTGCAGGAGGGCGCCGAGCCGCGCGCGACGATCGCGGCGCTGCACGACATGGGCGTCCGGCTCGTCCTCGACGACTTCGGCACGGGCTACAGCTCGCTGAGCTATCTCACGCGCGTCCCCGTCTCGCAGCTCAAGATCGACCGCTCGTTCGTCTCCGGCCCGCACGCCGGTAGCTCGGAGCCGATCTTCGCTGCCGTGTCGTCGATGGCCGCAGCGCTCGGGCTCTCGGTGGTCGCCGAGGGCGTCGAGACGCACGAGCAGCTCGAGCGCGTGACCGCCCAGGGCTGCAACCTCGCCCAGGGCTACCTCTTCTCCCGTCCCGTCCCCGCCCTCGAGCTGCCCGAGGCGCTGGGGTTGGTGGCGGTGGGCGCGTAGCCGCGCCCACCGCGCGCGCTACGCCTCCTGGGCCACCGCCGCCGGGGCGGCGTGCGCGACCGTGCGGGGCGCGCCGCCGCGCAGCAGCAGTGCGCACACCACGGCGCCCAGGCCGAAGATGCCCGCGGCCGTCCAGAAGGCGACGGTGTAGCCGTGCACGGCGGCCTCCGCGACGGCCGCGGGCGACGGGGCACGGTCGTCGAGGTAGCCGCTGGTCGCCGAGGCGACGAGGGTGCTCAGCAGCGCCGTGCCGATCGCGCCCCCGACCTGCTGCGACGTGTTGACCATCGCCGACGCGACCCCGGAGTCCTGCGGGGCGACGCCGGCGGTGGCGCCCTGGAAGGCCGGGGCGATGATCAGGCCGAAGCCGACGCCGAAGAGCACGAGCGACGGCAGCACGTGCGAGGCGTACGAGGTGTCGACCCCGATGCCGGTCAGCAGCAGCATGCCTGCCATGGCCAGCAGCATCCCGGTCGGCACCAGCGGGCGCGGCCCGGTGCGGTGCAGCACCCGGGTGTTGACGATCATCGCCGTGGTGATGATCGAGAGGTTCAGGGGCATGAACGCCACGCCGGTCTCCAGCGGGTTCATCCCGAGCGTCTGCTGCAGGTAGAAGGTCAGGAAGATGAACACCCCGAACATGCCGATGCCGGCCAGGCCGACCGCGAGGTAGGCGCCACCGCGGTTGCGGTCGAGGACCACGCGCAGCGGCAGCAGGGGGTGCGCGACGCGTCGCTGGAGGGCCACGAAGACGGTCAGCAGCGCGGCCGACGCGCCGAGCAGGACGAGCGTCAGCGCAGCGGTCCAGCCGTGGCTCTCCGCGTGGGCGAAGCCGTAGACGAGCGCGAACAGCCCGGAGGTCGCGGTCACCGTTCCCGGCAGGTCGAGCGGGGGCCGGCGCGGCGAGCGCGCGTCGTGCAGCAGGCGCATGCCGGCCAGCGCGCCCGGCACGGCGAACAGGAGCGTGATGTACAGGCACCACCGCCAGTCCAGGGCCTCGGTCAGCGCGCCGCCGAGGAGCAGGCCGACCGCGCCGCCCGCGCCGGCGATCGAGCCGAAGATCCCGAACGCCTTGCCGCGCTCCGCCGGGTCGGTGAACGTGGTGGCCAGCAGCGACAGGGCGGCCGGCGCCAGGAGCGCGCCGAACGCGCCCTGCAGCGCGCGCGCTGCGACCAGCACGCCGAAGGACGGCGCCGCGCCGCCGAGTGCCGACGCGGCCGCGAAGCCGAGCAGGCCGAGGACGAACGCGCGCTTGCGGCCGAACAGGTCGCTGATGCGCCCGCCGAGCAGCAGCAGGCTGCCGAAGGCCAGCGCGTAGGCGGTGATGACCCACTGGCGCGACTCGTCGGAGAAGCCCAGGTCGGCCTGGGCGGAGGGCAGGGCGATGTTCACGATCGTGGCGTCGAGGACGACCATCAGCTGGGCGATGCCGATGACGCCGAGGATCAGCCAGCGGCGTTCGTGGTGCTGCTCTGCGGTGGGCATGCGGCTCCTGGGGCGGAGAGGTGTCCGGGTCAGGATCGGAGGTGGCACCTCCGGTTCCGGATGGGCACGGTAGCGAACCGGAGACCGAACCTCCAGTACGGCTACCCTCCCTTCTGCGATGAGCACGTCCCCTCCCCTGCGCGCGGACGCCGAGCGCAACCGCCAGCGGCTGCTGGACGCCGCCCGCGACGTCTTCGCCGACCGCGGCCTGTCCGTGACGCTCGACGAGATCGCCAAGCACGCCGGGGTCGGCGTGGGCACCGCCTACCGGCGCTTTCGCAACAAGGACGAGCTGATCGACGCGCTCCTGGAGGCCCGCATCGACGAGCTGACGGCCATCGCCGAGCGCTGGCTCGCGCACCCCGACCCGTGGGCCGCGGTGCGGGGCTACCTCGAGGAGGCCATGCAGCTGCAGTGCGCCGACCGGGGGCTCAAGCAGGTGCTCTTCGCTCCGGGGCACGGCGCCGTGCGCGTCGCGCGCGCCCGCCAGACGCTCGGACCGGCCGTCAGCCGCCTCGTCGCCCGCGCCCGCGAGGCCGGCGTCGTGCGCGCCGACCTGCAGGGCACCGACCTGGCGCTGTTCAACAAGATGCTCGGCGAGGTCGTGGATCTCGGCCGCGACGTCGAGCCCGACCTCTGGCGCCGCTACCTCGACATCCTGCTGGCCGGGATCCGGGCCGACGCGCCGCCGGCGCGGCTGGTGGTGCCCGCGCTGGACCCCGACCGCTTCCAGCAGGCGATGGCGGCGTACAAGCCCGGGTAGGCGCGTACACGCTCGCCGCCCACACCGGGTAGCGCAGCCGCATGGGCGCCCCAGACACCAATCGCGACACCGAGCGCCGGTTCGTCCGTTCGGAGGACCCCAGCCTCACCCCCGAGGCGAACCGGCTCCTGACCGAGGAGCTGCAGGAGGCCGTCGGCCGCGAGGAGGTCGAGGTCCCTGTCGGGACCCCGCGCCGCACGAGCGACGAGCGCGGGACCCACAGCCCGATGGTGGCGGCCATCATCGCCAACCGGGCCATCGTCCTGGTCTCCCTGCTGGCGGCGGTCGTCGTCGGCGGCATCATCTCCTTTGCCACCGGCCAGTTCTGGGCCCTGCTCGTCGCGGTCGGGCTGCACGCGCTCGGCACCATGGTGGTCGCCGGCGGCGCCATCCAGCTCACCACCGAGATGGAGCACGTCGCGCCGGAGACCGCAGCCCGCCTGGAGGCCGAGGGCGTGGCCGACCCCGACCGCGTCCTGGGCGAGCTCGTGGAGGACTTCGCGGGGGCGACCGATGCGGGCGGCGCCGCCGAGGTGGTGTCCAGCGGCAACAACGAGCGGACCGTCCGCGGCGACGAGAATCCGGCCGAGGCCACGATGGAGCAGCGGACCGCGATGACGCCGCAGGCGCACCCTGGGCCGTCGGGCGGCGAGGGCTCGGCCGTCGAGGCGCTGCCCTGGTGGGTCGTCGCCGGGGTCGTGGTGCTGAGCGTCGCGCTCGCGCCGTTGATGTCCGACGGCTGGGTGCTGCCGCTCATCATCGTCCCGCTGGCGCTGGGCTGGATGGGCGTCCAGCGCTGGATGACGCACGAGCAGCAGGCCCGCAGCGACCGGCCCACGGGCGACGTGCGGCGCGCGCAGCGGCGGTTCCTGCCGGTGACGCTGTTCGTCGTCGCCGGCGCCGTCTGGTTCGTGGTCGTCCTCGGCCTGCTGGGCGACGTCGTCTGACGCTCACCAGGTGTCGACGAAGCGGTGGCCGGCCGGTGCCGGATCGGCCACCGCGGCCGCGGCGAGCGTCGCCGCGAGCAGGCCACGCGTCTCGGCGGGGTCCACCACGTCGTCGAGCTCGAAGAGCTGCGCCGCGTTGATCGCCTTGGCGTTCTCCTGCGCCGCGGCCGTGACCTCCCGGACGCGCTGTTCGCGCTCGGCCTCGTCGGCGATCGCCTCGAGCTCCTTGCGCAGACCGAGGCGCACCGCCCCCTCCAGGCCCATCGGCCCGAGGTGCGCCGTCGGCCACGCGATCGTCAGCAGCGGCTCGTGGAGGCTGCCGCCGGTCATGGCCTGGGCGCCCAACCCGTAGCCACGGCGCAGCACCACCGCCACGAACGGCACGCGCAGCGCCCCGGCCGCGACGAGCAGGCGCGAGGTGTGGCGCACGAGCCCCGTGGCCTCGGCCTTCGGGCCGACCATCATCCCCGGGGTGTCGACGAGCGACACGACCGGGATCCGGAACGCGTCGCAGAGCTGCAGGAAGCGCGCGGCCTTGTCGGCCGCGTCGCTGGTGATCGCGCCGGCGGCGTACATCGTGTTGTTGGCGATGACGCCGACGGGCCGGCCCTCGAGGTGGCCGAAGGCCGTCGCGAGCTCGGGTGCGAAGCGCTCGCGCAGGAACGTCACCGAGCCCTCGTCGCACAGCGTCTGGATGATGGGCTGCACCTTGTAGGCGCGGCGCTCGCGCTCGGGAACCATCGTGCGCAACCGCGTCTGGTCGGGCGCGCGGCCCGGCTTGCACGGGCCGCGGAAGTAGCCCAGCAGCCGCTTGGTGACCGCGACCGCCTCGGCCTCGTCGGCGACCACGACGTCGAGGACGCCGTTGGCGGCCTGGACGTCGGCCGGCCCGACGTCGTCGGGCGCCACCGTGCCGAGCCCGCCGCCGGCGATCATCGCGGGCCCGCCCATCCCGATCGACACGTCCTCGGTGGCGACGATGAGGTCGGCGCAGCCGGCGATCACGGCGTTGCCGGCGAAGCAGCGGCCCTTGACGACCGCGATGCGCGGCACGAGCCCGGAGAGCCGCGCCCACAGCGCGAACGCCCGCACGTGCAGCGAGGACACGACCGGGAAGTCGGTGTCGCCCGGCCGGCCGCCTCCGCCCTCGGCGAAGAACACGGTGGGCAGCCGCAGGCGCTCGATGAGCTCGAAGAGCCGGTCCTTCTTGAGATGGCCGAGGGCGCCCTGCGTCCCCGCCAGGACGGTGTAGTCGTAGGAGAGCACCGCGCACGGCACGCCGTCGACCCGGGCGGTGCCGGCGACCAGGCCGTCGGCGGGCGTG
>DASPKC010000497.1:0-20765 GCA_035628295.1 Baekduia sp.
GTGCGCAACCTCGTGCTCCCGCGCGTGGTCGCGCTGACGGCGTGGATGCCCGTGCTGGCGCTGCTGACCTTCTGGGCCGGCCTGGCGGGCACGTTCTCGGCCGTGGTCCTGCTCTACGACGCGACGCCCCAGGCCTTCGCCAGCCAGCTGCTGGGCCTGACGAACTTCATCGACCTGTGGGGCAGCGTCGTCAAGCTCGCCCTGTTCGGCATCCTCATCGGGGTCATCGCCGCCCAGAAGGGCCTGCAGGTGTCGGGCGGCGCGGAGTCCGTGGGCGCCGCGGTCAACGAGGCCGTGGTGACGTGCTTCGTGGTGATCGGCATCGTCACGATCGCCTACACGCAGCTGTTCCAGGCTTTTTTCCCGGAGGTGAACTTCGGCGGATGAGCCGCGCGCCCCGTCACCCCTCCGGCCCGGCGCGCCGAGCCGTCGAGCGGCCGGCCCACGTGCCGGTGGTCGACTCCGCCGGCACGTTCGCGGCGTTCGTCGTGCAGGTCCTCGGCGCGTTCCGGTTCCTGCCGCGCTTCCCCGCCGAGGTGCTGCGGCAGATCGGCCTCCTGGCGTCGGGCAGCGTCCTGGTCATCGTCGTCATGTCGTTCGTGGCGGGCACGAGCTGCGGCATCGCCGCCGAGGCGTTCGGTCAGCAGATCGGCGCGGGCGTGGTCGGCCCGCTGTTCAGCTCGTTCTGCGTCAACCGCGAGATCGTCCCGTTCATCTTCGGCTTCATCGTGGCCGCCAAGGTCGGCGGCGGGATCGTGGCCCAGCTCGGGGCGATGCGCGTCAACGACGAGATCGACGCCATGGAGGTGATGGGCATCCCGTCCATGGCCTTCGCCGTCGCCAGCCGCCTGGCCGCGGCGTTCGTGGTGCTGCCCTTCGCCTACCTGATCTCGCTCGGGGCCGCCGAGGGCGCGGCGTGGCTGGGCTCCTACGTGCGCAGCGGCAGCGTCTCGCAGGGCACGTGGGAGTTCGCCTTCTACACCGTCACCAGCGTCACGGACGTGCTGCGGTCGTTCGTGAAGGGCATGGTGATGACCGTCGCGGTGGTCTGCGTGGCGCTGTTCTTCGGCTACCGGGTCGGCGGCGGACCGGTCGAGGTCGGCATCGCCACCGCCCGGTCGATGGCGGTCAACCTGATCCTGGTCACCGTCCTGAACATGGCGATGACGTTCCTGTTCTGGGGCTTCAACCCGCGCCTGCCGATCGCATGAGGGCGGCTCCCGGACCCCGTGCCGGCCTCGGTCCGCACGCGACCCGGGTGGTCGTGGTCGCCTCCGTCACCCTCGTGGTCGCCGTCGTCGCCGTGCTGCTGGCGGGCTCGCGGGACGGGACGTACGAGCTGCGCGCCAGCTTCGACGACGTCCGCGGGCTGCTCGAGGGCGGCGACGTGCGGGCCGGCGCGGTGAAGGTCGGCGTGGTGCGCAGCATCCGGATCGCCGAGGACGAGCGGCCCGAGGTCACGATGGACGTCGACGACGACTTCCGCCTGCACCGCGGCGCGCGGGCGGATGTCCGCCTGGCCTCCAACGTCGGCGCCGTGAACCGCGCCGTCGAGCTGCTGCAGGGCGACCCGTCGGCACCTCTGCTGCCCGACGGCGCCCGCCTGGCGGTCGGTGCCACCGACCAGCCCGTGAACTTCGACGAGGCCGTCGAGACGCTCGACCCGCCCACGCGCCGCCGGCTCGGCCGGCTCGTCGAGGGCCTGGAGCGCACGCTGCACGGCCGCGGCCCGGACGTGGACCGCCTGCTGCGCCGCAGCGCGCCGGCGCTCAACGAGACGGCCGAGCTGCTGCACCAGGTGGGCCGCGACGGAGTGGCGCTGCGGACGCTCGTGCGCGACGGCGAGCGCGTGACCGGCGTGCTCGCGCGCGACCGCGAGGAGCTCGGCGCCGCCGCCGACGCGCTCGCCGGGCTGCTGCGCACGACGGCCGGTCGCCAGGCGCAGCTGCGCGAGAGCGTCGCCCGGCTCGCCCCCGCGCTGACCCGCGGGCGGGCCGCCCTCGACGCGGTCACCGCCGCCACCCCGCAGCTGCGGCGCCTGGCGCGCGGCCTGGGCCCTGTCGCCACCGAGCTGCGGCCGCTGGCGCGCCTGCTGCCGCGGGCGATGCAGGCCGCCGGGCCGCTGACGGCCCAGACCCGGCGCCTCGTCGAGCGCGGGCCCGCCCAGCTGCGCGAGCTGCGTCCGATCATCCGCAGCGCCAGCCCGGTGGCGCGCAAGCTCACGCCGGTCGCGCGCGAGGCGCTGCCGCTCGCGCGGGTGCTGCAGGTCTACGTGCCGGAGACGGTCGGGGCATTCCAGAACTTCGGCGCGATCTCCGGCGCCTACGACGCCAACGGCCACATCCTCAACGTGGCCTCCGGGCTGTCGAACATGCCGCCGCCGAGCACGGTCGGCCGCGTCATCGGCCCGGCGGACTGCGACCGCGATAACCCCGGTGGCGTGGTCGCCGGGCTGCTGCAGCGGCCGTACATCCGGGTGCCGGGCGTGAACGAGTGCCAGCCGTGGAAGGACCTGCCGCCAGGGATCCTGCCCGAGGGGGGCGGCTGAGTGACCGACGTCGTCGCCAAGGCGATGGCGGCCGTGACGGCGCTGCTGCTCGTCGGCGTGCTCGCCGTGCTCGTGGTCTCCTCGCAGCCGTCCGCGGACGCCCGCAAGGTCGTCGCCCAGTTCGACGACGCATTTCCGCTCATCGAGGGCATGAACGTCCGCGTCGACGGGGCGATCGCCGGCTCCGTGGGGTCGATCGACGTGACCGAGGACGGGCTGGCCGAGGTCGAGCTGCGCATCGACGACCAGGTCGAAGCCCCGCGGGCCGACGCGACGGCGGCGATCCGCCAGCAGGACACGACCGGCGACAGCTACGTGGCCTACGAGCCGGGCCGGGCCGCGCGGGCGCTGCCCGAGCAGGACGGCGCGCCGACGATCCGCTGCGACCCGGAGGTCCCGGGCGGACGCTGTCGCAACACGCTGGTGGCGCCGCGCTTCGACGACCTGCTCAACGCCTTCGGCGAGCGGGAGCGGGCCGGCATCCAGCTCGTCCTCACCGAGCTGGCGCGAGCCGTCGACGAGCGCGGCGGCGACCTGAACCGGGCAGCGCTCGACCTGCGCCCCGCCCTGGTGTCGGCCAACGACGCGCTGACCCAGGTCAACCGTCAGAACGCCGCGCTGCGCCGCGTCATCCGCGACGCCGAGGCCGTCACGGGCCAGGCCGCCGCGCGCCGGCGCAGCCTCGGCCGCTCGATCGACGCGCTGGCCCGGACGCTGCGCGCCACGGCCGCCGAGACCCCCGCCCTCGACGCCGGGCTCGAGCGCCTGCCGGCGACCGCCGCTCGCCTGCGCTCGACGATGGCGTCGCTGCGCGGTGCCGCCACGGCGGCCACCCCGCTCGCCGCCGAACTGGGTCGCGGCGCCCCGGCGCTGGCCCGCGCGCTGGACCGCGCCCCCGCCTTCCTCGGCGACCTCGACCGCTTCCTCGGGCGCGCGCGCCCGACGCTCGACCTGACGCGGCGGCTCGTGCGCTCGGCGACCCCGACCATCGAGGCCGATCCCGAGCGGGTCGTGACGGGGCCCTTCGACCTCGCCCCGGCGATCTCGAACATGCTGCGCGGGGTCCTGGGCGAGGACGAGACGATCGAGGTCCTGTTCAACGAGAAGTTCGGTTTGGGCGCGGTGGCCGGCGAGCCCGGCAACCAGCAGTTCTACCCCGCCGAGCACGCCCCCCGGCGGTGGCTGCGGGTCTCGGCCGTGCTCAACTGCGAGATCTTCGGCGCGCGGGTGCGCCCCGGCTGCCTGGCCGACCTGCTGTCCGCCGCCCGGCGGGCCGACCGCCGCGGCGCGCGGCGCCGCGAGCCGGTGTCCCGCCCGCGCCCCGAGCGGCCTCAGGTCCCCGCCCCGGCGCCAGGACGGCCCGCCGCCCCTGACCGTCCGGCCCCGCCGCTGCCCGACGTCGTGCGCGGCGTGCGCCAGGCGATCGACGGCCTGACCGGGGCGCTCGGCGCCCGCCCGGCCGACCGTCCCGACCGTCCCCGACCCGCGTCGCCGCAGGGCGCCGACGGCCTCCTGGACTTCCTGCTGCGCTGATGCCCCGGCCCCGCTCCCACGCCAGGCCGTCCAGCGGGCCCGCCGCCCGGGCCGCCGCCCGGCTGACCCGGCACCCCAAGCTGCTCGGGCTGCTGACGCTGGCCGCCGGCGCCTTCCTGCTGGTCGTGGGCTTCCTCGCCACGACAGGCCCGCCGTTCCAGGAGCGCTACGCGCTGCGCGTGACGCTGCCGGCCGACACGCCCGTGCTGCGCGCGGGCCAGGCCGTGCGGATCGGCGGCCGCCTCGCGGGGCTCGTCGCCGACGTCGAGCCCGACCGCCGCGGCGCGGGCGGGGTGACCGTCACGGCGAACATCACCAAGCCCGGCTTCCGCCCGTTGCCGGCCGACACCGAGGCCTACGTCCGCGTCCACTCGATCGTGTACGAGACGTACCTGGAGCTGCGGCCCGGGACGTCGCAGCGCACCCTGGGCCACGAGGACCGCCTGGTCGCCCGTGCGGGGTCCGGCGTCGACCTCCTGGAGGTCGTCGACCTCTTCGACGCGCGGGCCCGCGAGCACCTGCGGACGGGCGTCGTGGGCCTCGGCATGGGCGCGGCCGCGCGGGGCCGCGAGGTGAACGCGGCGCTGGCCGACACGCCGCCGCTCGCCCGCGACCTGGCCGCCCAGCTCGGCGCCGTCACCGCCGCCGACGGGGCGCTCGAAGACGTCATCGCCGGCGCGGCGCGCACGTTCGCCGCGGCGCGCGGGACCCGGCCCGACGACGTGTCGGCGCTCGTGACGGGGGCGGACCGCGTCCTCGGGGTGCTTGCCCGGCGCGACGGGCCGCTGCGCCAGGCGCTGCGGCTGCTGCCCGTCGTCGAGCAGCGCGTGCTGAACGTCGGCCCGCGGGCCGAGCCGCTGCTGGACGACGTGGCCGGCCTGTCGCGCGAGCTGCTGCCGGGGGCGCGCGGCCTCACGGACGCGCTGCCGACGGTGTCGCGGCTGCTCTCGCGCGGCGGAGTGCTGCGGACGGAGGTCGCCCGCATCGCCGACGCGGCGGACCCGGTCCTGCGGGCCGGCCGCCCGGTGGCGCGCGACCTGTACCCGACGATGACGACGCTGCGCCCGCTCAACGCGAGCCTGCGCACGCTGCTCGAGCGGGTCGGGCCCTACCGGCGCCAGTTCCGCATCCCCGGCGTGCCGGGTGTGGAGCCGGGCACGGGCGAGATCGCGCAGGCCGGCCGGCGCTTCATCGACGCCACGAACGACCCGTACCCGCACGGTCTCGCCCCCGGCGCGCCGGCGTGGCGGGTCCTGCCGGTCTTCACGGACCGGCCCTGCCGCAACCCGTTCCCGGACCCGGGCCAGGCCGACCGGGACACGGTGCGCGACGGCCGCTGCCGGCCCGGGGGTGCGCGATGAGCCTCTACGCCCGCCGGCTCATCGGCCTGGGCGGCGTCGCGCTCCTGGCGCTCGTCCTCGTCCTCGCGATCGCGCGGCCCTCGAACCCCCTGCGCCCCACCACGACGTACTTCGCCATGTTCGACGACGTCCAGGGGCTGGGCTCGATCGACCGCGACGTGCGGGTCGCCGGCGTCAAGATCGGCGAGATCGGCGAGGTGCAGCGCCGGGGCGACGACGCCCGCGTGGAGCTGCGCCTGCGCGAGGACCACCGCCTGCACCGCGACGCGCGCGTGCACATGCGCCCGCACACGCTCTTCGAAGGGTCGAACTTCGTCGACCTGTCGCCCGGCAGCCCGAGCGCGCCGGTGCTCGAGGAGGGCGCCACGATCCCGCGCTCGCAGACCTCGAACTACGTCACGCTCGACCAGGCCCTGCGCGTCCTGCGGACGGACATCCGCGCCGACCTGCGCCGCCTGGCGACGGTGGGCGCGCGCACGCTGCGCCGCGAGACGGTCGCCGGTGCCCAGCTGCTGCTGCGCCGCGCCCCCGAGCTCACCGGCGATCTCGCCGGCGCGGCCCGCGCCCTGCAGGGCACGCACCGTCGCGAGCTGGCGGGCGCGGTGCGCGGCATGGCGCGGACGGTGGATGCGCTCGAGCGGCGGTCCGCCGACCTCCCCGCGCTCGTGCGCGCGACCCGCCGCACCGCCTCCGCGGCGGCCGCCGGGGCGGGACGCCCGCTCGATGCCACGCTCGCCGCGCTGCCCGGCACGCTGCGCGAGCTGCAGGGGACCGCCCCGGCCGTCACCGGCGTGGTCGACCGCGCGCGGCGCCTGTCGGCCGGCCTCGCGCCCGCGCTGCCCGAGCTGGCGGCGGCGCTGCGCGAGGGCGCGCCCGTCGTGCGCCGGACGGTGCCGGTCGCCCGCGACGCCACGCCGCTGGTGCGCGACGCGCGGCTCATCGCCTCGCGGCTGGCGGCCGCGCGCCCCGCACTCGTGGAGATGTTCCGGCTGATCGATCCTTCGCTGGACCGGTTCGCCGACCTGCTGACCGTGTTCAACAAGCCGTCCGAGCTCGGCGCGCCGACCGGCGTCAGCCAGCTCGTGGGCGGCGCGTTCGCCGGCCTGAACGCCGCGTTCCGGCCGTTCCAGACGCCCGCCCAGAACCCGGGCGCGCCCGGCTACCAGGGCCGCATCGGCACCCGCGTCGAGCCGACGGCGAGCGCGGGCCTCGCCGAGGCGCTCGGGCTGGCGGTGCCGGGCCCGCGGGCCCGGGGCGCCGCGCCGGACTGCCGGGACGTGCGGCGGGTGTCGGCGCGGTCGGCCGCGCAGCTGCGCGCCATCGGAGGCTGCGACTGATGCGCCGGCTGCTCACGCTGCCGGGGCGGGCGCTGCGCACGGCCTGGCAGTTCGCCGACCCGCCGCTGAAGATCGGGCGCGTGCCGTTCGGCCGCGCGGTCCTGCTCATGCAGGTCGTCGCGGCGCTGACGTTCCTGGGCTACACCATGGCCAAGAAGGACGTCCGGCTGCCGCTGGTGTCGTCGAGCCCCTACGAGCTCGACGTCCTGCTGCCCGACGCCAAGGGGCTGCTGCCGGCCAAGGAGCCGGCCGTCGGCGTCGCCGGCGCCCCGGCGGGCCGGGTCACGCGCGTGCGCGTGGAGGGCGGCCGGGCCCGCGTGACCATGCGCCTGGACGGCGATCTCGAGGGCAAGGTGTTCCGCGACGCGTCAGCGTTCGTGCGGCCCACGAGCGTCCTGCAGACGCTCATCGTCAACATCGACCCGGGGACGCCGTCCGCCGGCCCGCTCGAGGACGGCGCCACCATCCCTGCGGCGCGCACCGGCACGTTCGTGCACATCGACGAGCTGACCGAGACCCTCGACGCCGACACCCAGGCCCAGGTGCAGGTGCTCGTGCGCGAGCTCGCCGGCGCGCTGGAGGGGCGCGAGCCGCAGCTGCGGCGCATCGTCGGCGAGCTCGGGCGCCTCACCGACAACGCGCGGCCGCTGGCCCGGGCGCTGGACGACCGCCGCCGGCTGCTCGTCCGCCTCACCGACCACCTCGACGCGGTGTTCGGGACCGTGGGCGACCGCGGCGCGCAGCTCGCGCGCGCCGTCGAGCTCGGGCGGCGCACGCTCGGGGTGACCGCCCGCCGCGCGCCCGAGCTCGAGGAGGCGACGCGGCGGCTCGCGCCGGCCCTGACCGAGACGGGGCGGGCGCTGGCCGCCACGCGCAGGCTCGCCGCCCCCCTCTCGCCGGCGCTGGAGCGGCTGGTGCCCGTCGCCGGGCGCGTCGGCCCGACCGCGCGGCGCCTGCGCGCGACGCTGCCGCAGCTGGATCGGTTCGTGACGCAGGCCGCCCGCCTGACGGCCGACGGCCGGCGCCCGGCGCGCCTGCTCGCCAAGGGCCTGTCGCGCCAGACGCGGCTGCTGGAGAACGACCAGCAGCCGGCGCTGCGCGAGCTGCTGGGCCTCGTCGACCTGCTGCACAAGAACCGCAACGGCGTCCTGCAGTTCGCGCGCAACATCAGCGGCGCCACCTCCGTCAACCGGCAGGCGGGCGCCTTCGGGCAGTTCGACATCCTGAACATGGAGGCCACGCCTGAGGGCTTCGGGTTCTCCGGGGCGGCGGCCCGGGCCGCGACGCGCCGGCGCGGCGGCGACCCGTCGCGGCTGGCCCGCATGCTGGCCGAGATGCTCGAGCGCACCTGCCGCGACAACGCGGCGGCGTGCCTGCTGCGCTTCGGCGTGCCCGGGATGCCCCCGGAGCCGCTGCTGGCAGCCCGGCCCCGCACCAGGAGGGCGAGGTAGGCCATGGACCATCGGGTGCCCCGCAACGGCGTGGTGGTCGGGCTGCTGCTCGTGCTGGCCGCGGTGGCCACGTTCGTGTTCCTCAACAGCCGCTTCGAGGGACCTTCGGACCCCATCAGGGCGCTGTCGGGCGCGCGGCAGCTCACCGCGACGTTCGCCAACACGAAGAAGCTGCCCACGAAGCAGCCCGTCCTGTTCAAGGGCTACGAGGTCGGTCGGGTGCAGCAGGTGCAGTGGCTGCGCGACCGCCGGCTGGCCAGGGTGACGTTCGCGCTGAAGGACGACTTCGAACTCCACGAGGACGCCGTGCTGCGCATCGGCGAGCGCAGCCTGCTCGGCGACCCCTACCTCGATGTCGTCACCCGCGGATCGCGCGACCGACGCGTGCTCGGTGACGGCGACGAGGTGGCCGACACGCGCACGAGCGTCAACTTCGACGAGGCGCTGGACTTCCTGGACGCCCGCGGGCGCGAGGACGTGCGATCCATTCTGGCGACCGTCGCCCGCGGCGTCGCGCCGGCCGGTAACGGCGAGCGCCTGAACGGCACCGTCGGGGGCGTGGCCCGGACGGTGCGCGAGGCGCACGCGCTCACCAGCGCCGTGCGCGGCCAGGAGGAGCAGATCGCCCGCCTCGTGCGCTCGGCGGCCGACGTGCTGCAGGAGCTCGGCAGCCGGGAGCGCGTCATCCGCACCATCGTCTCCTCGGGACGCACCACCCTCGACGCGCTGGCCGCCGACACGCGGGCGCTCGAGCGCGGGGTCACCGAGCTGCCCCGTGTCCTGGGCGCGGGTGGGCGGTCGCTCGATGCCGTGCGGCCCCTCGTCGGCGAGCTGCGCCCGCCGGTCCGCGCGCTGCGCGCCGCGGCGCCCGACCTGGCGCGTGCGCTGGACCCCGAGGCGCGCCACAGCCTGCGCACCGTGGGCGCCGACCTCGTGGCGGCGATCGACGCGCTGGCCCCGCTGCGGCGCGTCGCCGAGCCCGTCCTGCGCCGCGAGCTGCGGCCGCTGCTGGGCGACCTGCTGCCGCTCGTGCGCACCATCGACGACCCGGCCCGCAGCCTCGTCCCGGCCCTGGACTACCTGACGGCCGGCGCGATCGGCACGTCGCGTGGCGAGGCGATCGCCGGGCTGTACGCCTCGGTCGGCGCGGCGACGAAGGCGACCCAGGGCAGCCGCGGCCACTACACGCGCGCCGGGTTCTCGATGGCGCTCGACGAGATGTTCGACCAGCCGATGAACGCCTGCCCGAGCCAGGGCTTCTGTCACAACGCCTACCCGCGCCCCGGTGACGCGCTCGACCCCAAGCCGTTCGAGGGCACCTACCCGCGGACGGAGGCCTGCACGGTGCCGCCGCGCAGCACTCCGCGCGAGCCGTGCCGCTAGACCCAGCCGGCGGCGGACGCGACCCGCGCAACCCGTTCGACGACCGGGCGATGGGCCTGGCGATGCTCGGGACGATCCTGTTCTGCGCGGCCACCGGCGCCGGCATCGGGGTCTTCTTCGAGCAGGCCGCGATCGGCGCGATCGCGGGCGGGGTGGTGGGCATCGTCGCCGGGCGGCCGCTGCTGGCCGGGCTCCTGCGCGACTGGCGCTGACGGCGGGCGCCCGCCCGATCGGGGTTGGCCGTCCGTCCGGCCGGGGATGGTCCGCCCATGTCCGATCACGTCTACAAGACGATCGAGGTCACGGGCTCCTCGCCCGACGGCATCGACGACGCCATCCGCCGAGCCATCAGCAAGGCGTCGGAGACGGTCCGCCACCTCGACTGGTTCGAGGTCATCGAGACGCGCGGCCACATCGAGAACGGTGCGGTCGGCCACGTCCAGGTCACGCTGAAGCTCGGCTTCCGGCTGGACTAGCGGCCGCGCTCGTAGCGCCGGCGGTCGCGCTTGGTCGGCCGGCCGCCGGGCAGCAGCTGCACCGGGCCGGCGAGCCGGCGCTGCTCGGCCTCGCGCTCGCGCGCCTCCCGGCTCTCCGGCGTCTCGGCGTACAGCAGCGCGGCCTCCTTGGCCGGTCCCCGCCGGCGCGCGGTGGTGCGCACGTCGACCTGCATCCGCGTGCGCCCGAGCGTGAGGTCGAGGCGGTCGCCGGGCTTGACCTCCTTGGCGGGCTTGGTCGCCTGCCCGTTGAGCTCCACCCGCCCGCCCTTGACGAGCTCGGCCGCGAGCGCGCGCGTCTTGGCGAAGCGCGCGGCCCACAGCCAGATGTCGAGGCGCACCGGCTCCGAGGCGTCCATGGACGCCGAGGTCTAGCGCAGCCGGTGCGCCGGTGTCGCCGCGCTACGCGGCGATGGCCTCCGCGGGGACGCGCGCGGGCGGGGACGCGTCCGTGGCCGGCGGCGCGACCTCGAGGAGCGTGCGCACGATGCGCTCGACGCGCTCGGCGGCATGGGGGCCGCGCGCGACCTGCGCCCCGGCGAGCTCGACCTCGACCAGCGACCCGCCCGGCGCCGCGCCGGCCGCGTCGAGGCAGACCGCCGTGCGCGCCGGCACGACCCACGGCACCGTGCTGCGCGACTCGACGACCAGCTGGGCCAGGCCGTAGAGCCGCTGGCGCTCCTGCGCCGGGAGGTGGTCGTTGACGCCGCGCAGGAACGCGCCGATGACCGGGCAGACGCTGTCGGGGTGGTCGCTGAACGGCTCCTCGGCGAGCATGGAGCACAGCTCCAGCACGCAGACGCCGTCGTCGGGGGAGGGATGCCGGCCGGCGCTCAGCCGGACGGTCTTCGGGCTGGGGAACACGGGACCTCCTGGGGGGAGTGGGGGCGCGCCGACGGTAGGCCGCGCGCGTGAGCGCAGCATGAGAGGACGCCCCGGGTCGCCGACGGCGGGCCGGGTAGGCGAGGGAGTGATCGACCCCGACCAAGGAGCATCTGCATGCCCGACAACATGGACGACGCCAAGGGCCGCCTCAAGGAGGCTGGCGGTGACCTCACCGGCGACGAGGACCTCAAGCGCGAGGGCAAGATCGACCAGGCGACCGGCACCGTGAAGGACGCCGTCGGCGACGTGGCCGACAAGGTCAAGGGCGTCGTCGGCAAGGACTGACGCCGCCCCGGCGGGCGCGCCTTCCCGGCGCGCCCGCCACGGGTCTCAGCGGTCGCGCCGGCGCGCGCGCTGGGAGACGGCGCGCAGGTCCTCGTACAGGCGCCGCTCCTGCTCGCCCAGGTGCTCGGGCACGACGATCCTGAGGGTCACGTAGAGGTCGCCCGGTGTGCCTTCGGGTCCACGGTGGCCGCGGCCGCGCACGCGCAGCCGGCGCCCGCTTGACGAGCCCGCCGGCACGCGCACACGCGCTATCCCGTCCGGGGTCGGCACGTCGAGCTCGGCACCGAGCGCCGCCTGCCACGGCGCGATCGCCACCTCCACGTGCGCATCGCGCCCCGGTGGCCGCGCCCGCCGGGCCGATGAGCGCGGCCGCCGCGCCCGTCCGCCGAACACACCCGCGTCCGCGATGCCCTGGGCGAAGAGGCCGCCGAGCAGGTCGTCGAGCCCGTCGTCGCCGAAGACCACCCGCACGCCGCCGCTCGTGCCCTGCGGGCGGTCGTACTGCGCGCGCTTGTTCGGGTCGCCGAGGACGTCGTAGGCCTCGGAAATCGCCTTGAACCGCTCTTCGGCGGCCGGGTCGTCGCTGAGGTCCGGGTGGTGGCGTCGTGCCAGGCGCCGGTACGCCCGGCGGATCTCCTCCTGGCTCGCGTCCCGCTGTACACCGAGGACGTCGTAGAGGTCGTGCGTCGCGGCCGGCACCGGTGATCACCTCCGCGCGAGGCCGTGGTCAGGCCGCAGCCGTCTCGAGCGCGCGCTCCTGCGCCCCCGAGCCGACGGCGATCGTCTTCGGCTTGAGCGCCTCCGGCTTCGGGACGACCAGCGTCAGGACCCCGGCGTCCATGCTCGCGGTGATCGCTTCAAGATCGACGCCCCGCGGAAGCTGCACGCGCCGCTCGAACGGGCCGAAGCCGCGCTCCACGAGCAGCGCCTGGGTCCCCTCGGGCACCTCGCCCCGGGTGCGCTGGCCGCGGATCGTGAGCAGGCCGTCGGTCACCTCGATGTCCAGGTCCCCCGCGGTCAGGCCCGGCAGGTCGACAGTCAGCACCATGTCGCTGTGGCTGACGGTGAGGTCGGCCGAAGGCACGAAGGCGACCCGGCCGGCCGTCTGCGGGGTTGCGTCGAACGGGAAGAACGTCCCGAACAGCATGCCCTCCACCTCCTTTCCGTCGTCTGGGGTGTTCGTCGTCCGGGGGCCGGGCCCCCGGTTGCGGTCCTGGAGGTAGGACGCCGGCAGCGATCGTCAAGCGGCGTCGTCGGCGCTCAGCGGCGCGGCGCCCAGCCCGCCAGGGTCCGCTGCTCGACGGCGAATCCCCGGCCCGGCAGGTCGTCACCGGCCTCGTCGCTGCCCTCCGCATCGACGACCCAGGCGGCGTCACCGCCCGCCGAGGCGGCGGGGGCGGCGGCGAATCCGTCGAGCCCGCGGCCGTCGGCGGTGCGCTCGACCGCGAGGTCGACGGTCCTCGCCCGGTGCGCCCCGAACCGGCACCCGCTCGGGTCCCCCAGGCAGCTCGTCGCCCACCACAGCCGCCCCGGCGTGAAGGACGGACCGACGAACCGCTGCCCGCCCTCGCCGCTGGACATGCGCGCAACTGCGCGCACGCCGCCGCGCAGGTCGACCAGGCGCAGCTCGGTCTCGGAGAACCCGACCTGCTCGGGCTCGACGTAGCGGACGACCTGCGCGAGGTGACGGCCGTGGAGCTCGAGCGCCTCGACGACGCGCTGCGACGTCGAGCCGCCACGCACCGGCACGCCCGGCAGCCGGCGCGACGGCCGGGCGCGCGGCGCGGTCATCGTCTTGGTGGAGACGACCGGCCGGCCGCCGGGGGTGATGCGCGTGAACGCGAGCCGGCCGCGCCAGAGCGTCGGCGTCGTCTCGCGATGGTCGAACGTCGTGGCGTTGCGGATCGGGCGCTCGCCGGTGGTGTGCGTCAGCGACCACGCGTAGAGGTCGCCGTCGCGCTCGTACACGACCTGCGGCCGGCCGCGGGTGTCCGAGCCGAGGTCGAACACGAACGGCGAGGCGCTCGGGCGCGCGGGCGCGGCGCCCGGGCGGCGGACGATGAGGTGGAAGCCGTCGGCGTCGCGCTGCGTCCAGGCCACGATGCCGGCGAACTCGCGCACCGCCGACGGGTTGGGGATGGTGGCGACGTGCTCGGCCGTCCGGGCGGACGCCGCAGCGGGCGCGAGCGCGAGGACGGCGAGGGCCAGCAGGGCGAGCGGGCGGCGCATGGCGCTCGCACAACGACGAGGACGTTCCGTAGGTTGCGCACGGCGAAGAGACCCACCTTGGGGACCTCCAGCGCGTGCGCCACGTCGACGCGGTTCTTGGAGATCGAGCCGGTCGACGCCAGGCCACGCCGGCGCGGCGGCCGCGAAGCGCCAGATCGCGATCGGCGACAGGGACGCCGTAGACGGCCACGAAGCCGTAGTCGGCGATCTGGAACGCGCGCGCGTCGTCACGGCGCTCCACGAGCTCGCCGGCGGAGACCGTCTGCGCAGCGCCGGCCGCTGCTAGGCCGACGCCAGCGCCAGCCGCGCCCGCAGCGCCGCCCGCCGGCGGTCCTGTGTGAGGTCGCCGCGAGCCGCGTCGCCCAGCACGCGCAGCACCGCCTGCGACGGCACCGGCCGTCCGCCGTCGCGGCCGCCGAGGCCCCAGAGCGCCGCCGGCATCCCGTCGGCGCTCTCGATCGGCACGGCGACCCACCAGGCCAGCCCGAGCCGCTCGCCCGTCCCGCCGGCAGAGCGCGGGACGCCGGGGTCGTGGACGACCAGCCGCGCGCCGCCCTCGCGCAGCGCGGCCCACGTCGCGGTCCCGGGCTTGGCCGGCGGCACGGCCCGCCGGAGCCACGTCGACAGCGCGCCGTCACCTGCGACCTCGGCGGCGATCCGGCGCAGGACGCCGCCCCGGACCGCGTCGACGCACGAGACATCCGCCACCGTGTCCAGCGCCAGCCGGCACAGCGGCTCGAGGCCGGGCGCGCCGGGCGGCTGCTCGTCGGCCGCGAACGCCATCGTGACGACCGTGCCGCGCCCGCCGGGTCCGGCCGCGACCTCCAGGTGCTGCGCCAGCGCGCCGACCGCGGCGAGCCCGTGCCCGAGCCCCGGAGAGTCGTCGCGCGCCGCGACACCGGCGCCGTCGTCGGCCACCTCCACCACGAGGCGCAGGTCCTCGGCCCGGCAGGTCACCGACACCTCCCCGGGCTCGGTGCCGGCGTACGCGTGCAGAACCGCGTTGGTCACCGTCTCGGAGACCGCGAGCGCCACGGCGTGCGCCATCTCGGCGGACGCGCCCGCCGCCGTGGCGAAGTCCGCCGCCCGGCGGCGCAACTGGCCCACGGAGGACGGCACCGCAGGCAGTGCCCACACAGCGCTCGGCCCGGTCGCTGCGTCCACGTACCGGACCATAGCCCCGGGCGGCCCGCGATCCGATCAGACCTGGTGGTCCGCCGGGCTGCCTCCGAGACGGACGCGCCCGTCGGACGTTCCCGTAACGCTTGCCGGACGCCGCCGGTGGACCGTGCGCCCATGTCCACCACGCAGATCGCCCACCAGAACCTCCACCCCGGCGGCCGGAGTGGCCACGCCACGACGCCGCGCGGCCGACTGCGCCTCGCGCTCGGCCTCCTGGCGCTCCTCGCTGCACTGCTGCTCTGCCAGAGCCAGCCGGCCGCCGCCCAGGTGCAGGCACACGACCAAGCGACGTCCTTCGAGTCCTCGAACTTCCCCGGCCGCTACATCCGCCACCGCAACTACCTCGGCGAGCTGCTGCCGCTGACCAACAACTGGGACCGCAACGACGCGACGTTCATCGTGCGCCGCGGGCTGAACGGCGTCTCCGGCTCGGTGAGCTTCGAGTCGGCCAACTTCCCCGGCCAGTTCCTGCGCCACCAGGGCTTCCGGATCAAGCTCGCGCCGCGGGACGGCACGGAGTACTTCAAGTGGGACGCGTCGTTCGTGCCCCGCGCGTCGCACCACGCCTCCCAGTCGCGCTTCGAGTCGGCCAACTTCCCGGGCCACTTCATCCGCCATCAGAACTTCTCGCTTTGGCTGGCCAAGGACGACGGCAGCCAGTGGTTCCACAACGACTCGAGCTGGCGCGACCTGCGCGTCGCGCCGCACTGCGCCAACGCCGACACCGCGGTCACCTCGAGCACGACCGCCGCGGTCGAGGCGGCGATCACGTGCCTGACCAACCAGGAGCGCGTCGCACGGGGCGTGGCGCCGCTCGCCGTCAACGCCACGCTCACCGGGACCGCCCGCACGCACAGCCAGGACATGGTGCGCCGCCGGTACTTCTCGCACACCACCCCAGAGGGCGTGGCGCCCTGCAGCGCCTGCTCAACGCGGGCTACCGCTACACGCACTGCGGCGAGAACATCGCGTGGTCCGGCCCCGCGACGGCGAACGGGATCATGTCGCAGTGGATGACCTCCCCCGGCCACCGCGAGAACATCCTGAGCAGCGGCTTCGCGGAGATCGGCGTCGGCGTGGCCGCGGGAACGCCGTCCGGCGGCACCGGCAGCGCCGGCGGCACGGCGACGCAGAACTTCGGCCGCCGCGGCTAGCGCGGCGCCGCAAGACGCTCGGGCGGCCACAGGGCGCCGGACCTCGTCCGGCGCCCTGTGCCGTGTCCGTCGCGGGTGCCGCCGAGCGCACGAAGCCCGTAGCGTCCGCACGGTGTGGCCGCCCGGCATGCACCTCGACCGCCATCCCGGGGCGGTGTACCTGTACCTGACGCCGATCCGCTCGGGAGGAGTCGAGGAGTCGATCGACGCCAACGACGTGTACGCGCCGGCCGACCCCGCCGTCCTCGACATCGGCGCCGACGGCCGCGTCCTCGGCGTGGAGTGGCTCGAGCCGTGCCTGCCGCAGCGCGTCGTGCCGGACGTCGAGCACCACCCGGGGGCCGACCGCGCGATCGTCTGGCTGGTCGCCACGGACACGCGCTCCGTGACGCGGGCCGCACGGGTCCCGGCCGACTTCGGCCTGCCCGGCGAGCTGGCGCTGCACTTCGGACCCGCAGGAGACCTTCAGGGAATCGAGGCGCAACCCGCGAGCCGCCTCCTGCCGCCGGCGCTGCTCGGCGCACCGCGGACGAGCCGCTGAAGGCGGTCCCGGCCAGCGACAGCACGCCCCCCAGGGCAGGCCGTGGCGGCGCGCCGATCGACGTCGATCGACGAGCGACGAGTTCCGGCAGCAGGCCGGGTCCCTACGCACATGACCATCGTCATCACCGCCTTCCAACGATCGCCCGACGGCGGCAAGGGCCTCGCGCGCGACACGCGCGTGCGCTGGGCGCTCGAGGAGGTGGGCCAGCCGTACGAGGTCCGCCTCGTCTCGTTCCGGGCGAGAAAGCAAGCCGCGCACCTGCGTCTGCATCCGTTCGGCCTCATCCCGACCTATGAAGAGGGCGACCTCGTCCTGTTCGAGACCGGCGCGATCGTCCTCCACATCGCCGAGCGCGATGCGGGCCTGTTCCCGGACGACGGCGATGCGCGGGCGCGTGCCATCACCTGGATGTTCGCTGCGCTCAACACTGTGGAGCCCCCGATCCTCGAGCTCGCGAACGCCCGATTCGCCGAGGGCGACAAGCCCTGGACGCAGGAGCGCCTGCCGCTCGTCGAGGACCGCATCCGCGATCGACTGGCCCCACTCGCCGCGCGCCTGGGCGATGCCGACTGGCTCGACGGGGCGTTCAGCGCGGGCGACCTGATGATGGTGTCGGTGCTGCTCCGGCTCCGAGCGTCGGGCCTGCTGGACGAGTTCCCGAACCTGGCCGCCTACGTCGCCCGCGGCGAGGCGCGGCCCGCGTACGAACGGGCTTTCGCCGCCCAGTGGGCCATCAACGCCCGGTGATCGCTCCACATGGCTAACACCGTCGGGCGGTCGGCGGAAGGCACGAGTGGCGCTTTAGGCGCGCGTGCGGCGCACCCGGGTGCATCGAGTGGCGGATGCACCTCGAGATGCCGAGGATCCGCGCCACTCGATGTCCACGCCCCCGGCAGGACTCGAACCTGCGACCCTCGGATTAGAAGTCCGACGCTCTATCCAGCTGAGCTACGGGGGCAGCGAGGCGGATGCTACGGCCCCGCCTGCGGCGGGCATGCTGAGGACGTGCCGCAGCAGCCCCGCGTCCTTTTCGCCGCCGCCGCGGCGACCGCGCTCGGCGCGCTCGCCGCGTGGGCGGGATGGATCGAACCCCGCCGGACGGTCGTCCGGCGGCGCACGCTGCGCCTGCCGCGGTGGCCACGCGAGCTCGACGGGCTGCGCGTGGCGCTGGTCGGCGACCTCCACGCCGGGGCGCCGCACGTCGACGCCCGGCGCGTCGGCCGGGTGGCGGGCGCGATCGCTCGGGGGCGTCCCGACCTGGTGCTGCTCGCGGGCGACTTCGTCGACGACGAGGTCACCGGCGCCACACGCGTCGCGCCCGAGGCGGTCGCCGCGGAGCTCGCGCGGCTGCGCCCGCCGCTCGGGACCTTCGCCGTCCTGGGCAACCACGACCGGGCGTTCGGCGCGCAGCGCGTCCAAGACGCGCTGCGCGAGTGCGGCATCACCGTCCTGCGCGACGACGCGCGGCGCGTCGCGTACCGGGGCGCGCCGCTCTGGGTCGCGGGCGTCGACGGGCTGCATGACGAGCCGCGCGACGCGCGGCCGGCGCTCACGGGCATCGGGGACGGCGATCCGGTCCTGCTGCTCGTCCACGAACCCGACGTGTTCGCGACGGTCCCCGACCGGGTCGCCCTGACCTGCGCCGGCCACACGCACGGCGGGCAGGTGGCGCTGCCGCGGCTGCGTGCCCGGTGGACGCCGTCGCGCTTCGGCGAGCGCTACGCGCGGGGCCTGGTGGTCGAGCGCGGCCGCCACCTCCTCGTCACCTCCGGCGTCGGGACCAGCCGCCTGCCGCTGCGCCTCGGCGCCCCGCCGGAGGTCGTCCTGCTGCGCCTGCGTCCGGCGGGGCGTCAGCGGCGCCGGGGCCGCAGCCAGCCGGTCAGCCGGTCCAGCAGCGAGACGACGGGCGGTGCGCTCGACGGCGCGCGCCCGAACGGCGCCACGACCGCCGCCACCCGGCGCTCGTAGTCGTCCATCGACGCCGCCCGGGCGGTGCCGTGGACGAAGCGCTGCTCCCCCGGCTCGAGCCGCACGACCTCGGCGTACGCGTCCGGCCGCGCGGCGCGGACCGCGTCGGCCAGCTGCTGGGCCTGCTCGAGCGGGACGAGGACGTCGTCGCTGGCCGACGCCAGCAGCAGCCGGCCTGTGATCGAGGCGGCATGCGTGGCGGGGCTCTCCTGCGCGAGACCCGCGCGCCCGAACGCCGCGCGCGCGAGGCCGCGGACGAACCGCGAGCCGTCCGCGAGCGCCGCGGGCGCACCGCTGGCCGCCGCCGCTGCGCCCTGGCGGCGGATCGTCCAGAGGTCCGTCGGCGCGCCGAGCGCGATGACGCACGCGACGTCGGGCCGGCGCGCCGCGAGCAGGAGCGCCAGGTGGCCGCCCGCCGACTCGCCCATGACGCACACCGGGACGCCCGGACCGAAGCGGGCGCGGACGCGGTCGTACAGCGCGACGACGCCGCCGGCGCTGCGCCGGCACGACCGGTAGTCGGCGTTGACGGTGGCCCAGCCGGCCGCGCGCCAGGCGTCCGCCTGCCCGCGCATGGTGTGCATCGCGCCGTCGCCGACCGTGTACCAGCCGCCGCCGTGGACGAAGAGCATCACCCGCCGCACGCCCTCCAGGCGCCCCAGCAGGCCGCCGGGCAGGCCCACCTCGTAGGGCGCCGGCAGCACGCCGAGCGCGGCGGTGTCGAGCGCCGGCGCGCCCGGCCCCGCGAGCGGCGCCGTGACGCAGCGGCTGCCGGTCAGCCCCGTATTGGGCTTCGGTCGCGGCGATGTCTTCGCGGCGTCCGCCGCCGCGCAGGGCAGCAGCACCGCGGCACAGGCCAGCAGCGTCGCGGAGAGGCGCATGCCCCACAGACGCGCCGGACGGCCGTGGCGTCAGGAGCCATGTGTCCGCAGTCGGACAGATGTCCAGGCGCTCACGGCGGCGGGTGCGCGCCCGGCTGGGGCTCTGGCGCGTCGGCCGGTGCGCGCCCGGTGGGCTCGCCGGCGTCCGGCGCGGGGCGGGTGCCCGGCTCCTTCAACGCCTCCGCCGCGCGCTTGGCCTTGTCCTGCAGGGTCCCCTTGCCTTTGGCGATCTCGCGCAGCTCCTCGGCGTCCTTCTTGAGCGCCTCGGTGCCGCCGCGCTGGTCGATGACCTGCTTGGCGCGCTTCGTGAGCTTGCGGAAGTCCATGCAGGGACCTCTACCCGCCCGGGCTCATGCTGAGCTCAAGAGAGCGCACCGCCGACCTCGGCGACCACGTACACCAGGCCGCCGGCGCCCAGCGCCCGCCGGAACCAGTTCGCGCCGTCGTCCAGCTCCAGCCACGCCCAGGCGGCCAGCCCGGCGTAGAAGGCAGCACGGGCGTAGTCGTGCACCTCGCCGTCGGTGAGCTCGGCGACGCCCCACCCCGCGAAGGCCGCCAGGAGCGGGGGATTGGGGAGCTGCGCCAGCGGAAAGCGCGCGGGCCACCCGCGCTGGCCGCGCTGCCACAGCTCCTTGACCGTCGTCGCCTGCACAGTCGGGGCGGCCGGATTCGAACCGGCGACCTTCGCGCCCCAAACGCGATGCTCTACCAGGCTGAGCCACGCCCCGATCCCGCACAGCCTGACAGCTGGACGCGCATCGGACGACCGTCCACCTTCCGGCGCAGTGGTGGCGTTCGCCGGCGGGCCCGCCGAGCACCCGAGGGATGGCACTCCCCCGCGCCACCTTCCTCGCCGTCGTCGCCACCGCCGCCGGCGCCCTGCTGCCGGCCGCCGCCCCGGCCGCCGGCCCGACCGCGCGTGCGGCCGCCGTCTGCCGCGGCGCCGACGTCACCCCCACCGCGGCGAACCTGGGCACCGTCCGCCGCGCCACGCTGTGCCTGCTCAACCGCGAGCGCCGCAGCGCGGGGCTCGGGTCGCTGCGCGAGCACATCTCGCTGCGCGTCGCCGCCCGTCGCTACGCCACGCAGATGGTCCGCCAGCAGTTCTTCGCCCACGACGCGCCCGACGGCTCGAGCTTCATCGACCGGCTCAAGCGCACGACGTACCTGCGCACCGCCCGCCGCTGGTCGGTCGGTGAGAACCTCGCGTGGGGCTCGGGCGAGTACGCCACGCCGCGGCGCACCGTGCGCAACTGGATGGAGAGCCCGGGGCACCGCGCGAACATCCTGACGCCGGGCTTTCGCCACATCGGCATCGGCATCACCCTCGGCGCTCCCGCCGCGGTGGACGGCGGGCTGCCCGCCGCGACCTACGTCACCGAGTTCGGCCGCCGCTCCTGAGATGGACGCCCGTGTCAAGCGCGGGCTTGGGATGGGGGCTGTTGTTCATGGTGGTGGGTGCTGGGGCCGGGCGACCAGCGCGATGGCAACGACGACTGTCACTCTGAGATGCGCGGGTCGGGACCGCAG
>DASPKC010000498.1:0-4502 GCA_035628295.1 Baekduia sp.
ATGTTCTCCGACACGCCGGGGACTCCGGGGCGCAGGCAGCAGATCCCGCGCACGTTGAGGTCGACCCGAACCCCGGCCTGCGACGCGCGGTAGAGCGCCTGGATGCACTCCGGGTCCACCAGGGCGTTCATCTTCATCGCGATGCGGGCCGGGGCGTCGTCGCGATGCGCCTCGATGGTCCGCTCGATCTCGTCGAGGACCCCGCGGCGCAGGTGCCGCGGCGCGACCAGCACCTTGCGGAACTCCTTCGGGCGCCCGAAGCCGGTGAGCATGTTGAACATGTCGGCGACGTCGGCGCCGATGGCCTCGTCCACCGTGAACAGGCCGAAGTCCGTGTAGATCCGCGCGGTGGTGGGGTGGTAGTTGCCGGTCCCCACGTGGACGTAGTTGCGCACGCCGTCGCCCTCGCGGCGGACGATCAGGACGCACTTCGCGTGGGTCTTGAGCGCGGGCAGGCCGTAGACGACGTGCACGCCGGCCTCCTCGAGCTTGCGCGCCCAACGGACGTTGGCCTGCTCGTCGAAGCGCGCCTTGAGCTCCACCAGGCAGACGGCCTGCTTGCCGCGCTCGGTGGCCCGCATCAGGGCGGGCACCAGCGGCGTGTCGTCGGAGGTCCGGTAGATGGTGAGCTTGAGCGCCAGGACGTCAGGGTCGGCCACCGCCTGCTCGACGAAGCGCTCGACCGAGGTGGTGAACGAGTCGTACGGGTGGTGGACCAGGACGTCACCCGCGCGGATGACCTCGAACAGGTCGGCCCGGTCGCCGTCCTCGCCGCACAGCCGCGGCTGCGTCACGGGGGTCCAGTTCGGGTCGCGCAGGTCCCCGTGGCCGGGGACCTTGACCAGCTCCATGAGGTCCTTGAGGTCGAGCCCGCCGTCGACGTCGTAGACCTGGCGGTCCTCGACCTCGAGGGCCTGGCAGAGCCGCGAGCGCAGCTCGTCGGTGATGCCCTCGCCGAGCTCCAGGCGCACGACCTCGCCGAAGCGCCGGCGGCGCAGCTCCTGCTCGATGGCCTGCAGGAGGTCGTCGGCCTCGTCGGAGATCTCGAAGTCGGCGTCGCGCGTGACGCGGAAGACTCCGTGGTCGAGGATCTCCATGCCCGGGAAGAGGGCCTCGAGATTGGCGGCGATGAGCTCCTCGAGCGCGACGAACGTCGTCTCGGCGCCGGGCGCCGCGACGTACCGCGGCAGCATCTCCTTGGGCACCTTGACGCGCGCGAAGGTGGTCTGGCCGTGCACCGGGTCGCGGACCAGGACGGCGAGCGACACCGACAGGTTCGAGATGTACGGAAACGGCCGGCCGAGCCCCACGGCGAGCGGCGTGAGCACCGGCAGGATCTGGCGCTCGAAGCGCTCCTGCAGGCCGCGGCACTGGTCCTTGTCGAGCTCGGCGAGGCGGACGATGCGGATGCCGTGGCCGGCCAGCGCCGGCAGCAGGTCGTCCTTGACCAGGCGCGACTGGCGGTCGAGCATCCGAGCGGTCAGCGCGCGGATCGCGTCGATGGTCTGGCTCGGGGTGCGCCCGTCCTGCTTGGGCGCGTCGATCCCGGCGTCGACCTGGTCGTGCAGGCCGGCGACGCGGATCATGAAGAACTCGTCGAGGTTGGAGGAGAAGATCGCGCAGAACTTCACGCGCTCCAACAGCGGCAGGCGGGGGTCCTCGGCGAGCTGCAGGACGCGGTCGTTGAAGTCCAGCCAGGAGAGCTCGCGGTTGAAGTAGAGCGCGTGGTCCTCGAGGTCGGACGACGCCTCGGCCTGCGGGAGCTCCAGCGGCGCCTCGACATCACGGATGGAGAGGGACTCGGGTTCCACTGCAGACGACCGTACTCAGCGGACCTGAGCGGCGTGTGAAGACGTTGTCACCACGATGTGACGCCACTACCCGCCATCGGCCAGGAGCTCCAGCGCGACCCCCTCGCGCAGACCTCCGGCGCCGAGGCGGACGGGCGCGCCGAGCACCTCGCGCGCGGCGCGCAGCAGCAGCAGCCCGGCGGGCATCACGTGCGCTCGGCGCGGGTCGATGCCGAGATCCGGCCCGACGTCGGCGGCCGGCGCGGAGCACAGGGCGTCGAGCACGCGGTCGAGAACCTCCGGCTCGAGGTCGCGGCCGACGAGGCGCGCCGTGGTGGTGGCCGAGCCGCCGGCGGCCAGGACGAGCGGCGGGCGCCTCGGGCAGTCGAGCTGCGCGATGGCCCCCACGGCCTCGCGGGCGGCGACCGCCAGCTGGGCCGGCGTGGGCGGGTCGCCCAGGCCGCAGCCGTCGCAGAGGGTCCGCGAGCCGACGGGCACCGAGGCCCACCAGGCGATCGCGCCGCCGACGGTGCCGAGCGCGAGCTCGGTCGACCCGCCGCCGATGTCCAGGACCGCCACCTCGCTGCCGGCGGGCGCGCCCTGCGTCGCGCCGACGTAGGCCAGGCGCGCCTCCTCGCCGGGGTCGAGCACCTCCAGGTCGTCGTCGAGCGCCGCCGCGAGGTCGGGGCGCGAGCGCAGCATCGCCGTGCCCACCACCCGGACCCGACGGGCGCCTGCGGCCTGGGCGCCGGTGAGGTGGCCGCGGACCAGCGCGTGCAGGTGCTCAGCAGTGGTCGGCTGGCTGAACGACCGCTCCTCGAGCACCGGGCGGACCGTGCCGTCGGCGCGCAGCTCGGCCACCAGCAGCCGCGTGGTGTTGGAGCCGACGTCGATGCAGGCCACGCGCCGCGCCATCCGCTCGAGCCATGCTCGCAGGAGCGCGTCTGCGACGATGCCCGGTGGTGTCGGCCCCCGCCATCCTCGTCCGCGACCTGCACAAGCGCTACGGCGACCACGAGGCCGTGCGCGGCGTCTCCTTCGAGGTCGCGCCGGGCGAGGTCTTCGGGCTGCTCGGCCCCAACGGGGCGGGCAAGACGACGACCGTCGAGATCCTCGAGGGCTACCGCGAGCGCACGAGCGGCATCGTCAGCGTGCTCGGCCACGACCCCGAGCACCGGCCGCGCGAGCTGCGCGCCCGGGTGGGCATCGTCCTGCAGAGCTGCGGCATGTATCGGCACATCACGGTGCGCGAGGCCGTCGCGCACTGGGCGCGGCTGTACCCCCGCCCGCGCGACGTCGACGAGGTGCTCGCGCTCGCCGGCCTGCAGGACAAGCAGGACGCGCGGACGCGCACGCTGAGCGGCGGGCAGCTGCGCCGGGTGGACTTCGCGCTGGCGCTCGTCGGCGACCCGGAGCTCGTGTTCCTCGACGAGCCGACGACGGGCTTCGACCCGGCCGCCCGCCGCCAGGCCTGGGACGTCGTGCGCTCGCTGCAGGAGCTCGGCAAGACCGTCCTGCTGACCACGCACTACCTCGACGAGGCGCAGGCCCTCTGCGACCGCGTGGCGATCGTCAAGGACGGCCGTGTGGTGGCCGACGGGCCGCCGGCCGCACTCGGGGCGGGCGGCGGGCCCTACCGGGTGGCGTGGACCGACGCCGACGGCACCGCGCACGCACGGGAGGTGGAGGACCCCACGGCGCTGCTGCACCAGCTCACGAGCGCCGCGCTGGCCCGCGACGCGCCGCTGCGCGACCTCAGCGTGACACGCCCGACGCTCGAGGACGTCTACCTGGAGCTGACGGCGACGTCGGCAGACGAGGAGGTCGCCGCTCATGGCTGACGCCGCGACCCTCGCCTGGCACCAGTACCGCCTGGAGCGCCGGATGTTCTGGCGCAACCCGTCGGCGGCCTTCTTCAACTTCGTCCTTCCGCTGCTGTTCCTGCTGCTCTTCGGGGCGATCTTCAGCGGCTCGCAGGAGGACCTCGACGTCATCGTCCCCGGCATCGCCGGCATGAGCGTCGTGGCCACGACGTTCAGCGCGCTGGCGATGAACCTGACCTTCCTGCGCGAGCAGGGCGTGCTCAAGCGCATGCGCGGCACGCCGCTGCCCACCGGCGCCTACCTCGCCGGCGTCTTCGCCAACGCCGTGACCAACGCCGCGGTCCAGGTCGCGCTGGTGATCATCTGCGGCAAGGCGTTCTTCGGCACCGGCTGGCCGCAGGACTGGGCGGTGCTCGTGCTCTTCGTCGTGTGCGGCGTGGTGACCTTCGCGGCGCTCGGCGTCGCGTTCAGTCACCTGATCCCGAACTTCGACGCGGCGCCCGCGTACACGAACATCGTCTTCCTGCCGCTCATCTTCATCTCGGGCGTCTTCTACGACGCCGAGCGCGCCCCGGCCGTCCTGCGCGACATCGCCGAGGCGCTGCCGCTCACGCACCTCATCGACGGCCTGAGCGCCGCGCTCGTGACGGGCGCCTCGCTCGGCGACCGCGCCACCGACCTGCTGTTCGTCGCCCTGTGGGGCGTGGCCGGCGTGGTGCTCGCGGTCCGGGGCTTTCGCTGGGAGTCGCGCCGCTCCTGAGATGGACGCCCGTGTCAAGCGCGGGCTTGGGATGGGGGCTGTTGTTCATGGTGGTGGGTGCTGGGGCCGGGCGACCAGCGCGATGGCAACGACGACTGTCACTCTGAGATGCGCGGGTCGGGACCGCAG
>DASPKC010000499.1:0-13776 GCA_035628295.1 Baekduia sp.
CGCTCGCTGCGGGCGCGGTCGATCAGCGCGAAGGCCGTGTGCTCCGGGCGGTGGCCGGGCGTGTGCAGCGCCCGCACGACCAGCGAGCCGAGCTCGAGCTCCCAGCCGTCGTCGAACGGCTCGTGGTCGTAGTCGGGGTCCGCCCCGCGATGGATGTGGATCGTCGCCCCGGTGGCGGCCGCCAGGCGCCCGTGGCCGGAGACGTGGTCGGCGTGGTTGTGCGTCTCGAGGACGTGCTCGATCGCGACGCCCATGTAGCGGGCGAGCTCGAGGTACTCGTCGATCTCGAAGCGCGGGTCGATGACCGCGGCCACGCCGGCCTTCTCGTCGCCGACGAGGTACGAGGCGCACCCGAGGTCGTCATGGATGACCTGCCGGAAGATCATGGCTCGCTCCTTGGGGTGGGGGACGGTCGTCGGACTGCCCGGGGGCGGCTCCTCGCACCCCCGTCCTTGGCTGTTCGACCATACGGATAAATGCTCAAGGAGGTCAAGGCATCTCGACCCAGACCTCGCCTGACACAACGACTGTCGGGTACGTGACCAGACCAAGGTCGGCGGGGCCGCGCACCCGCGCCCCGTCGGTGACCCGGAACTGGCTGCCGTGCCGCGGGCAGGTGACGACGTCGCCCGCCAGCTCGCCGGCGCACAGGTCACCTCCGGCGTGCGGGCACCGGGCCGCCACCGCGCGCACCTGCCCGCCCACGTGGAACAGCGCGATGTCCCCCGCCGGGGTCCCGTCGAGGCGGCCGACGAACCCCAGCCTGCCCGCGACGTCGCGCAGTGCGACGGCCCGCACCCGCCGTGCGGCGCGCGCGCCCGACCGCCGGTCCTCGACGACGCGCTCGAGCTCGCGGTCGGCGCGCCCGCGGGTCGTGACGGCGTCCGCGCCCGCCCGCTCCGCCGCCGCCCACAGGTCCGGTTGCGGGGTGGCCAGGTAGGCGACGATCGCCAGCTCGGGGCGCGCCGTGCGCCAGGCGGCCACGACGTCGACGGCGCCGTCGACGCCCAGCTCCACGAGCAGGCCGGCCGGCTCCCCGCCCGCCTGCTCGCCAGGGCCGGCCGTCAGCAGCAGCGCCTGCAGGCCCAGCCGGCGCGCGACGCGCTGCACGCGCCGCTCGACGAGCGGGTCGCGGGTGTGCAGCAGCAGCGACGCCGGCGCGCTCACCGTCTCGTCAGTCCGCGCAGCGCATGCAGGAGAGCCCCTCGCGGTCGAGAAGCTCGCGGTAGTAGTGGAAGGCGACGAGCCCGTCCGCGAGCAGCGGCCGCTCGTCGTCCAGCGCGTCGGGCGCGATGCGCGCCAGCCAGCCAGCGCCGTACGGGTCGCGGTTGGCCAGCAGCGGGTCGGCGGCGAAGGCCTCGCCATTGGTGGCCAGCAGCGTGCCGGACACCGGTGCCGGGAACGGCCCCACCCACTTCGCGCTCTCGATGACCGCGACGGTCCGCCCGCGCGCGATGCGGCGCCCGACGCGCTTGAACGTCAGCGAGACGAGCTTGCCGCAGCGCGACTGCGCGACGTCGGTCATGCCGACCACCGCGCTGCCGTCGTCCTCCAGGCGCACCCAGTTGTCGTGCTCGAGGCTGTACAGGACCTCCTCGGGGATCGCGCACCCGGCGTGCACCTGCACCGGGTCAGCCTTCCTCGCCGCAGCTGATCCCCTCGGCCTCCAGGAACGCCTGGTAGGCGGCGACGCCCTCGGGCCCCGTGGCCAGGTCCCCCGACTCGCCGGCCCAGTCGTCGGCGGCGATCCGCGCGATCCACCCGTCGCCGTAAGGCGAGCGGTTCAGCAGCGACGGGTCGGCCACGAGCGCGGCGTTGACCTCCAGGATCTCCCCCGCGACCGGCACGGGGACCGGCCCGACCCACTTCGAGCTCTCGACCGTCCCGACGCTCTTGCCCTTGGCCAGGCGCTTGCCCGGCTTCTTCAGCGTCACCGAGATGATCGACTTGGCGAGGTTCTGGGCCACGTCGGTCAACCCCACCACGACGGTGGTGCCGTCCTCGGGCCGGGCCCAGACGTGCTTCTCGACGAGGTAGTGCAGGTCCTCGGGGATGTCGCAGCCGCGGACGGTCGTCATCAGCGCTCCTTGTGGGCGGGGTCGTACGTCCGGACCTCGACGGGCCGGCGCTCGAGAGGGTGCGGGGTCGGGCGCGGCATGCCGGGCGGCAGCGGCACGGCGCCGTCGCCGGGGCGCCCGCGGCCGCCGCCGGGGCCGCTGCGCGGCAGCGGGCCGGGGACCTCGGCGGCGGCGGCGGGCGCGGGCGCCGCGTCGTGCTCGGCTTCGAGGTGGCAGAGGAGCATGTCGAAGGCCACCAGGCGGATCTCGGCGGCGAACTGCTCCAGGAAGGCGGGGTCGTGGCTGCGCGGCTTGACGCGCTGGGCGTGGGCGGCACCGCACTGCGGGCAGGCGATCTCGTAGCGGCGCCGGCCGTGGTCGTCCTCCCAGGTGCGCACCCGGTCGGCGTGCTCGGCCACGAGGTGCGCGTGGACGTCGGAGCGCGCGCCGTGGGCGTCGCAGAACGGGCAGCGCATCAGGCGCCCCGCCGGCGCGCGGCCAGCCACGCGGCCACGTCGGCGCCGAGATCGGCCACGAGCGCGTCGAGCGCCGCGCCCGCCGGGGTGGCGCAGACCGTGTCGGCCGGGAGGTCGCGCGCGACCAGCCCGAGCTGCAGCAGCTCGTGGACGCGCTCCAGGACGGCCAGGCGCGGCAGCCCGGCGCGCTCCTGCAGCTCGGCGAGCGCGACGCCGCCCTCGGGGCCCGCGGCCGCCGCGTGCAGGATCGCCGCGTTCGTCGCCTCGGTGGCGGCGTGCAGCGCCCGCCGCGCGAAGTCCAGGCCGACAGCGCCCTCCTCGCCGCCCTCCAGCGCGCCGGGCGGCGGGTCGCCGGCCTCGGCGAACGCGAAGTCCGCCAGGCGGTCGGCGGCCGCCGCGGCGTCGCGCAGCCGGGCAGCCAGGCCGCGGGCGAGCTCGGGTGGCAGCCCGGAGGTGTTCTGCGGGCTCACGCCTGCACCTCCTCCGGCTCCGGGGTGCCGGCGGCCACCGGCTCCGGCCGCCGCAGCGCGCGCTCCAGCAGCGCCGTGATCTCCAGGACCTCGAACGGCGCGCCGACGGTGCGCGCGGCGTCGGAGTACATGGCGAGGTCCTTGGGGCAGGAGACGACGAACGCGTCGAGGCCGCCGAGCGCCATCGCCTCCTTGATGCGCTGCTCGCTGGGACGCTCGGCCAGGCCCGAGTCGTCCATCCAGATGCGCCCGCCGCCCGCGCCGCAGCAGAACGTGTCCTTGCCGTTGCGGGGCATCTCGACGAGCTCGGCCCCGGCGGCGCGCAGCAGGCGGCGCGGCGCGTCGGTCACGCCGTTGTAGCGCGCCAGGTAGCACGGGTCGTGGTAGGTCACCCGCGCGCCGGTGGGCTCGGCCACCTGCAGCACGCCCTCGTCGATCAGCCGGACGAGCAACTCCGTGTAGTGCTCGACGGGGCGCATCTCGCCGAACTCGGGGTACTCGTTGCGCAGGGTGTTCAGCGAGTGCGGGTCGGTGGTGAAGATCGCCTGGAACTCCGCCCCGGAGAACGCGTCGAGGTTCTGCTCCACGAGCAGCTCGAACAGGCCCTCCTCCCCCACGCGGCGCACGTCGTTGCCGGCGTTGCGCTCGCCCTCGTAGAGCAGCCCGAAGGAGACCCCGGCCTCGTGCAGGATCGTCGCCACCCGCCGGGACACGTCCTGCGAGCGCTCGTCGAAGGAGGCGAAGTCGCCGACGAACCACAGGAGGTCGACCGGCTCCTTGCGGGCGTCGGGGATCTTGAAGTCCAGCCCCTTGGTCCAGCGCGCGCGCATGCGCGACGACTTGCCGAACGAGTTGCCCTGCTGGGCGACGTGCTGCAGCGTCTGCTGGAGCATCGGCTCGACGTCGCCGGCGTCGACGAGCTGCCGGCGCATCCCCACGATCGTCGGCACGTGCTCGATCCCCACCGGGCACGCCTCGACGCACGCCATGCAGGTCGTGCACGCCCACAGCGTCTCCTGCGGGATGACCCCGCCGGCGACGTCCATGGCCGACGCGCCCAGCGGCCCGGTGCAGCTGCCGCGCGCCTCGCGGTCCAGCACCGCCGGGATGCCCGCGCCGGCGTCGACCCATTGGCGCAGGTCGAGGATCACATCGCGCGGCGACAGCGGCGCCCCGGCGGCGTTCGCCGGGCACACGCTGTGGCAGCGCCCGCACTTCGTGCACGCGTCGAGGCTCAGCAGCTCCTTCCACGTGAGGTCCTGCGCGGTGAGGATCCCCGGGTTGGGGGCCGGGCCGCCGTCCTGCGCCGCGGGCGCGGGCGGCAGACGCCGCGCCGCCAGCGGGTCGGTGAGCGCCACGTTGGCGACGTCGAGGACGACGTGCATCGCCTTGGTGAACGGGATGAGCGCCACGAACCCGAGCGCCATCAGGCCGTGGACCCACCAGGTGGCGTGCTGGAGGTCGCCGGCCGCGCCGGCGCCGATCCCCAGCGTCCCCACGCCGTGCGCGAGCACCCAGCCGACGGGCGACCAGACCTCGTGGTCGGGGAAGTCGGTGGCGCGGATGCGCAGCGCCTCCCCCAGGAACCCGGTCAGCCCGAGGCCGAGCAGCAGCCCGACGAACAGCCAGTCGCCGCGGCGCATCGGCGAGCGGTCGTAGCCGGACGCCGGCTCCTGCGCGCGCGTGTAGTCGAGCGTCGGCGGCCGGCTGCGGCGCCGCAGCCCGAGGGCCACGACGCCCGCGACGAACGCCAGGCCCAGCACGTCGAGCAGCACCGAGTAGGTCAGGTAGAACGGCCCATCGAAGAACGAGGAGTCCTCGCCCCAGAACAGCCGGACCACCTCCACGTCGATGGAGAGGATCGTGGTGCCGATGAGCAGCGCGATGAAGCCCCACATCACCGCGCCGTGCGCGACCGCCACGAGCCCGTTGCGCCGGCCGCGGCGCACCGTCGCCTGCGCGAGGATCCGCGCGACCGCACTCCATAGCCGCCGCGGGATGCCGCGGTAGCGGACCGGCGAGGGGCGGCCGCGGCGGTACTTGCGCACGCGCCGCGCGAAGCCCAGCGCGAAGACGCCCGTCGACACCGCCGCCAGGGCATAGAACAGCGCCTTCTCCCAGGTCTCCAGGCCCTGGAAGACCTCGCGGGTCTCCTCGGCGGCGGCGATGATCAGCACGACGGGCGTCCTCGCTCAGGCGACCTTGGCGGCCGCCTCGATCCGCTCGGTCAGCGCCGGCAGCACGTCGAAGAGGTCCTCCGTCGTGCCGACGTGCGCGACGTCGAAGATCGGGGCCTTCTCGTCGGTGTTGATGGCGATGATCAGCTCCGCGTCGCGCATGCCCTCGAGGTGCTCCGGGGCCCCCGAGATGCCGCACGCGATGTAGAGCTTCGGCTTGACCTTGCGGCCGGACTTGCCGACCTGCCGGGTCTTGGGCAGCCAGCCCGCGTCAGCCACCGGGCGCGAGGCGCTGACCACGCCGCCCAGCGCGTCGGCCAGCTCCTGGGCCAGCTCGATGTTCTCCTCGCCGCCGATGCCGCGCCCGACGGAGACCAGCAGCTCCTCGGCGGTGATGTCGACGTCGGCGACCTCCGGCTCGATGCGGCGCAGGAAGCGCATGTGCAGGCCGTCGAGCCCGGCGGGGGCGGCGAGCTCCTCGACCGGCGGCGTGCCGCCGGCCTCCGCGGGCGGGAACGCCCCGGCGACCACCGAGGCGATCCCGGACCCCAGCTCCACCTCGGCGTGCAGCTTGCCGCCGAAGACCTGGCTGGTCGCGACGACCGTGTCGCCGTCGAGCTCCAGGCCGATGCAGTACGCCGCCAGGGGCGTGCGGGTGCGCGCCGACAGCGCGCCGGCGAGCTCCATGCCGACGGTGGTGTTGGCGATGAGCGTCAGCCGCGGCTCGCGCTCGGCCAGCAGCGCGGCGATCGCGGTGACGTAGGCCTCCGGCAGGAAGTGCTCGAAGGTCGCGTGCTGCACGGACAGCACGCGGTCGGCGGGCAGGCCTTCGGCGAGCGCCGGGGCGCTGCCGTCGTGCAGCAGCACGGCGACGGCCTCGCCGCCGGCGGCCTGCGCGAGCTCGCGCGCCTTGCCGAGCAGCTCGGCGGCGGAGTCGTGGACCGCCCCCTCGTGGTGCTCGACGAGGACCAGGATGTCGTTGCCCATGATCGTTCTCCTCGGGGTCAGGCCTTGATGAGGCCGCGGTCGGCGATGAGCTGCGCGAGGCGCTCGGCGACGTCCTCGGCGTCGCCGCTGAGCATCTCGGCCTGCGACGTCACCTCGGGAGCGAACAGGCGCCGCACCTTCAGGGGCGAGCCCTCCTCCGCAGGCTCGGGGGCGTCCCGCTCCTCCAGCCCGCCGGCCTGCATGGCCTGGCGGATGCGGCTGATGGCGACGTAGCGCGGCGCCTGGCGCGCGGCCTGGATGCCGATCACGGCCGGCCCGTCGACGGCGATCTCGTGCACGACGCCGGCGCCGAACTCCTGGCTGACCTTGATGCCGCCCTCGTGCGGCTCGACGCCGATCGCCACGGAGACGTGCGGAAGGCCGAGCGTGCCGGCCAGCAGCACGCCGGTCTGCCCGTCGAGGTCCTCCGGGCTCTGCACCCCGATCAGCACGAGGTCGGCGTCGAGGCCCTGCACGACCTGCGCGAGAATCGACGCGCGCTGGTGGCTGGTGATGCCGCCCTCGAAGTCGCCGGTCAACTTGACGGCGCGGTCGGCGCCCTTGGCCACCGCGGCGTAGAGCGTCTGGTCGACGTCGGCCTCGTCGAGGCCCACCACGGTGACCGACGCCCCGGTGGCCTCCTTGAGCAGCAGCGCCTCCTCCAGCGCCTGCTCGTCCCACTCGTTGGCGACGAACTTGAGGTACTCGCGCTCGACGTCGGTGCCCTCGTCGTTGAGCTCGAGCTCCTCGACGAGGTCGACGGTCTGCTTCATGGGGACGACGATGTGCATCTAGCGCTCCTTCGGGATGTCGGATCGTCCGGCGGCCGGCGGGGCGCGGTGCTCCGGCGGTCGCGTGGGCCCGGGGCCGTCGCGCAGGAGGGCCTCGAGGTCGAGCTGGTCGCGGATCTCGCGCAGGTCGGCGGGGGTCGGCCGCCACGGGAAGTCCCGCGGCGACTCGGCGGGGCGCCAGCTGCCCATCGGCCGCGTGCACCCGGGCTCGCCGCCGGCGCCCGGGCAGCCGTTGGTCATGAACGCCCAGCCGTCCTCGACGACCCGGTCGACGAGCGCGCGCGGGGCGTGGATGCGGGCGAGCATGCCGTCGTCGCCGAAGCGGAAGGCCGACGGGTCGAGCCCTTCCTCCTCGAGCAGGAACTTCGCCAGCTGGACGCGCCGCCAGCGCTCCACGGGCGCCTTGGGGTGGCCGCCCATGCGCGAGTCCGGCTCGGGGTTGAAGCAGAAGAGGTAGGAGAAGATCTGGCGGTCCAGCAGGCGGCCGAAGATCTCCAGGAGGTCGTGGTCGGTCTCGCCCAGGCCGACGAGCGTGTGGCAGTTGACCTTCCACGGCCCGAAGAGATCGCGCGCGTGGCCGACGATCTCCCAGTACTGCTCCCAGCGCAGGCCGCCGTGCGGGACGTCGGTGCGCAGCGAGCGGAAGAGATCCTCGGTGACGGCGTCGAGGCCGATGCCGATCATGTCGACGCCGGCGTCGCGCAGGGCGCGCAGGCGCTCCTCGGTCAGCGTCGGCGGCGCGACGAGGACCGACAGCGGCGCGCGGACCGCGCCGGTGATCCGCCGCGAGATGTCGGCCGTGTCGCGGAATGCCGAGCCGTGCGTGACCATCGAGATGCACAGCCGCGTCAGCTTGTCCTCGTGGCGGACCATGCGGCGCACCAGCTCGTCGGTCTCGACCAGCGGCCACTCGACCCGGATGAACGACTTGTCCTCGTAATCGCCGGGGCGGGTCCGGGCCAGGCCGCAGTAGCCGCAGTCCGACAGGCAGCCGCGGTCGTAGGAGAGCAGCAGGTTGATCCCGCCGAACGGGAAGTCCGACGTGAAGCGCCCGGAGGTGAAGCGCAGCGCCAGCGCGCTGGCGTAGGAGATGCGCACCCAGTCGGGGCTCGTCATCGGGCCCGCCGGCGGGCGGATGGTGGGGACGTCGATCAGGCTCATGCTCGGTGGCCCACCGCCAGGGGCTCGGCGGGCGCGGCGCCCGCGGGGTCGGGGAAGTAGCAGGACCCGCTGAGGCGTACGGGCAGCGAGCCCGAGCGCTCCATCGCCTGGCGCGCGGCGGCCCAGACGCCGGCCGCCAGCACGTCGGGGCCGACGCCGAGGACGTCGGGCTCGACGCACTCGCGCAGGGCGTCGGCGATGACGTCGGGCTCGGCGGGCAGCCACCGCAGCAGCGCCTCGGCGCGGGTGACGGAGGGCGGCAACACCGCGACGTCGCCGGTCACCATGACGCTCGTCAGCGCGGTCCCCTGGACGCCGGCGTAGATGCGCAGCAGCCCCTGGGGCGTGCGCAGGAGCACCGAGGCGTGCGTGTCGGCGCTGCCGCCCGCGATGTGCAGCCAGTCCGGCGAGCGGTGGCGGCCGGCGTGCAGCGCGGCGACGTCGAGCTCGGTGGCGGTGGGGACGTCGTCGCGCAGCTCCACACCCAGCGCGGCGGCCATGCCGCGGCGCACCGGGCCGCGCAGGTCGGCGCCGGTGACCGGGCGCCCGAGCTCGCGCGAGACGGTCGTGATGCGCTCCTGCACCCGGGCGGCGCCGTGCGCGGCGAGCTTGGCGCCGGGGATGCGCAGGACGTCGAGCAGCAGGTCGACGTCCAGGTCGGCCAGGACGCTGGCGTGGAACAGCAGCGCGCCGTCGCCGTCGAGGTGCAGGCCCAGCCCGGCGATCTTGCGCCCGCCGCACTCCAGGTCGTTCTTGCCGCGGAAGCGGGCGGCGATGCCGAGCTCCGCGAGCCCCGCCGCCACGCCCGCGCCGAAGGCCTGCAGCAGCTCGCGCGGCGAGCAGTCGACCGGCGCGCGCGTGGCCACCGCGACGCCGAGCTGCCCCTCCCCCATGATGATCGCCCCGCCCCCGGTCGGCCGGCGGCCGACGCCCACGCCGAGCCGCTCGCACGCCGCCAGGTCGACCTCGGCCTCCAGCGACTGGTGGCGCCCCACCAGCGCCGCGTGCGACCGGTACGTGTAGAGCCGCAGCGCCGCGACTCCTGGGACCGTGCCGCCGGTCGCGCGGCCGTAGGAGGTCATGAGCGCCTCGTCGAGCGCGAGGCCCTCGGCGGGCTCCACCTCGTCCTCGGTGAGGACGCGCCAGACGCTCATGCGTCGGCCCAGGTCATGGAGCAGCAGTACTCGTGGAAGGACGGCTCGAGCCCGCGCTCGCGGGCGTAGGCGACCATCCCATCGGCCGGGTAGGCGATCCCGTTGAGCCCGGCGTCGATCGCCGCGCGGTCCAGCGCCACCTTCGCCTTGCCGCCCGGCCGCCCGCAGCCGAGGTTGACCTTGGTCTCGGGCATCGCGGCGCGCGCGGTCGCGAAGAACTCGGCGCACGCCTCGGGGCGCGGGGGCCGCAGGCCGGCCATCGGGGTCCCGACCAGCGGGGTGAGGACGACGAGGATGAGCGTCGAGACCGGGTGGCGGCGGATCATCTCCAGCGCCTGCCACTCCCCCAGCAGCTCGCCGTAGTGCAGCCCGATGACGATGTGGGGGATGATCCGCAGGCCCCGCTGCGCGAGCGTCCCGAGCGCCCGGTCGAAGTCCTCGGGCGTCAGGTCGAGGTGGTAGACGTCGCGGATCGTCTCCTCGGCGCCGATGATGTCGAGCATCACGGCGTCGACGCCGGCCGCCGCCAGGCCGTCGGCCAGCTTCGGGGACACGACGCCGGAGTGCACGACGACCCGCATCCCGAGCTCCTCGCGGATGCGGCGCATGTCCTCGACGTGGCCGAGCAGCGGGACGCCGCCGTGGCGCTGCGAGCCGCCCGACACCAGCAGCCCGCGCGTGCCCTGCTGGTGGAGCCGCCGCGCGATGGCGAGCAGGTCGGTCTCCGGCGTCACCGAGACCATCCCCTCCAGGACCTTGGTGCGGCAGTGCTCGCACTGCAGCGCGCAGGCGGTGCCCGTCACCGACACCGGCAGGAACCGGTTGGGCTGCTCGGGCTGCCACTCGCTCGTGCGCCAGCGCTTGAGCCCGGGCGCGTAGAACTCGATGCCGGTGCCGAACCGCGCGATGCGCTCCTCGAGCGCGACCGACCCCGCGTCGACCGCGCTCATTCGGCCAGCATCCCCTGCTCGCGGAAGCGCTTGACCTCGGCGGAGAACCAGTCCGCCAGCCCCTCGCCCGTCCGCAGCCGCGCCAGCTCGGCGGCGGCCTGCGGCGCGGGGCGCAGGTCCACCAGCCAGGCGCCCAGCGGATCGAGGTTGACGAGCATCGGGTCCTGCAGGACCGCGTCGTTGTGCGCCTCGACGGTCCCGCTCACGGGCGCCGTCAGCGGGCCGACGAGCTTGGCCGCCTCCACGTCGCCGAACGACGCCCCGCGGTCGACCGCCGTGCCGACGGCGACGAAACTGAGGGCCACGACGTCCCCGGACGTCTCGCGCCCCAGCGGGTCGAAGCCCACGCGCAGCAGCCCGGAGTCCTGCGGCTGCACCCACAGGTGGGTGTCGGGGTCGTACAGCAGGCCGGGGTCCAGCGCGAACCCGTCCACCTCGATCAGCGTCCCGCGCATCGTCCTCCTAGTCCCGTCCGGTCAGCGCCACGTCGAGGGCCTGCTCGGCCCGCTCCCCCACAGCCCCATAGGCCCGCAGCAGCCGCCGCGTCCCGTCGCAGCCCACCGGCATGCCCTCCAGCGCGGCGCTGAGCGCCGCCGCCGCTCGGTCTCCCGCGCGCACACGCGCGCGGGAGAACCGTCCGCCGGCCACGGTGGCCAGCACGCTGACGCCACCGCTGCGCGCCCACGCCACGTGCACCCCGGCGCGCACCTTGACCCGCCGGCCGGGCCGCTGCGGCAGGTCGGGCCCGCGCAGCCAGCCCGTGGCCGACATCCGGGTCTCCCAGCGCTCGACCGCGCAGCGCTCGTCGCTGCGCAGCGCGCCTTCGATCGGAGGCCCGAGCGCCGCGCCGTACGCCGCCACCAGCGCCCCGGCGGCGTCCTCGTGGGTCACGCCCCCCAGGCCGAGGCCGCCCAGGCAGGCCACGTTCGCGCGCATGACGCGCAGGACCTCCTCGCGCATCTCCTCGGTCGGCAGCGCCAGCACGTCGGCCATCCGCTCGTGCGGGAAGCGCAGCAGCACGTTGCCCACGACGGTCACCGCGTCGCCGATGCGCCCCGCGCCGGTGCCCGACACCTTCACGTCACCGACAAGGACGTCGTTGACCGCGTCGCGCCGCGCGTCGGCGCCCAGCGCGCGGAACGCGGCGACGGCGGGCTCCAGCGCCTGGGCGTAGAGGCGGTCGACCACCGCCGGCGCCGAGCGCGCCGGCATGGTGAGCTGGAAGAAGAGCTGGTCGCGGTCCAGCCAGACGGGCCCGCCGCCGATCTGGCGCCGGATGACGCGGACCCGCTGGCGGCGCGTCGCGGCGAGGTCGAGCTCGTCCAGCCGGCGGTGGTAGCCGATGCCGACGTAGGCGTCGTCCGGGCGGCACAGCGACAGGACCGGGTCGTCGCCCTCGCGCATCGCGCTGGCGATGCCGTGCCACAGCGCCTGCGAGCGCAGCGGCGAGACCGTCCCGGCGTCGATGAGCCGCAGCGCCACGTCAGCCGGCCTCCGCCACCGCCGCCGCGCCGCCCAGCGCCTCGTCGAGCAGCTCGGCGAGGTCGCGCACCTGCAGCACGCCGTCGAGCCCGGTCGACTTCGCGCCGTCCTCGAAGCGCGAGACCTCGTAGGGGCAGCAGACCGCCAGGATCTCCGCCCCGCTCTCGGCCGCCTCGCGCACCCGCCGCTCGCTGAGACGCTCGCGCGTGTGCTCGGCGGTGTGGCCGTCGAGCCACATCCCGCCGCCGCCCCCGCCGCAGCAGTAGCCGTTCTCGCGGCAGCGCCCCATCTCCACCAGCTCCAGGCCGGGGATCGCCTGCAGGACGGTGCGCGGCGCGTCGTACTCGCCGTTGTGGCGGCCGAGGTAGCACGGGTCGTGCAGCGTGACCTTCCGGTCGACCGACCCCGTGAACTCCAGCCGGCCGACCAGCGGCGCGAGCAGCTGCGTGTAGTGCAGGACCTCGTACTCGTGGCCCATGGCCGGATAAAGGTTCTTCAGCGCGTTGAAGGCGTGCGGGTCGGGCGTGACGATCCGGGCGAACTCGTAGGCGGCGAGCGTCTCGGAGACCTGCTCGGCCAGCAGCTCGAACAGGCCCTTCTCGCCGGCCAGCCGCTGGGAGTCGCCGATCGTCTTCTCCTCGTGGCCGAGGATCGCCCAGTCGACGCCGAGCCGGTGCAGGATCCGCGCGAACGCCTGCGCCGCCTGCTGGCCGCGCGGGTGGTAGGACCAGTAGTCCTCGACGTAGAGCAGGACGTCGACGGGCCCCGGCTCCTTGGGCAGCTGGCGGACCGGCACGCCGGCGGCCTTCGTCCAGGCGGCACGCTTGCGCGGGCTCTGGCCGAGCGCGTTGCCGTACTTGAACGTCGACTCGAACACGCCCTGCAGCTCGGCCGGGACGTCCTTGCCGCCCGTCAGCGCCGCCTCCCGCGCGGCGGGCATGATCTGGATCATGTCCACCTGCTTGGGGCACACCCGCAGGCAGTTGCCGCAGGTCGTGCACAGCCACAGGTCGGGGTCGTCGAGCAGGTCGAAGCCCGTCTGCAGCTTGCGGTGCAGCTTGCGCGGCCCGTACTCGCCGACCACGTCGACCGGGCAGACCGGCACGCACTTGCCGCAGCCGTAGCACCAGTTGATCGACTCCGCCCCGGGCAGCTCGGCGAGCTCGAGGAGATCGAACGCGTCGTAGTCGGTGAGCGAGCGGTCGCCGAGCTGGCGGTTCCACTCCGCCGGCAGCGTGTCCGCGCCGATCTGCGCGTCGGCCACCTCGATGACCAGCGGCGCCTGCTTGCGCCCTCCGATGGGCATCGGTCAGAGCTCCATCCGGTGGACGCCCAGCAGCCGCCGCGCGAGCTCGGGCAGCGCCGGGACGATCGCGTTGAACTCCTGGGTCATCTTCAGCCCCAGGACCGTGCTCATGTAGACGCTGTAGGCGCCCACCAGGAAGACGTCGGCGGCGAAGGCGTCCCCGCGGCCGTCGTGCAGGCCGGCCACCTCGGGGGCGCCGTCCAGCAGGCGCGAGGCTGCGCTCACCCGCAGGTACGTCGCCCCCAGACCCTCGGCCTCGAGGTCGACATCGTCGCCCAGCAGCAGCGGCAGCGCGCCCGTGCGCGTGTCCGGGTTGTAGATCCAGCGCGCCCAGAGCGGATGGACGTCGGGCGCGCTGAAGTGCAGCAGCTCGGCGGCCAGGTCGGCGGCATGCAGCGGGTCGAGCGGCAGCGCTGCACAGAACGCGTCGAAGCGGTCGGGCAGCTGCTCGGGCCCGCGCAGCAGCGCCTCGATGCGCTGCGCCAGCACGCCCGCCGGCTCGGTGCCCAGCACCGCGGACGGCCGCCGGCGCGTGGCGAACACGCCGCCCAGCAGCCGGCGCAGCGCGGCCTCGTCGGCGGCGGCCAGCGCCGCCGGCTCCAGCAGGGCGGCGAACACGGCCGACTTGCACGCCAGCGCGGCCAGCAGCGCGTCGAGCTGTTCGCGCGTGGCGCGGCGGTGGATCTCGACCGAGATCTCCTGGATGCTCGGGGCGTCGAGCAGGCCGGGGTCCTCCAGGCCGGCGAGGTCGGGGACGCGGACCTG
>DASPKC010000500.1:0-3152 GCA_035628295.1 Baekduia sp.
CGCCTGCGCCATGGTCGGCTTGCCGCCACCGCCGCCGCCGGTCACCTGCGCGGCCACCTTCACGACGTCGCCGGCGCGCACGCCGCGCTCGACGAGCGCCGGCGCGACCGACGCGACGAGGTGCACGCGGCCCTCGGCGGCGGCGCCGAGCACGATCGCGGCGTCCCCGAGCTTGTTCTTGACCCTGTCGGCCGCGTCGAGCAGCGCCTTGGCGTCCGCCACCCCCACCACCGCGGTCAGGACCTGCGCGCCGCCGACCTCCTGCGCGGAGGCGGCCAGGGCGTCGACGTCGACGGCGCCGTTGGCGGCGGCCCCCGCCTTCGACGCCGCCTTGAGCTCCGCGCGCAGCGCGCCGACCTTCTCGACCACCTGCTCTGGCGCCACCTTCAACGTCGCCGCCGTCTCACGCAGGATCGCGTCCTCGCGGCGCAGGAGGGCGACCGCCTCGGGACCCGTCACGGCCTCGATGCGGCGCACGTTGGACGCGCTGGAGCCCTCGCTGAGCAGCTTGAAGACGCCGATCTCGGCGGTCGAGGCCACGTGGGTGCCGCCGCAGAGCTCGCGCGAGTAAGAGCCGTCGCCGACCTCGACCATCCGCACTACGTCGCCGTACTTCTCGCCGAAGAGCGCCATGGCCCCGCGGGCGCGCGCCTCCTCCAGCGACGTCGTCTGCGGGCGCACCGGGTCGTTGCGCAGGACCCAGGCGTTGACGCGGTCTTCGACGTCGCGCAGCTCCTCGGGCGTGAGCCGCTGGCCGTGGGTGAAGTCGAAGCGCAGCTTGTCGGGCCCGACGTAGGAGCCGGCCTGGCGCACGTGCGTGCCCAGGCGCTCGCGCAGCGCCGCGTGCAGGAGGTGCGTCGCGGTGTGGTTGCACTGCGTCGCGTGGCGCGCGGCCCGGTCGACCTGGGCGACGACCTCCTCGCCCTCGCGCAGCTCGCCTTCCTCCACCTCCAGGACGACGGCCTGGTCGTCGCCCTGGCGCAGGACCTCGACGACGCGCGCGCGGCAGTCGCCGTCGGCGCAGACGACCGTGCCGCTGTCGGAGATCTGGCCGCCGCCCTGCGCGTAGAACGGCGAGCGCTCGAGCTTGACGACGACCTTGCCGTCCTCGGTGCCCAGCGGATGGACAACGGTGCACTCCTCCAGGTGGTCGTAGCCGGTGAACTCGGTCGGCGGTCCGGAGAGCTCCTCGACCTGCACGGCGGCGGAGCGCGCGGCGCTCTTGGAGCGCAGCCGGGCGGCCCCCATGAGCTCGTCGAAGCCTGGGCGGTCCACCGGGACCCCGCGCTCGGCGGCCATCTCGACGGTGAGGTCGATCGGGAAGCCGTACGTGTCGTGCAGGCGGAACGCGTCCTCGCCGGAGACCTCGCCGGAGACGAGCAGGCCCTCGAGCATCCCGAGGCCGTGCTCCAGCGTGCGGCCGAAGCCCTCCTCCTCGGCGCGCACCCAGCGCAGGATGTTCTGGCGCTCGGCCAGCAGCTCGGGGTACGCCATGCCCATCGTGTCCATGACGACGTCGACGTACTGGGGCAGGAACGGGCCCTCGATGCCGATGCGGTGCCCGTGCTGGATCGCGCGGCGCATGAGCCGGCGCAGGACGTAGCCGCGGTCCTCGTTGGAGGGCACGACGCCGTCGCCGATGAGGAACGTCATCCCGCGCGTGTGGTCGGCCAGCACGCGCAGCGCGCGGTCCTCCGGGCGGCTGGCCAGCTCGCTGCCCAGGTCGATGAGCGGGCGCAGCTGGTCGGTGTCGAAGATCGTGTCCACGCCCTGCTGGATGAGCGCCATGCGGTTGAGGCCCAGGCCGGTGTCGATGTTCTGCGCCGGCAGCGGCGTGAGCTTGCCGGCGCCGTCCTGCTCGTACTGCATGAACACGAGGTTCCAGTACTCGAGGAAGCGCTCGGTGTCGTCGCCCGGGCGATCGTCGTCGCCGCCCCACCGCGGCCCGCGGTCGAGGTAGAGCTCGCTGCACGGGCCGCACGGACCGGTCGGCCCCGCCTGCCAGAAGTTGTCCTTGCGCCCGAGCAGCACGATGCGCTCGCGCGGGACGCCCACCGACTCCCAGGCCGCGATGGCCTCCTCGTCCGGACCGAGCCCCAGGGCGGGGTCGCCCGCGAAGACCGTCACCCAGATGTCCTGCGGCGAGAACCCCCAGCCGTCCAGCGACAGCTCCCAGGCCAGCTCGACGGCACCCTGCTTGAAGTAGTCGCCCAGCGAGAAGTTGCCGAGCATCTCGAAGAACGTGAGGTGCCGGGCGGTCTTGCCGACCTCCTCGATGTCCGGCGTGCGAAAGCACTTCTGGCAGGTCGTCAGGCGATGGTGCGGCGGCTGCTCGATGCCCGTGAAGTAGGGCTTGAGCGGGTGCATCCCGGCGGTCGTCAGCAGGACCGACGGGTCGAACGACGCCGGGACCAGCGAGGCGGAGGGCAGGCGGCGGTGGTCGCGCGCTGCGAAGAAGGACAGGAAGGTCTCGCGGATCTCGTCGGACGTCACCGACTGATCGTGCCACACCCGACCACGACGTCCCCCTGCAGCAGCACCGCCACCTGGCCGGGGGCTGCGCCGTCGACGCTGTCGCCGAACAGGAGGGTCTGCCCCTCCAGCCGGCAGGCGACGGGCGCGGCCTTGTAGCGCAGCTTCACCGCCTCGACCTCGTCGGGCTCGCCGTGCAGGCGCAGGTCGCGCAGGGCCACCTCGCGCGTGGCCAGCGCGGTGCGGGGGCCGGCGACGACGGTGTTGTGCGCGGGGTCGGTGCGCAGGACGTAGAGCGGCTCCCCCGTGCCCCCGAGCCCCAGGCCGCGGCGCTGGCCGACGGTGTACAGGTGCGCGCCGCGGTGGCGCCCCACGACGCGGCCGGCGCCGTCGAGCACGTCGCCCGGTCGCTCACCAAGGCCGCCGTGGCGCGCGAGGAAGCGGGCGCGCCCCGTGCCCGCCAGGAAGCAGAGGTCCTGCGAGTCGGGCTTGTCGGCGACGGGGAGCTCGTGCTCGCGCGCGAGGGCGCGGACCTCGGGCTTCGTGCGCTCGCCGAGCGGGAAGCGCAACCGGTCCAGGGTGCGGGGCTCCAGCGCCGCGAGGACGTAGGCCCGTCGCTACGTGCTCGGCCCTGGCTCGGTGAGCTGGCGGATCGCCGGCGACGCCCGGCTGCTGCTGTC
>DASPKC010000501.1:0-17439 GCA_035628295.1 Baekduia sp.
GAAGCCCTCCTTCCAGCCGCCTCTCCTGCAGCTGGCTGGGCTGGGCGAGGACGTCGCAGGCGCTCACGACCGCCACGGCCTCCCCCGGCCGATGGCCCTCCAGCGGCGCGAAGAGCACAGCGTCGGTGACACCGAGCTCGGCGGCGCGCTGCTCCAGCCGCCCGCGGAAGTCGGGGTAGAAGGTGTCGGGCACCCCGAGCAGGATCGCGCGGGCCCGTGGGTGCTGCTCGAGGACGGCCGGCAGCGCCTCGACGAGGTCGAGCTGGCCCTTGCCGGGGCACAGCCGGCCCGACAGCGCGATCAGCGGGCCGTCCGGCGCGCCGCCCAGCCACTCGCGCACCAGCGCGGCGCCGTGCTCGCGGCGGTCGGGGTAGTCGGGGATGCCCGCCCACACCACGCGGGTGCGCTCGCGGTGGCGGGGCGCGAGGGCCTCGTTGACCGCCGCGCTGATGCCCACCACCAGGCGGCAGCGCTGCGCGACGAGGTCGGCCAGCCAGCCGTCCCAGGCGAAGTCGAACTTGCACCAGACGACCGGCGGCCCGGACGGCAGCGCGGCCAGCACGGCGATCAGCGCGGCCTTGACGCCGTTGGCGTGCACGACGTCGGCCCGCTGCTCGCGCAGGCGCCGGCGCAGCGCCCGCACACCGGTGAGGATGCCGGCGCGCCCGTGCGCGGGCAGCACCGTCACCTCGTGGCCGCCCTCGCGCAGCCGCTCGACGAACGGGCCGTCGTGCAGCGACACCACGTCGGCCGCGAAGCCCTCGTCGAGCCCCTCGACGATCGAGCGCATGTACGCCTCGCCGCCGCCCAGCTGGGCGTGCGACGAGAGGAACAGGACCCGGATCGGCGCTGCGGCGCCGCCGCCGGACGTCATCGGTGCTCGCGGTACCAGTCCAGCGTCCGCCGCAGCCCCTCCTCGAGGTCCACCTGCGGGGTCCACCCCGTCAGCCGCTCGATCTTCGAGCGGTCGACGTACTGGCGGTCGATCTCGCCCGCCGGGACGCCGGCGCCCTGGAAGTCGGCCTCGACGTCGGAGCCCGCCACGCGGATGAGCGTCTCGACGACCTCGCGCACGCTGTACGGGCGCCCCGAGCCGGCGTTGAACGCCTCGCCGCGCGCACCGCCGTCGGGATCGTCCAGCGCCCGGGCGATGGCCAGGTAGGCCGCCGCCGCATCCTCGGCGTAGAGGAAGTCGCGCTCCGGCGAGCCGTCGGACCGGATCACCGGCGCGCGGCCGTCGAGCACCGCGTGCACGAGCTCGGGCACCAGCCGCGACGGGTTGAGGTCGCCGCCGCCGTAGATGTTGGCGAAGCGCGTCGTCGCCGTCGGCACGCCGAAGGTGTGCCAGTACGAGCGCGCGATCAGGTCGGTCGCGGCCTTCGAGACGTCGTACGGGAACTTCGGCTGCAGCGCGAAGTCCTCGCGGTAGGGCAGCTCGGTGTGCGCGCCGTAGGCCTTGTCGGAGGCCGCGACGACCACCCGCGCGACCTGCGCCTCCCGGCAGGCCTCCATGAGGTTCCAGGTCCCGCGCATGTTGGTCTCGAACGTCGACGCCGGCGAGCGGTTCGCGGCGCCGACGATCGTCTGGGCGGCGAGGTGGAAGACGGTGTCGATCTCCTCCTCGTTGACCACGCGCAGCAGCAGCGGCGCGTCGAGCAGGTCCCCGTGCACGACGTGGCAGCGGTCCTCGATGCCCTCGAGGGTCAGCGCGGCCGCCGCGCGCCGGTCGCGCTTGAGCACGACGACCTCGGCGCCCTCATCGAGCAGCGCCTTGACGATCCAGTGCCCGAGGACGCCGTAGGCGCCGGTGACGAAGGCGCGCTTCACGACCACGTCCTCCAGGGGGCGTCACCGGACGCCCACAGGTCGTTGAGCAGCACCGCGTCCTTGTACGTGTCCATGCAGTCCCAGAACCCCTTGTGGCGGAAGGCGCGCAGCTCGCCGTCGGCGGCGAGGCGCTCGAGCGGCTCGCGCTCGAGCACGACATCCTCGCGCAGGACGTCGAACACGCGCGGCTCGAGCACGAAGAAGCCGCCGTTGATCCAGTGCTCGGAGCGCGGCTTCTCCCGAAAGCCCGCGACGAGGTCGCCGTCGGCGAGGTCCAGGACGCCGAACTGCAGCTCGGGCCGGACCACGGTGACCGTGGCCGCTGCCCCGTGGTCCGCGTGGTGGGCGAGGAGCGCCTCGAGGTCGATGTCGGCGACGCCGTCGGCGTAGGTCAGGCAGAACCGGCGCTCGCCGAGCAGCTCGCGGGCCTTGTGCACACGCCCGCCGGTCGGCGTGTCGGTGCCCGTGTCCACGCAGCGGACCCGGACGCCGGGCGGCCAAGGCTCGTCGGCGGCGAACGCCTCGAGCTGGTCGCCCAGGTAGCCGGTGAGCAGCACGACGTCGGTGAAGCCGGCGTTCGCGTAGAGCTGGATCACGTGCCAGACGATGGGCTTGCCGCCGATCTCGACGAGCGGCTTGGGGATCGTCCGGGTGTGCTCTTGCAGGCGGGTGCCGCGGCCACCGCACAGGATCGCGACGGGAGGTCTGGCGGTCATCGGCCGGGCATCATGCCCGTTGGGGCGGCGGCGCGCGGCGTTCCGAGGGCCAGCGCCACCCCGAGACCGCTGAGCACGAACACCGCCGCCGCGATGGGCGCCGAGCCCAGGACGTAGTCGACCATCCCCGAGACGACGAAGCCGCTGAGCCCGGCGGCCAGCCCGAACGCGAGCCCGCGGCCCTCGGGAGCGGCGCGGCGCGCGGCGCGCGTCAGCGCCCCGCCGACGCCCACCACGAACGCCAGGAACGCCGCGAGACCCAGCAACCCCAGCTCGGCGGCGATCGTCAGCGGCATGCTGTGCGCGTGGTTCGGCGTTCCCTGGGAGCTGAGGATCCCGTACGACGCCGCGTAGTAGCCGAACTCGAGTGCACCGACACCGAACAGCGGATGGTCGGCGATCATGTCCGGCGTGGCCTCCCACAGGGCGATCCGGGGGTTGGAGGCCGCGGTGGACTCGACCTCGGAGAGGCGGGTCACGACGTCGCTGGTGTCGACCATGGAGACGGGGTTGCCGATGATCGCGATCGCCGCGAGCACCGGCACGGCGGCGAGCGCGATCCGCCGGAACGGGGCCCACAGCGCCAGCAGCAGCAGCGCGACCGCGAGCCCCGCGAAGGCGCCGCGCGAGACGGCGAGCGTCATGCCCACCAGCGAGAGCGCTGCGCACAGCGCGGCCAGGCCGCGCTGCCACGTCGGCCCTGGCAGGATCGTGAGCACCAGCTGCAGCGGGATCACGAGGACGAAGAAGACGCCGAGGGCGTTGGGCGAGCCGAGCCCGGCCGTCGCGCGCTCCACCTCCCCGCCCCCGAAGACGACGCCGGTCAGCGGCTGCGGATCGACGATCGCCCGGACCCCGGCGATCCCGCCGGCCACCGCGCAGGCCAGCGCGACGTCGCGGATCGCCGGCTGCCCGGCCGCGGAGGCCAGGGCCACCGCGACCACGAGCAGCGTGCCCCAGGTGAACACCTGGCCGAAGACCACCGAGCGCTCCGGCGCGAACAGCAGGCCCGCGGCGTTCACGGCCACCAGGGCGAGGAAGGCCAGCAGGGCGGGGTGGCCGGGCAGCCGCAGCGGAGGACTCAGCAGCCACCGCACCACCCATCCGAACGCGGCGGCGGCCAGGACGAGCTGCGACGGTCCTGCCGGCCCGGGCACCCACCCCTCGAACGGCACGACCAGGACCCCGAGCGCGACGACCGCCAGGGGCCGCCAGACGGCGAACGCGAGCAGCCCGGCTGCGGCGAAGAGACCGACGACCGGCGTGGGGTCCGGCGGCGCGCCCGCAGCGACCGCCGCCACCAGCCCGGCCCCTGCCACCGCGCCGGCGGTGGCCAGCCCGGAGCCGAGCCGCGAAGACCCCGCGCCGACGGCCGCCACGCGCGGTCAGCCGGCCTCGACGGCCGGGCTGCGGTTGTACGCGTACGCCCCCACGTAGTAGGGGGTCTGCCCGAGGTCGGCGTCCGTCAGGACCACGCCGGTGGGGCGCTCCGGGAAGTGCTCGAGCGTCGTCCTGGCCGCCAGCGCGTCGTCGCGCGTCGTCTGCCCCATGCGCAGGCAGAGCAGGATGCCGTCGACCCCGGACAGCAGCCCGAGCGTGTCGCCGACCGGCAACAGCGGCGCGGAGTCGAGGACGACCTGGTCGTAGACCTCGCTCACCTGGGCCAGGAAGTCGCGGAAGCGCGGCGAGTCCAGCAGCTCCGCCGAGTTCCGGGCCGCGTTGCCGGCGGCGATGCACACCACCGACGACCCTGACCCGTTGACCGGTGAGGCGGCAGCCGCGTCCTCCACCAGCACGGTCTGCAGGATGTCGGCCGCCTCGGCCTCGCCACGCAGGTACTCGGCGAGGCCGGGGGACGGCTCGAGCCCCAGGCGCTCGGCCACCGTCGGCCGGCGCAGGTCGCAGTCGACGAGCAGCGTGCGGCGGCCCGCGATGGCCTCCGCCCACGCCAGGCCGATGGCGACCGTGGACTTGCCCTCCTGCGGCAGCGGGCTCGTGACGAGCACCGACCGCACCGGCTCGCCGCTCGTCAGAAAGCCGACGTTCGTGCGCAGGATCCGGAACGGCTCGGACTCCTCGTCGGAGGTCGACGCACCGCCGTGCCCCAGCGGCACGCGGCCCAGGTTGCCCGTCCGCAGCAGCCCGGCGATCGGCTTGTCCATGACGTCCACGACGTCGTCGAGTTCGCGCAGGCGGCGGTCGAGGGCGTGGCGCATGGCGGCCAGGCCCAGCCCGAGGATCAGCCCGAGGAACGCTCCAAGGACCACGGCGCGCAGCGGCTTGGGCGAGGCGGGCGACGACGGGACGCGCGCCTGCTCGACGATGTCCACCGGGCGGGCGAAGCTCGCCAGCGCCAGCAGGCGCGACGCCTGGTCCTGCAGGACCCGGCGGCCCTCGCTCTGCTCGTCCTTCTTGCCCTTCAGCGCGTCGGCGCGCCGCTGGACCGTGCGGGCCGTCGTCCGGTAGCGGCGCCGCAGGCGCTGCGTCGCGTCGTCGCGCACCGCCTGGGCGAACCCGTTGGCCAGGGCGGCGGCGCCGCGGTCCGTCGGGTCCTCGACGGTCAGCGACACCAGGTTGGAGTCGACCTTGACCTTGGTGGTCACGACGTCCTGCAGGCGCATGGTGGCCGCCTTGGCCCCGACCGCCGCCCGCACCTCGGGATCGCGGCGCACGCGCGCGAGCACCTCGGGGTGCGTCACGCGCGCCGCCTGGGCCGCGGCGGCCTTGTCGGGCTGGAAGTCCGGCGCGACCGCGGTGCCGAGCACGGCGAGATCCTCGCTGGTGTCGTTGAACGCCACGACGGACTCCGACTCGTACACCGCGTCCTGGAAGGAGCTGAGCAGAAGCGCCCCGCCGGCGGCGATCACCACGACCGCGGCGATGAGCACGCGCTGGCGTGCCAGGATGGAAAGGATGCGCCTGAGGCTGACCGTCTGAGTTGCGTCTTGCATGATCTCAGCCGTCTCGCCACGGCTCCGTTTCGACGGCGGCGAGGGTAGCAAGCCTCCCCGCCCGATCCGGCAGTTCTCCGCCCATTGCGCCCTGGCCGGTCAGCCAGTCACTCCACCGCCCCGTCCGGCACCCGCTGCCCGTATGCTCGCTGCCGCCTATGGAGCGAGGGTCAGCGCGGGATGCGGAACCCCGGCGGCGGGGTCAGCCGCGGATTGAGCGCCAGCGCCCGGCTGAGCTCCTGGCTCGCCGCGCCGCGGCGCCCCTGGAGCAGCAGGACGCGCGCCAGGTCGCGCCGCAGCCGCCAGTCCGAGGGGGTCTCGCGCAGGGCCGCGCGGAACGCGCGCTCGCTCTCGGCCAGCCGGCCGAGCCCCTGCAGGGCGTAGGCCTCCACGGCCAGGGCCCGCGGGCCGGCCAGGTCGCCTCCGACGTCCCGGGCCCGCCACAGCGCGAGCTGGTGGTCACCGTCCAGACCGGCCCGCTCGGCGCGGTCGAGACGGTCCGCCTGCCGGGCGTCCAGCGCCAGGATGCCCGACGCGGCCAGCGCCAGGAGCCCGGTGGCCGCGCAGGCTGAGCGCCAGGAGGTCCAGCGCCCGGCCGCGCGCCCGCGCGGCTCCTGGCCCTCGCTGGTCGCCGCGGGTGCGGCGCTGCTGGCCCTGTTCGTGCTCGCCACCGATGCGGGAGGCTACTTCGCGCCGACGTACCTGCGCGTCGGCTCCATGGTCCTCGCCGTCGTGGGCCTGCTGCTGCTCGTGGCGCCGCCGTACTGGCGCCCCAGCGGCGCCGCCCTGGGCGCGCTGGGCTGCCTCGTGCTCTACGCCGGGGTCTCCTGGCTCTCGGTGCTGTGGTCCGAGGACGTGCCGGCCGGCATCGCGGCCGCGCAGCGCAACGTCCTCTATGTCGGGCTGTTCGCGCTGGGCCTGCTGGCGGCCGGCTCGGGGCGCCACGCGCACGTCGTGCTGCGCGGGATCCTCGTGGTGGCGACGGTGGTCCTCGGCGCCGGTGTCATCGCCCGCGTCCTGCCCGGGGAGCTGCGCGAGTCCGCGTACGACCAGGCCGTCTCGCTCTACCGCCTGAGCTACCCACTCACGTACTTCAACGCCTACGGCGCCCTGGCCGCCTTCACCGCCGTGCTGGCGGTCGGCGTGAGCGCCCAGCGGCGCACGCCCGCCGGCATCCGGGCGCTCGCGGCCTCGGCAGGTGTCGTCGCGGTCATTGGGCTGCACCTGTCGTTCTCGCGCGGCGCGTGGCTCGCCGCCGCGATCGCGGTGCTCGCGCTCGTCGTGCTCGCCCCGCACCGCGGCCTCGTCCTGGTCTCCCTGCTGACCGTCGGCGTCGCGGCGGCGATCGCCATCGGGATCCTCGAGAGCGAGCCGGCGCTCGTCGTCGACCCGGCGCTCGAGGAGGGCCAGGAGGAGGCCGGCGAGCAGGTGGCGCCGGCGCTGCTGGCGCTCGTGGTCATGGCCGGCGCGGCGCGCTACGCGACGATCATGGCCGTCCGCCGGATGCCACGCCGCCACCGGCCTGCGCTCTCCCCCGGCGCCAAGGCGACGGCCGCGGGCCTGGCGCTCGTCCTGCTGCTCGGCGCCGCGAGCGTCGCCGGGGATGGCCCGGACCGCCTCATCACCGGCACGGCCGACGAGATCGAGCGCCAGTGGGACGACTTCCTGGGGGTCTCGTTCAACACCGAGCGGGGCTCGGCGCGCCTGGCCACGGCCCGCAGCAGCCGGTCCGACGTCTACCGGGTCGCGATCGACGCCGGCTCCGCCAACCCGCTGCACGGCACCGGCGGCGGGACGTTCGCGATCGAGTACGCCAGGGAGCGCGACGTGGCCCAGGAGCTGGTCAACGCGCATTCGCTGTACCTCGAGACCTTCGCCGAGCAGGGACTGCTCGGGCTGGTGCCGCTCCTGGGCTTCGTCGGCCTGCTCGGCGCCGCGGTGCTGCGCGGCCGCGGGCGCGCCGCGGGGCTCGGCCGGACGGAGGCGGCCGCGGTGGGCGCGGCGTGCGTCGTGTGGCTCGTGCACGCCGGCGTGGACTGGGACTGGCAGGTGCCGGCGCTCACCGGCACCATGCTCGTGCTGGCCGCCACGGTCTTCCCTCCCCGCGCCGCGCGAGGGTCGAGAACTGGTTCGCGGACTGCAGGCCTACCCAAAGGTCCGGTTCTCCGGCTACACTCCACGCGCCGGCGGGGGTAGGTGCGCCGCGGGGCACGGATCGCACTCAGGGGGATGAACGCATGACCATGGGGATCAACAGGGGCTTCGGCATCGTGGCCGCAACCGCGGCACTCTTTGCCGCGACGACGTCCGCGAACGCCGACTCGCCGTACAAGCAGAGCCAGAACGCCACCGCGTCGCAGTACGACGAGGGCGACCGGCCCGGCAACTCCGAGAACTCGAACGCCGGCGGCAGCGACCGCAGCAACGAGGTCCGCAACGAGAACGGCCAGAACCGCGGCCGCAGCGGCACCGCCCCGAACAACGGCCAGGGCGGCGGGCAGCAGGGCGCGCAGCAGCAGCAGGCGGCGGCCTCCTCCCCCGTCTCGTCGATCGACCAGGTCGTGGTCGTGGGCGCCATCACGGCGACCGGTGAGCTGCGCGAGGACATCGAGCGGGCCGTGGAGTCGCGCGGCGCGCAACTCACGCTGCTGCCGCCGCTGAACGACGGGCGCATCAAGCGCCTGCTCGCCTCGGCCGCCGCGAAGGACCTGATCTCCGGTGGCGGCACCGGCGACGCGCACGACGTCGGCCTCGCGCTGGGCAAGCTGCTCGACGAGCCGTCCGCGCTGACCCGCCGGCTGACGCGCCTGGCGTTCGGCAAGGCCATCACCGAGCCCGTCGAGGCGGCCGTCTTCACGCGCCAGAAGAAGTCGAGCAAGAACGTCTTCGCGTTCCAGGAGGGTCTCGCCGAGGCGCTCGAGGTCGACGACAAGATCCCCGGCGCCTACGTCGAGGCCGCCAAGGCCAAGAAGTCCTACGTGGGCGTCTTCTCCAAGCTGGGCGTCCCGACGGTGGACAACGTCGATCAGGCGTCGGGCCGCCGCGCGCTCGCCGCGATCCTCTTCGACGGTGCCGAGGGCGACTTCGGGATCAAGCCCACCGCGGAGGACGGCACGGACCTGCCGACCGTCAGCACGAAGCCGAGCGCCTCGGTCGATCTCGGGACCGACGGCTCGAACGCGCCGGTCGCACCGATCGTGCTCCTGCTGGCCGCCGGGCTGGCCTTCGTCGGCCTCGCGGTCCGGCGGGCCCGCAGCAGCGCCTGACCACCGCGACACCGCTGATGTGATCCCTCGGGCCCGGCCATCGCCGGGCCCGGGTCGTTCCGGGACGGGGTCGGCTGGATCAGCGGAGGCGCAGCTGCGCCTGCTCGCGCCGGCGGACCACCGCAGGCCGTCCGCCCCCGCGGGGGCGCACGGTCCTGGCCACGACGAGATAGCGCCCGGCCGGCAGCCCGCGCGGCAGCGCGAGCGTCCAGCGCTCGCCACCGGCCGTCCGCAGGAAGCGCGGCCGGGCGCACCTGCGCGCGGCCCGCAGGCGGCCGCCGGCGCCGAGCGTCCGGCACCCCCGGCCGCCGGCGCGGCGCGTCACCGCGAGCTCGACGCGCTCGCCGCGGGCCAGGACGGCGGTGCCGCGGAGCCGGCGCAGGAGCCTGCCGTGCGCGCCGGCGCGCGGGGTGGTGATGCGCAGCAGCGCGGAGGCCTTGCCGGCCGCGGCGGCGGCGCCCGTGCCCGGCGCGGGCGCCGCGGGCGCCACCGCTCCGGCGTCCGGCGCGGCCGCCGGCGCCTCGCGGGCGAGGGCGGCGAAGGCGTCGCGCACCGCCGCGAACGCCGGCTTGGCCGTCCCATCACGGCGCAGCAGCCCGTAGCCGTGCTGCGGATCGGCCGGGTCGTCGCCGAGGTCCCGCAGCCGGTAGACGAAGACCGACGCGGCGTAGCCGATGCCGCTGGAGCGGTCGCCGAGCATCCCGAGCGCGCGGCGCAGGTAGTCGGCCTGCTCCTGCGGCGTGACGCCGTCGTTCCACAGCAGTCCCCGCTGGCTGCTGGTGTTCCAGCCCATCTCCGTGATCCACAGCGGCGCGTCCTCGCGGTGCGCCGCGAGCGTCTCGCCCAGCGCCTGCAGGCCCTGCAGGAGCGTGGCGCGGATCCAGCGGGGGTCCAGGAGCGTCTCGGGCGCACGGCCGTCGTTGTAGGCGTGCACGGAGAGGGCGTCGTAGTGCCCCGAGATGCCGGCCGCGTACAGGCGCTCGAGGTAGGCGGTGTCGGACCCGGCCAGCACGCCCGCCACGACCGGCACCTCGGGCGCGAGCCGCTCGACCGCCCCGTGCACCGCGCGCACGAGCGCCGCGTACGCCCCCGCGTCCGGGGTCGCCCAGAACCCCTCCAGGTTGGGCTCGTTCCAGACCTCCACCCCGGCCAGCGCGGTGCGGTAGCGACCGACCAGGAAGCGCACGAGGTCGGCGTAGTCGGCGGGGTCGCGCGGCGGATGGGCCGCCGACGCGGGCACGCCGCGGCCCGCGGCGTCGCAGCCGCCGGGCGCGCCCGGCGCGCTGGAGGCCCAGCACGGCGTGCCCACGGGCGTCAGCAGCACGCGCAGGCCGTGCGCCCGGGCGCGGTCCACCAGGAGATCGAGGCGGTCCAGGTACCACGCGGCGCGATCGCCCTTGCCGCCCGGCTCGAGGCCCTCCCACCACACGGACACCCGCAGCGCGTTGGCGCCCAGCCGGGCGGCGGCGTCGACGTCGGCGGTCACCTGCTCGGCCGTCTCGCCGTGCAAGGCGTCGACGGCGACCCCGCGCAGGACGGGGGCGGCCGCGCCGGAGGCCGGCACGGCGAGGACGATGAGGACGGCGGCCACCAGCGCGGCGGCCCACCGGCGTGGGCGTCGCGGTGGCATGCCCTCTAGGGATCGGCGCGGGGCCCCGGGGCATGAGCGCCGCCCTGGACGGATGGCCGAGGGCGCAGCGGTCATCAGCCGGACGCGCGGTCCTTGGCGACGAGCGCCGCCAGCGATGCAAAGGCCTTGCGCACGGCGTCCAACGACGGCTTGGCCGTGAAGTCGCGCCGCTGCAGGCCGTAGTTCTGCTGCGGGTCGGCGCGGTCGTCACCGAGGTCGCGCAGCCGGTAGACGAAGACCGCGGCGGGATAGTCGATCCCGCTCGCCGGGTCGCCGAGCATGGCCAGCGCCCGGCGCAGGTAGTCGGCCTGCTGGGCCGTCGTCACGCCGTCGAGCCAGAGCTGGCCGCGTTGGGTGCTGGTGTTCCAGCCCATCTCCGTGACCCAGACCGGCGCCCGCTCGCCGTGCGCCGTGAGCGCGCTGCGCAGGTTGCGCAGGCCTTGCAGCCACGTCGCGTGGGCCCACCGCGGGTCGATCAGCGCGGAGGGGTCACGGCCGTCGTTGTAGGCGTGGACCGAGAGCGCGTCGTAGGACCCGCGGATGCCGGCGGCGTACAGTTGGTCCAGGAAGGTCGTGTCCGCGCCTGCCAGCGCGGCGCCGACGACCACGACGGATGGGGCGACCCGCTTGGCGGCCGCGTAGGTCTCGCGCAGCAGCGCGGCGTAGCCGGCGGGATCGGGCACCGTCCAGAACCCGGGGTGGTTGGGCTCGTTCCAGACCTCCAGCCCGGCCACGGTGCTGCCGTACCGCCGCAGCAGGAACGTGACGAGGTCGGCGTAGTCGGCCGGGTCGCGCGGCGCCGACGACGCCGCTCCAGGCACCCCATGGCCGGTCGGGCCGCACGCCTCAGGCGCGCCCGGAGCCGTGGCGGCCCAGCACGGCGTGCCGGCGGGCGTGAGCAGGACCGTGAGCCCACGGGCGCGTGCGCGCCCGACGAGCGCGTCGATGCCCTGGAGGTACCAGCCCGCCCACTGGCCCTTGGCGATGGGCTCCAGGCCCTCCCAGCGGATCGCGACCCGCAGCGTCGTGGCGCCGATCGCGGCCGCCTTGTCAACGTCGCGCTGGACGTGCGCCGCGGTCTCGCCGAAGAGGACGTCGACGGCCACCCCGCGGACGCGCGGGGCTGAGGAGGCGACCGGCGGGATCCCGGCGAGCAGGACGGCGGCCAGCAGCGGCGCCAGGAGCAGCCGCAGCCCGTGCGCGCTGACGACGCGGTGCCGGCCGTGCGCACCGCGCCGGGCAGATGAGGTCCGGTCGCGACGACGCGGCCTGCGAGGCTCCGGGATCCTGCCCATGTGGATCCATCGGCGGCCGGGCCGCAGGCGAGAGGGCACCCCCGTGCCGGGCCGCGGGCACGCACGTGCCCCCGTGTTGGGAGAATTCCCCGCCATGCGAGCCGTGCTGGTCCACGACTACCTGCTGGTGCACCGGGGCGCCGAGCGCACCTTCGCCGCGATCGCCGCGTGCTTCCCTGGTGCCCCCGTCTCCACGCTGCTCTACGACGAGGCGACGATGGGCCGCCACTTCCCCGGCCACGAGGTGCGGACCTCCGGCCTGCAGCGCCTCGGCATCGACCAGCGCCGCTTCCGCGCCCTGCTGCCCTTCTTCCCCGCCGCCGCCGAGCGCCTGCCGGTGGCCGGCCACGACCTCGTGATCTCCAGCAGCAGCGCGTTCGCCCACGGCGTGCGGCCGGACCCTGGCGCCAGCCACGTCTGCTACTGCTACACGCCGTTCCGCTACGCCTGGTACGAGCGCGAGCGCGCGCTGCAAGAGGTTCCCCGCCCGCTGCGCCCGGTGCTCGACCGCACGCTCGAGCGCATCCGGCGCTGGGACGTCGAGGCCTCGCAGCGGGTCACCCGCTACATCGCGATCTCCGAGCTCGGGCGCGAGCGCATCGCGCAGGCCTACGGCCGGGAGGCCGAGATCATCCACCCGCCCGTCGAGACCGAGCGCTTCGCGCCTGGCGAGCCGGAGGACCGGTTCCTGGTGGTGTGCGAGCTGGTGCGCCACAAGCGCGTCGACGTGGCGCTCGAGGCGGCGCGCCGGGCCGGCAAGCGCGTGCAGGTCGTGGGCACCGGGCCGGACCTCGAGCGGCTCCGCGCGCTGTACGGCGACACGGCGGAGTTCCTCGGGCGCATCTCCGACGAGGAGCTCGCCGAGCTCTACCCGCGTGCCCTGGCGCTGATCGTGCCCAACGTCGAGGAGTTCGGCATCGCCGCGGTCGAGGCGATGGCCGCCGGCCGACCGGTCGTCGCGCAGGACGCCGGCGGCACGCGCGAGACGGTGCTCGACGGCGAGACGGGCGTGCTCGTGCCGACCGGGAGCGTCGACGAGCTGGCGCAGGCCCTGTCGTCGGTCGACTTCACCGCGTTCGATCCCGTGCGCGCGGCGGCGCGCGCGGAGGAGTTCTCGCTGGCGACCTTCCAGCGCCGGTTCACGGACGCGGTCACCGGCGAGCTCGCGCTGCGGTGAGCCGCGGGCCGGCTCAGCCGGCCGGCGTCGAGGACTTGAGCGCGGCCTCGTAGTAGCCCGCGCCGGCGCCCGGGCGCCGGCGGCGCCGTTCGCGCAGCTTGTGGTGCACGTAGACGCCGGGCAGCGTCGCCTTGAGCCACAGCGGCGTCCGGCGGTCACGCCGCGCCCGCCGGCGCAGGCCCTTCAGCCAGGCGCCCTGGTCGGGGTGGTCGAGGTGCCCGAGGCTCAGCGAGTCGCCGTGCACGCGGTACAGGCGCCCGACCTCGTCGAGCATGCAGATCCGCCCGCGGACGCAGAGCGACGCCGACAGCGCCCAGTCCTCGAAGAACGCGATGTCCTCCGCGAAGCCGCCGGCGTCCCGGACCGCGTCGGTGCGCATCAACGCCGGCCCGGTCGTCGTGAACGGGTTGTACATGAGGGAGATGAGCGCGAGCGCCCGGCGATGGGGCGCGAGCCGGTACATGATGGGCCGGGGCCACGGCCAACGGTCGCCCGGGCCGGTCTCCGGCGTCCACCTGCGGCTGTGCATCGCCACCGCCACGACGCCGGGGTCGCGGCGCAGCTCCTCGCGCATCCGGTCGAGCATGCCGGGCAGCGCGAGGTCGTCGGCGTCCCAGAACATCACGTACGGGGTGGTCACGTGCGGGAGACCGGCGTTGCGGACCTGGCCGATGGGCAGCCGGCGCTCGAGACGCACCACGCGGGCGCCGTCCGGCGCCTTCAGCGGCGGGTCGGACGCGTTGTCGACCACGATCACCTCCGGCGCCGGCCCTTCGGCGCAGCGCAGCGAGGCCAGCGCCTCGGGCAGGTAGGCGGCGTGCGCGCCCCAGACCGGCAGCACGATCGTCGTGTCGGGCGTCGCCGCCCCGTTCGTGGTCGCCTGCTCGGTCAAGGTGGCGAAGCCTAGAGGACGGTGCAGGCGCTCCCGCCTCTCGACACGCCCGGTACGATCGCGTTCATGTGGGGCGCGCTGCGGAGGGGGCTGTCGCGCGCCGGGCTGCTCGCAGCCGGCGCGGCCCTGGCCTGCGCGGCGCCCGCGGGCGCCGCGGGGCAACCGCCGCCGTCGGACGCCTTCGGCATCAACGGCGGTGCGCTCTTCCCCGACGGCAACAAGACCCTGCCCACGGCGCGGCACACCGCTGCCATCGGGCGCAGCGGGCTGCCATCCGTCCGCGCGGTCGCGTGGTGGGACCAGATCGAGCCGCAGGCGCCGGACCCGCGCACCGGCCGGCACACGTACGACTGGCGCCTCACGGACCGCATCGCCGAGCACCTCGCCCGCGAGGGGCTGCGCTGGTACGTGATCCTCGGCTTCGCGACCGCCTGGTCGAGCACCACCCCCGGGTTCCACTTCACTCCCGCGCGGCCCGGGCCGTTCAGCGAGTACGCGGGCGCCATCGCCCGCCGCTACGGCCGCGCAGGCGAGTTCTGGCGCGCCCACCCCGAGTTGCCCTACGTGCCGGTCCAGTCGTTCGAGGTCTGGAACGAGCCGAACCTGCCGTTCTTCTGGGCGCCGCAGCCGGACCCCGCGGCGTACGCCGACCTGTACCTCGGCGCCCGCGAGGCCGTCCACGCCGTGGACCCCGCGGCGCGTGTCGTCGTCGGCGGCCTGTCGCACTCGGGCGGCGAGTCGCTCGACGCACCCGCGTTCCTGCGCCGGATGGTGGCGGCGCGGCCGGCCCTGCGCGGGCGGCTCGACGCCGTCGGCGTGCACGTCTACGCCCCGACGGCGGAGGACGTCCTGGACGGGGTCGCCGATGTCCGCCGGGCGCTCGACGAGCTCGGCGAGCGCGACGTGCTGCTCGACGTGACGGAGACCGGTTGGACGACGAGCGGCCTGCAGCCGTTCACGCCGGGCGCCGTGGACGAGGGTAGGCGCAGCCGCCTGCTGACCCGGTTGGTGGAGCTGCTGGCCGGGTCGGACTGCGGGGTGGTCGCCCTGCTGCCCTACGCGTGGGTGACCGAGGAGAACGACCGCACGGCGCAGGCGGCCTGGTTCGGGATCGCCGACCGGGCGACCGCCGAGCTCAAGCCCTCCGGCGGGGCGTTCGTGGCTGCGGTGCGCGACGCGGCGCGGACCGCGCCGAGCACCGCGTGCGGCCGCCCCGACCTGCCCCGCCTGCGCACCGCGCCGCGCGCCGCGGCGCCGTTCGACGTGCGGCTCGCGCGCAGCTGCCGGGCCCGCCGGCTCACGGTGCGTCTCGGGCCAGGAGCAGAGCCGGAGCCCTACGCGCGGGTCGCCCTGGAGCTCCCCGACGGGCGCCGGCGGACGCTGAGCGACCCGGACGGCAGCGGCCCGGCGACGGCCCCGCGCGAGGTGCGCGTGCGGCTCCCGCGCCGGATGGGCGCCGTCCGCGCTGTGGCCTTCGACGCGCTCGGGCGCGCGCGGGCCACCGCCGAGGCGGCGCTGGCGCGCTGCCCGCCTCGGCGCCGCTAACGCGACACCGGCGCCGCGTCGCGCACGTCGTCGAGCGGGAGGCCCGCGAGCAGCGCCCGCTGCGCCTCCCAGCCGGCGCCGTGGCGCGCGAGCTGCCCGAGGTTCTCCGCGAAGGGCAGGGGCTGCACGACGTCGAGCTCCTCGGCCCGCACCGCCTCGGGATCCACGAAGAACGCGTTCACCCCGCGGCTCTCGACGGTGACGAACCGGTAGCCCCAGCTCTCGAACAGCGCGCGCCAGGCGGCGACGGAGGCACCGTAGTAGAGCCCGCTCGGATGGCTGTCGGGCCCGACGGAACCCGGCGCGAGCGGCACCGTCACCGCGTCCTCGGGACCGAAGGCCGAGTTGAACTCCACGCAGATCACCTTGGGGCGGGCCCCGTGGTCGAGGAGCGCCCGGGCGACGTGCAGGTCGAAGCTGTCGATGTCCAGCGAGAGCACGTCGACGTCACGGACGCGGCAGTGGGCGAGGACCTCGCCGACGGTGTCGGGCAGCACCATGGCCTCGACATACCGGACGGCCGGCAGGAGCGTCTCGACGGCGAAGCGGTTGCGCCCTACGACCCGTGCGCTGCCCTCGACCATGACGCCCTCGTACTTCTTGACGTGGGCCAGGTAGGCCGAGTTGTTCTCCAGGCCGTCGGAGGCGCCGATCTCCAGGAAGCAGCGATTAGGCCGGCGCACCATGGCCAGCAGATGGTCCAGGACGCCGTCCTCGCCGTTCTGGCTGAACGCGGAGAACTCCCACGTCGCGGGCACCGCGGGGTCCAGACGCCGCCCGGCGAGATCGAGGGCGCCCCGGGAGCACCCGAGCGTCACCCGGTTGACGTAGTACCAGAGCCGCACGCGGTCCTGGACGTCCTGGGGCAGCGTGCGAAGCCGTGTGCGGCGCGACATGGCAGCGCACCCTAACCCGGTCCGCCGACGGCCGACACGAGCTCGCGGGCGGCGTGCGCCCACGTCCAGCGCCGGGCCTCGGCCAGGGCGCCGGTGCGCAGGGCTCCGTGGCCGTCGTCGTCCAGCGCCGCGAGCAGCACGCGGGACAGCCCGTCGGCGGAGCCGGCCTCGTAGGTCCGGCCGGTGTGGCCGTCGCGCACGAACTCCGCCGATGCCCCGGTCGCCGGGCAGATGGGGACGCTCCCGCAGGCCATCGCCTCGAGCATGGTGAGGCCGAGGAGCTCGGGCGGCGCCGCGCCCTCATAGCGGCGGATGTCGACCGGCACCTGCACGGTGTGGCGGCTCGTCTGGTAGGCCTCGATCAGCTCCTCGTCGGAGACGTCGAAGCGGATCGGGACCCCGAGCTCGGCAGCCTTGGCGACGACCGCGTCGCGGTACTCCGGGTCGTCGGAGTCGCGCGGTCCGATCAGCAGCGCCCGGGCTCCGTGGGGCAGGCACTCCAGGAACCGCAGCTGGCCCTTGTAGGGCAAGAAGCGCCCGACCATGAGGAAGTCTCGTGCCGCGGCGGTGCCGTCCGCGGGCGCCCGGAAGCGCCGCTGGTCGACGCCGCCGCGGATCACGATGTGGCGGCGCGCGCGGATCGGCGAGATGGCCGCCTCGAACTCGCTCTGGTGGGCGCCGACGTCGGCCTGCGGGAAGGGGATCCAGCCGAGCAGGTAGCCGACCCGGGTCCCCGCTCCGTGGTCGATCACGGCGACGCGTGCGCCCCGCCGCAGCCGCGCGCCGAAGCGCAGCGCCGTGGTGGCACGGGTGCGCCACTGGTGGGCGACGACGACATCACCGGCACGCAGGTGCCCCAGGACGCAGCGCGCGCCGATCGCGTCGCCCGACGAGCGCCGGCGCCCGGCACGACCGTCGACAGCCGACCAGCCGGCCGGCACGTGGCGGCCCGGCTCCTCCGAGGCCACGACGAGCCCCTGCAGATCCCAGCCGGGCAGCGCCTCGGCCAGGGCGGCGTGCAGCTCGAAGGCGTAGCGCTCGGCGCCTCCGCGCGTGCGCGCGAGGTCCGACGGCAGGACGGAGAGCAGGCGGGGCACGCCGTCAGCGCCGCAGAGGTTCCCAGACGTCGCGCTTGACGACCGTGCGCGGCGGGACGTCGCGGTTGACGAACGATCCGGCCCCGATGACCGCGCCGTCGCCCACCGTGATGCCGCCGATGACGACGGCGTTCGGGAAGATCTCGA
>DASPKC010000502.1:0-12338 GCA_035628295.1 Baekduia sp.
GCCCGCCAGCCGCAGCGCCCGGCCGGTGCGCCGCCGCAGGGCCGCAAGCCCGGCGGCAAGCCCGCCCGCGGCGGGCGCCCGCAGCAGCCGTCGGGCCCGCGCCCGGCGATGTCGCTCAACGCGCCGGCTCCGTCGTCCAAGCCGCTGATCCGCCCGGGCGAGCGGGGCCGGCCGGTCCGTGCGCAGGAGGAGCCGCCCAAGCCCGCCGAGGTCGAGGCGAAGGCCGACGACAAGACCGAGGGCAAGACGGCGACCCCGCTGCAGCCGCACACCGAGCCGCCGAAGAAGGGCGCCGGTCCCAAGATCATCTCCGTGCCGGAGCCCCCGCGGCGCCCGACGCGCGACGAGACGAAGTCGACCCCGAGCGCGCCCGGTGGGCGCGGCGGCCGCCCGACCCGTGGCGGCGTGGGCGGCGAGGGCGGCCCCGGCGGCGGCCGGCGGCGCGTCGTCATCGACGGCGGCGCCGGGCGCCGCGGTCCGGGTGGCGGCCCCGGCGGCGGTCCGGGCGGCCCGCCGCAGCGTCCGCCGCGCGGCCGTCGCCGCCGCCGCCGGCGCACGCCGATGGCCGAGTTCCCGGACGTCCTGCCGGCCGATCAGATGACGCGGGTCGACCTGGTGCGCATCCAGTCCGGCTCCACCGTCAAGGAGGTCGCCGAGTACCTGGGCGTGCCGGTGCCCGACATCATCAAGCACCTGATGGGCATGGGCGAGCTCGCCACGCTCACCAAGTCGCTGTCCGACGACCACATCGAGCTGCTCGCCGAGCAGTTCGGCAAGGAGATCCGGATCGTCCACGCCGGCGAGGAGGAGGCCGAGGCGGCCTTCGACTTCGACGACGACGAGGACGAGCTCGAGGAGCGCCCGCCGGTCGTCACGATCATGGGCCACGTCGACCACGGCAAGACGTCGCTGCTGGACGCCATCCGCGAGACCGAGGTGGCCGCGGGCGAGGCCGGCGGGATCACCCAGCACATCGGCGCCTACCAGGTCCACCACGGCGACAAGCTCGTCACGTTCCTGGACACCCCGGGCCACCAGGCGTTCACCGCCATGCGCGCCCGCGGCGCCAGCGTCACCGACATCGCCGTGATCGTGGTGGCCGCCGACGACGGCGCGCGCCCGCAGACCGACGAGGCCATCGACCACGCCCGCGCCGCCGGTGTGCCGATCGTCGTGGCGGTCAACAAGATCGACAAGGAGGGCGCCGACCCGGTGCGCGTGCGCACCGAGCTCACCCAGCGCAACCTCCAGCCGGCCGAGTGGGGCGGCGACACCGAGTACGTCGACGTGTCCGCCAAGACCAGGGAGGGCCTCGAGGACCTGCTCGAGACGCTGTCGGTCGTCGCCGAGCTGCTGGACCTCAAGGCCAACGCCGACGCGCCCGCGTCGGGCGTCGTCATCGAGTCGCGCCTGGACCCGGGCCGCGGCCCGGTCGCCACGGTCCTCGTCCAGCGCGGCACCCTCGAGATCGGCGACGCCATCGTGGCGGGCGCCCACCCGGGCAAGGTCCGCGCGATGCAGGACCACCTCGGCCAGCGTGTCGAGGCCGCCAACCCGGGCGACCCGGTCGAGGTCCTCGGCTGGGACTCGCCGCCGCCCGCCGGCGAGCTGTTCCGCGGCGTGGAGAGCGACCGTGAGGCGCGCCGCCTGGCCCAGGAGCGCGAGACGCGCCTGAAGGCCGAGCAGATCGCCCGCCGGTCGGGCCGCAAGACCTCCTTCGAGGACGTCTTCCGCAAGGCCAAGGAGGGCGACCTCAAGGAGCTGCCGCTCGTGGTCAAGGGCGACGTCGCCGGCTCGGTCGAGGCCCTGCACGACGAGATCGCCCGCCTGCCGCAGGACGAGGTCCGCGTGGACGTCATCCACTCGGGTGTCGGCGGCATCAACGAGTCCGACGTCATGCTGGCCGCTGCGTCCGACGCGGTGATCATGGCCTTCAACGTCCGCCCGGTCGGCAACGCCCAGGCCGAGGCCGACCGCGAGGGCGTCGAGATCCGCAACTACTCGGTCATCTACCGCGCCCTGGAGGACATCCGCGCGGCGATGGAGGGCCTGCTGGAGCCCGAGGAGGTCGAGCACACCCTCGGCTCCGTCGAGATCCGGCAGACCTTCAAGGCGTCGAAGATCGGCACGATCGCCGGCTCCTACGTCACCGACGGCAAGGTCACCCGCGGCGCCCGCGTCCGCGTGGTCCGCGACGGCATGGTCATCAACGAGACGACCATCGCGTCGCTGCGGCGGTTCAACGAGGACGCCCGCGAGGTCGCGGCCGGCTACGAGTGCGGCATCGTCCTGGAGAACTTCCAGGACATCAGGGAGGGCGACGTCCTCGAGGTCTACGAGACGCGCAAGGTGGAGCGCAGCCTCCAGCCCTCGTAGGGCGGAGGCGTAGCGTGGGTCCGTGCCGTACGTGGCGCTCCTGCGCATCCACCTGCACTTCCCGGACAGCGGGAGCCTGAAGTCCAAGCGCAAGGAGCTGTCGTCGGTGAAGGCGCAGCTCCACGGGCGCCTCGGCCTGGCCGTGGCCGAGGTCGCCCACCAGGACACGTGGCAGCGGTCCGAGCTCGCCGGCGCATTGGTCAGCGGCTCGCTGGGCACGTTGGAGCGCGCCGTGGACACCACCTGCCGCTGGCTGGACGAGCGCTTCCCCGAGGGCGTGCGGATCGAGCGGATGATCGCGTCCTTCGAGGACGTCGAGGCCGTACGATGAGCGGCGACCGCATGCGCCGCGTGGACGAGGCCGTCCGCGAAGTCCTCGGCGATGCCGTGTCCCGTGATCTGAAGGACCCGCGCATCGGCTTCGTGACCGTCACCGACGTCAGGACCACCTCCGACCTCCGCCACGCGCGGGTGTTCGTGAGCGTCCTGGGCAAGCCCGCCGAGCAGGAGGCCACGCTGGACGGCCTGCGCTCGGCGCACGGCATCCTGCAGTCGAGGATCGCCCGGGAGCTGCGCATGAAGCGCACCCCCACCCTGGAGTTCGCGCTCGACCACACGGCCGAGCGCGCTGCACGCATGGAAGCGCTGATCGACGACGTGGTCAGCCACGAGCCCGAGGAGGACGGCCGATGACCGCCCGCGATCAGGTCCTGCAGGAGATCCGCGACGGGGAGCGCTTCGTCCTCGTGACGCACGAGAACCCCGACGGCGACGCGCTCGGGTCCCTCGTGGCCATGCACCGGATCCTGCGCGCGCTGGGCAAGGACTCCGTGATGCTCATGGCCGCCGACGAGTTCCCGCTGCCCTACGAGTACCGGTTCTTCGAGCTCGACGGCCTGGTCTCCGTGCCGCCCCACGACCTCGACGAGCGCACGGTCATCTTCCTGGACTGCGGCAACATCGACCGCAACCCGTTCGCCGAGGTCAAGCGCGACGACGCGCACATCCTCAACCTCGACCACCACCACGACAACACGCGCTTCGGGACGGTCAACCTGGTCGACGACGACGCGTCGTGCACCGCCGAGGTGGTCTGGGACCTCATGCGCGAGCTCGGTGTGGCGCCCACCCCGGAGATCGCCGACGCGCTCTACGTCGGCCTCGTCACCGACACCGGCAAGTTCATGTACGAGAACACCGGCACGCGGGCGCACATCATGGCGGCCGAGCTGGTCGAGGCGGGCGTGGACGTCCACGGCATCTATCGCCGCCTGTACGAGGGCATGCCCTACGGCAAGCTCGAGCTGCTGGCGCGGGCGCTGGCCCACGTCGAGCGCCACGACGGCGGCCGCCTGACCATGTCGCGGATCTCGCGCGACGACTTCCGCCTCGCCGGGGCCGAGGAGAGCTGGTCGGAGGGCATCATCGACCACCTGCGCTCCGTGGACGGCACGAAGGTGGCGGCGCTGTCGCGCGAGCTGCTCTCCGAGGCCGGCCGCGGGCGCAAGAAGGTCTCGCTGCGCGCCACCGACGGCGAGGTCGACGTGTCGGTCATCGCGCGGGCCGCCGGCGGCGGCGGGCACCGGCAGGCCGCCGGCTTCAGCACCGAGCTCTCCGACGAGGAGCTCGTGAGCTTCCTGCGCGAGCAGATCGCCGCCCAGCTGGGCGCCCGCACCTAGGGACCCCGCGTGGACGGCGTCCTGCTGGTCGACAAGCCGGCCGGGCCGACCTCGCACGACGTCGTGGCGCAGGTCCGCCGCGCCCTGCCCAGGGGGACGCGCGCCGGCCACGCGGGGACGCTCGACCCGTTCGCCACCGGGCTCCTGCTCGTGCTCGTGGGCCGCGCGACCCGGGCGCAGCGCTGGCTGATGGCCCAGGACAAGGAGTACGTCGCGCGGGCGCGGTTCGGCTGGCTGTCGAGCACGGGCGACCCCGAGGGCGAGCTCGTCGAGACCGGCCGCATCCCGGCCGAGCCGCTGCGGCTGCCCACCGGCGTGCTGCGCCAGCGGCCGCCGGCCTACAGCGCGATCAAGCTCGGCGGGCGGCGCGCCTACGCCCTGGCGCGCGCGGGGGAGGAGGTGGACCTGCCCGAGCGCGAGGTGGTCGTGCACCGCTTCGAGCGCCTCGGCGCGGACGAGTTCCTCATCCGCTGCTCCAGCGGGACCTACGTGCGCTCCCTGATCGCCGACCTCGGCGACGCCTACTGCACGGCGCTGCGGCGCACGGCGATCGGCCCGTTCCGCGTCGAGGAGGCCGGCGACGAGCCGATCGCGCTCGGGGAGGCGCTGGCCCGCGTGCTGCCGGTGGTCGACGTCGGCGCGGACGCCGGGCGGCGCATCGGGCACGGGCAGCGGGTGTCCATCGCGGCGCTGCCGGCGGGCGGGGAGGAGCACGTCCTGGTGCGCGACCCGGCCGGGCCGGTGTGCGTGGCGCACCCGCAGGAGGGCGGCGTGCTCAAGCCGGTCGTGGGATTTCGCGGCTAGGCGGGACGAAGGGCGGCCCCTAGAGTCGCCGCATGACCGTCCTGCGCAGGGTCCGGGTGGCGGCGATCCAGGCCACACCGGCCGTCCTCGATGCGTCCGCCACCGTGGCCAAGGCCGTGCGTCTGCTGGACGAGGCGGCCGACGCCGGCGCCGAGCTCGCCGTCCTCCCGGAGTGCTTCGTGTCGCTCTACCCGTCCAACGCCTGGGCGCGGGGCGCCGCCGCGTTCGGGGGCTCGGACGAGCTCTGGGAGCGGATGTGGTTGAGCTCGGTCGACGTCCCGGGCCCGCTCGTCGACCTGCTCGCCGAGGTCTGCGCGCGGCGGTCGCTGCACGCGGTCATCGGCGTCAACGAGCGCGAGTCCGAGCGCCCCGGAACCCTCTACAACACGATGCTCTACCTGGGTCCGGAGGGCCTGCTGCACAAGCACCGCAAGCTCATGCCGACGCAGCACGAGCGGCTCTTCCACGGCATCGGGGCCGGCGACGACCTGCAGGTCCTCCAGACGCCCGCCGGGCGTCTGGGCGGGCTGATCTGCTGGGAGAACCGCATGCCGCTCGCGCGCTATGCGCTGTACCGGCAGGGCGTCCAGATCTGGGCGGCGCCGACCGCCGACGACTCCGACGGCTGGATCGCCCATTTGCGGGCGATCGCCATCGAGTCCGGCGCGTTCGTAGTCGGCGTGCCGCAGTACATCCCGCGGTCCGCCTTCCCCGAGGACTTCCCGCTGGCGCTGCCCGAGCACGAGGTGTTCGGCCGCGGCGGGGCGGTGGTGGTCGAGCCCACCTGGGGCGAGATCGTGGCGGGGCCGCTGTACGGGGAGGAGGGGATGCTGCTGCACGACTGCGACCTGCGCGAAGGGCTGCACGCCAAGCGCTGGTTCGACGCCGTCGGCCACTACAGCCGCGAGGAGGTGCTCGGGACCGGCGTCCCCGCCCCGTGGGAGGCGGCGTCGTAGGCTTCCGCGCGTGAGCGCCGCCGTCGTCCGCCTGCCCGACGTGCCGCCGCGTGCGCGTCGCGTGGCCATCGGGACGTTCGACGGGGTCCACCTGGGCCACCGGGAGGTCATCCGCGGGGCCGACACGGTGCTGACCTTCCATCCGCACCCCGTGGCGGTCGTGCGTCCGGAGGCGGCCCCGCGGCTGCTGACGACGCTGGAGCGCAAGGCCCGGCTGGTCGGCGAGCTCGGCGTCGAGGAGCTCGTCGTCATCCCGTTCGACGCCGAGTTCTCCTCCCAGGCCGCCGAGCAGTTCGTCGAGGACGTCCTGGTGGGCCGCCTCGGGGCCACGCACGTCGCGGTGGGCGAGAACTTCCGCTTCGGCCAGCGCGCGCAGGGCACGCCGGAGATGCTGGCCGCCGACCCGCGCTTCGAGACGCGCGTCGTGCCCCTGCTGGAGGTCGACGGCGAGGTCGTCTCGTCCAGTCACATCCGCGGGCTGATCGCGGGCGGGGCGGTGCACTACGCCGGCGAGCTGCTCGGGTCCCCGTTTGTCATGCAGGGCCCGGTCGCCCACGGCGACAAGCGCGGCCGGACGCTCGGCTTCCCGACCGCCAACCTGGTGCCGCGCGACGGCTACCTCGTGCCGGCCCACGGGGTCTACGCCTGCGAGGTGACCCTGGCCGACGGCTCCAAGCACGCCGCCGCCACCAACGTGGGGGTGCGCCCCCAGTTCAACACCGGCCGCGGCGAGCTCGTCGAGGCCTACCTCATCGACTGGTCGGGCGACATCTACGGCGAACCGATCGAGGTGGCGTTCATCAAGCGCCTGCGCGGCGAGAAGCGCTTCGCGTCCGTCGACGCCCTGCTGGAGCAGATGGCGAAGGACGTCGAGCAGGCCCGCGCTGCTACCCTCCGCGACCGCCCATGAGCACCCTCACCGCAGAGCGCAAGGCCGAGATCATCGCCCAGTTCGGCGAGAGCCCCCAGGACACCGGCAACACCCGGGTCCAGGTGGCGCTGCTGACCGCGCGCATCAACGACCTCACCGAGCACCTGCGGGAGAACAAGAAGGACCACCACAGCCGTCGTGGCCTGCTGATGCTCGTCGGTCAGCGCCGCCGGCTGCTGAACTACCTGCAGCGCAAGGACCTCGAGGGCTATCGCGCCCTGATCGCCGAGCTCGGCCTGCGCAAGTAGCCGCCATGCCCGGGCCGATCGTCGACCCTGGCACGCCGGCGCCGGACTTCCGGCTCACCACCGAGGACGGCGAGGACTTCACCCGCGCCGACCTCCAGGGGCGGATCACCGTCCTGGCCTTCTACCCGTTCGCGTTCTCCTCGGTCTGCACCGACCAGTTCTCGGCCTACGAGGAGGTCGTCGACGAGTGGCGCGCACAGGGCGTCGAGGTCTTCGGCGTGTCGACCGACGCGACGGAGTCGCAGCGGGCCTTCCGCAGCCAGCTCGGCGTCTCGATCCCGATGCTGTCGGACTTCGAGCCCAAGGGCGAGGCCGCCCGGGCGTTCGGCGCCTACTTCGAGCCCGCCGGCATGACCAACCGCGCCCTCGTGGTCACCGGGCCCGACGCCGTCGTGCGCTGGTCCTGGTTGGGCTCCTCGCCGGGCGACCTGCCGGGCGTGAACCTCGTGGCCGAGGGCATCGCCGCGGCGCAGGGCGCCTGAGCGACCTTCTCGCGCGCTCCCTACGGCCGCGCCGAAGCCAGCAGCGCCGGCACGCGCTCGGCGCGGAAGTCGAAGATCGCCTCGAGGTCGCGGCGCACGAGCGCCCGGTGCGCGAGCTCGCCGGCGGGCCCGAAGCCGATCGCGTAGCGGACGGTGTCGGTCATGAGCGTCCGGCCGCCGGGCAGCGGCAAGAAGTCGTGGCTGTGGTGCCACAGCCGGTAGGGCCCCCGGACCTGGACGTCGACGAAGCGCACCGGGGGCGTCCACTCCTGGATCAGCGTGCTCCAGCCGACCGGGACGCCGCGCAGCCGCAGCCGGTACTGCAGGAACGTCCCCTCGCGCATGGCGACGTCGCCGGGGGTGAGGACCTCGAAGCGCAGCAGCGGCGGGGTGATCGCCTCGAGGTTGCGGGCCGCGGCGAAGAACGGGAACACCTCCTCGGGGGTGCCCTCGAGCTCCTGGGTGCGGCGAAGCGTGTGGACGCGCATGGTGGGGGTACGGTGGCCGCCAGGTGGCCGACGACCTCAGCAGCAAGGACGTGCCCGGCGAGCGGGCCGACGACCACGCCGACGGCGTCGGCGCCCTGACGATCATCTACGCCGACTTCACCTGCCCGCACTGCGCCGTCACGTTCCTGCGCCTGCGTGAGGCGCCCGGCCGGCTCGTCTTCCGCCACTTCGCGCTCAAGACGCGCCACCCGCGGTCCGTCGCGCTGGCGTGCGCGGCGCAGGCGGCTGGGCTGCAGGGCGCGTTCTGGCCGTTCGCCGAGAGCCTCTACACCGACCAGGGCCATCTCGACGACCCGCACCTGTGGGCGCGCTGCGAGCAGCTCGGGCTCGATGTCGACCGCTTCGAGGACGACCGGCGCGGGGCCGACTGCGCCGAACGGGTCCGCCGCGACACCCGCGAGGGCCTGCGGGCGGGGATCGTGGGCACGCCGGCGGTCTTCGTGCTGCCGGGCGCGCGGACGTGCTAGGTGGCTAGACTGCGACGAGATCGGATTCCGCAGACAGCGAAGACCAGGCCCGCCGCAGGATCCGAGGCGCGGGCCGCACGAAGGGAAGACAACCACATATGTCGCAAGACGCCGTGACCACGGTCACTGTCGAGATCGCCGGTTCGGAGATCACGTTCGAGACCGGCAAGCTGGCCAAGCAGGCCTCCGGCGCCGTCGTCGTCAAGCAGGGGGACACCGTGATCCTCTCGACCGCCACCAAGGGCGGCCTGCGTGACGTCGACTTCCTCCCGCTCACCGTCGACGTCGAGGAGCGCATGTACGCCGCGGGCAAGATCCCCGGCTCGTTCTTCAAGCGCGAGGGTCGTTCGGGCGAGAAGGCCACGCTCACCGCCCGCATGATCGACCGGCCCATCCGGCCGCTGTTCCCCAAGGGCTGGCACTACGAGACGCAGCTCGTCACGCTCACGCTGAGCGTCGACCAGGTCCACCCGTACGACATCCTGGCCATGAACGGCGCGTCCGCCGCGCTCATGCTGTCCGACATCCCGCTGCCCGAGCCGGTCGGCGCGGTGCGCATCGGCAAGGTCGAGGGCAACTTCGTCGTCAACCCGCGCGAGGAGGACCTCGAGGGCGCCAGCGACCTCGACCTGATCGTGGCGGGCACCGAGGAGGCCATCCTCATGGTCGAGGCGGGGGCCAACGTGATCCCCGAGGCCGAGATCCTCGACGCCCTGGACATCGCTCACGGGGCCATCAAGAAGCTGTGCGCCGCCCAGCGCGAGCTGGCCGAGAAGGCCGGCAAGGAGAAGGTCCAGATCGAGGCGCCCCAGATCGACCAGGGGCTGCTCGACGAGATCAAGGCCTCGCACTGGCAAGCGATCGACGAGGCCACCTCCGTGGTCGACAAGCTCGAGCGCCAGAACGCCACGAAGGCCGTCGAGCAGGCGGTGCTCGAGCAGTACGCGGCCGACGGCGAGGACGCCGAGCGGCGCGCCGCGGTGCAGCGCGCGTTCGACAAGCTCGAGAAGCAGGCGGTGCGCGAGCGCATCGCCGTGCACAAGAAGCGCCCGGACGGCCGCTCCGAGAAGGAGATCCGCAACATCGAGGTGGAGGCCGGCGTCCTGCCGCGCGCCCACGGCTCCGGGCTCTTCACGCGCGGCCAGACCCAGGTGATGAGCGTCGCCGCCCTCGGCACGCTCAAGGAGGAGATGCGCCTCGACACCCTGGGCCTGCAGACGCAGAAGTTCTACTGGCACCACTACAACTTCCCGCCGTTCTCGGTGGGCGAGGCCGGCTTCATGCGCGGCCCCAAGCGCCGCGACATCGGCCACGGCGCGCTCGCCGAGCGCGCGCTGGTGCCGGTCGTGCCGACGACCGAGGACTTCCCGTACACGATCCGCATCGTGTCCGAGACGCTCGAGTCCAACGGCTCGTCGTCGATGGCGTCGGTCTGCGGCTCGACGCTGTCGCTGATGGACGCCGGCGTGCCCATCAAGGCCCCGGTGGCCGGCATCGCCATGGGCCTCATCAAGGAGGGTGACGACTACATCATCCTCACCGACATCGCGGGCGTCGAGGACCACCTCGGCGACATGGACTTCAAGGTCGCCGGGACCGAGGAGGGCATCACCGCCCTCCAGATGGACATCAAGATCACCGGCGTCACCTTCGAGATCCTCCGCGACGCGCTGGCCCAGGCCCGCGAGGCCCGGCTGGAGATCCTCCAGAAGATGACCGACGTCATCGACGCGCCGCGCGAGTCGCTGTCGTCGTACGCGCCGCGCATCCTCCAGGTCAAGATCGACCCGGACAAGATCGGCCTGCTCATCGGCAAGGGCGGCGAGACCATCCGCGGCCTGCAGGACGAGTTCGAGTCGCAGATCGACGTCGACGACGACGGCAACGTGCGGGTCTACTCGGCCAACGGCGAGCTCGGCGAGCAGCTGGCCGAGCGCATCCGGTCGATGACCAAGGAGGTCGAGATCGGCGACGCGTTCACCGGCAAGGTCGTCAAGACCACGACGTTCGGCGCCTTCGTCGAGCTCGCCAAGGGCACCGACGGCCTGCTGCACATCTCCAACGTCTCGCCCGGCAACCGCGTCGGGACGGTCGAGGAGGTCCTCAACAAGGGCGACGAGATCCAGGTCCGTGTGGTCGAGGTCGACCGCGAGCGCGGTCGCATCGGCCTGCGCCTCGCCGAGGACCCGGAGATCGAGGGCAAGTCGCCCGAGGAGCTGGCGTCCATCGGCGCCGGCGGCGGCAACGGCGGCGGCCCCCGCGGCGATCGTGGCCCGCGCGGCGACCGTGGTGGCCGTGGCGGCGACCGGGGCCCCCGCGGCGGTGGCGGCGGCGACCGCGACCGCGGCTCCGGCCGTCCGCGCCACCGCTCCAACCGCGATCCCGATCGCGACTAGGACGCTGCACGAAGAGCATCAGCTGACGGAGGTCGCACCCGGCCTCCGCGTCGTCACCGAGCGCATGGACTCCGTGCGCTCGGTGGCGCTCGGCTACTGGATCGGCACGGGCTCGGCCGCCGAGGCCGAGCCGCAGGCCGGCCTGTCGCACCTGGTGGAGCACATGCTCTTCCGGGGGACCGCGCGCTACACGTCGCTGGAGATCGACCAACTCTTCGACGGGATGGGCGCCGAGGTCAACGCGGGCACCGGCAAGGAGAGCACCTCGGTCTACACGCGCGTGCTCGACGGTCACCTCCAGGCCGCCCACGAGGCGTTGGCCGACATGGTCTGGCGCCCCCGCATGGGCGCCGACGACCTCGCGCAGGAGCGCGAGATCGTCCTGGAGGAGATCGCCATGTACGAGGACGACCCGCAGGAGAAGGTTTTCGACGTCCTCGGCGAGGCGGTCTTCGGCAGCCACCCGCTCGGGCGCGCGATCATCGGCCGCCCGGAGGTCGTGGCGGGCACGCCCGCGGAGGACCTCGCGGCCTTCCACGCCGCGCGCTACGTGCCGCGCAACGTCGTCGTGGCGGCGGCGGGGGCCGTCGAGCACGACGCGCTCGTGGGCCTGGTCCGCGGCACGCTGGGCGACCGCCCGCGCGACGCGCCGCCGCCCGAGCACGGCGCCCCGCCCGACGTCGCGCACGCGCCGCGCCGGCTGTTCTTCGCCAAGACGACCGAGCAGTACCACGTCTGCCTCGGCGCGCCGGCGATCGCGCGCGACGACGACCGCCGGTTCGCGCTGCGCATCCTCGACACGATCTTCGGCGGCACGTCGTCCTCGCGGCTCTTCCAGGAGGTCCGCGAGAACCGGGGCCTGGCCTACGCCGTCTACTCCTTCGTCTCGCTGCACGAGGGCACCGGCCAGGTCGGCCTGTACCTCGGCACGCGGCCCGACAACATCCCCAAGGCGATGGCCGTCGTGGGCGAGCTGCTGGGCCGCATGCAGCACGACCCGGCGACCGCCGAGGAGCTCGCGCGGGCCAAGGAGAACCTGAAGGGCCGCGTCGTGCTCGGGCTCGAGTCGACGACGGGGCGGATGAACCGCCTGGGGTCCTCCGTGCTGGCCGACATGCCCGTCATGGCACTTGACGAGCTCGTGGAGCGCATCGACGCGGTGACGCTCGACGACCTCGCCGCGCTGGCGGCCGAGCTCTGGGAGCCCGGCCGCCTGTCGGCCGCCGCGATCGGCGGTGACGAGGACATCCTGCGCGCCGCGCTCGAGCCCGTCGCGCCCGCCCTGGCCGCCTGAACGGTCAGTCCGCGCGCCAGGGCCCGCGGATCGCGTACGTCACACCGGGCGACTGCTGGTTGAGGAACAGGACCTCGCCGGCGGGGTCGAAGCACGCGCCGCAGAACTCGCTGCTGGTCGCCTTGGACCGCACGAGGTCGTAGATCTCGGCGTCGGCCGTCAGGCCGCGCACGTACTGCTCGTCGTCGCCGTCCTC
>DASPKC010000503.1:0-4900 GCA_035628295.1 Baekduia sp.
CGTCTAAACGGTCAGCCGTCGGCGCGGCGGAGAAACGGGCGCACGAGCACTCCTGCGTCGGCCGAGACGGTGATGTGGATCGCTGCCGGCTCGCGCACCCAGGCGATCAGGTTCAGCGCCTGGAGGCGGTCGAGCCAGAACTGGAACGCCAGCGCCTGCTTGCGCGAGGCGTAGTCGCGGGCGATGTCGAAGGACCAGCCCGTCGCGTGCAGGTCGAAGGCGCCCGGCGCGACGCCGTGGGTGCCGCGCGGGGCGTAGCGCGTGTCGCGCGCCGCGCCCGTGACGCGCAGGACCGCCTCGTCGCCGGCGATCTCGCGCACGCCGGCGCCGAGGTACAGCAGCAGCGCCAGGGCCTCGGGGCGCAGCGCGCGGTAGCGCGCCGGGCGGTCGGAGCCGGCGCCGACGCGCGAGCCCACACGCAGCCCGGCGCGCCGCAGCCGCTGCGGGTCGAGCGCGACGAGCGCGCCGTCCCCGAGCGCCGCGTCCAGCGCGTCCGGCCCGCTGAACGCGGGAGTCGCGTCCCGCGGGTGCAGCACCTCCTCCGCGCTGCCCTGGCGCGCGTGCAGCGCCGCCAGCGCGGCCAGCTCGGCCGGCTCGTGGCGCCAGACGCGCAGCATCTCGCGCGCCGCGTACACCCGCCACAGGTACGTGCTCGAGTCGTCGCCCAGCGACGCGAGGACGGCGTGCGCCTCCTCGTGGCGCAGCGGCGTGCTGTCGAAGTACAGCTGGGCGTAGGGGATGTCCTGCTCGCCGTAGGCGCGCAGGGCGCGCTGCAGGTTGCCGACGCCCGAGTGGTAGCTGGCCACCGCGAGGTCGTCGCGGCCGAGCTGGCGTTTGGCGAACGTCAGGTAGCGGGCTGTCGCCTCCAGCGCCTTGCGCGGGTCGAAACGCTCGTCGACGCGCCGCCGGGCCGCCCGGCGGGCCGCGACCTTGCTGCCTCGGTCGATGCCGCGCGTGAGGCGCTCGCTGGCCGCGACGTCGATGCGCATCCTCAGGAGGTTCTGGCCGGTCTCGGCGAGGATCTGCGTCAGGCCGACGGCGCCCTGCAGGTCGTCGGAGGCCCGCGCGTCCGGTCGCCCGGCGCTCTCGAGGAACACCATGGCCTCCAGGACGTCGGCGTCGAGCTCGTGGCGCCCGGCCACCTCCTCCACGAGCTTGCGAAAGCGCGCCACGCGCTGCGCCGTGGCCACCGCGCCGCCCGGGCTCTTCTCGTAGAGCACGTGGCTCACGCCGCGCGCGGCGCGGGCCTCGAAGTCCTCCTGGCGCTCGGGCCGCCACGTCAGCGGGTCGGCGACGTCCTCGCCGCTGCCGCGCCCCGGCGCCAGCTCGCGCGCGGGCTCGTCGTCCTCGCCCCGCCACGCCGCGAGGCCCACGAGGCCGGCGGCGGACAGCAGGACGGTCAGCAGCAGGACGAGGCGGCCGCGGGGCGTCAGCGTCATCGCCCCGGAGGACTAGCAGCCTCGTCGCGCCCGGGGTACGGCGTGAGGTCGCGCGGGCGCAGGTCGTCCAGGAGCCGGATGCCCCGCGGCACCCCGTCCTCGACGACGACGGCGCTCCCCGGCCAGAAGGGGTGCGGCCGCCGGGGGCCGCCGAGCAGCAGCGGATCGAGCACCCACGAGCCGGCGTTCCACAGCTGCGTGCGGCCGGCGCGGAAGAGCTCGGGCTCGTCGTCCGGCAGCGGACCGGCGCGGTGGACGTGGCCGAAGATCACGTGCCGGGGCTGCAGGCCCAGTCGGCTGATCACGTCGCCCAGCGCCACGATGCCCGCCGTGCCGACCCGGTGCCCGAGCAGGCCGTTGGCCCGCGGCCCCACGCTGTCGACGGCCGGCAGGCGCAACATCAGCGGCAGCGCCACGAGCGTGGCGCGCCGCACCGCCCCGGCGGCGCTGTCAACGCCCAGGCGCAGCGGGGCCGGCAGCTGGGCCCCGAGCACCCGCAGGACCGACTCGGTGCTCGGGCCCGGCGCCCGCTCGAAGTCGTCGGGTGTGGCGCCGCGCAGCGGCGGCTGGCCCGGCAGGCCGCGCACGAGCAGGCAGTCGAGGTAGTGACCGTGGGTGGCGAAGATGGAGCGCCGGCGGTCCAGCCACAGCCCGGGGTAGCGCACGGTGACCCGGGCCCCGCCGACGCGCAGCGCGTCGACGACCCGCGCCAGGGCGTCGGAGGCCGTCCGCGGGACCCGCTCGGCGAGCCCGAGCGCCCGGCCGTCGGCGCGGCGCCGGCGGATCCAGGCAGCGACGAGCGCATGGTCGTGGTTGCCCGCGACGACGACGATCTCGCCCCCGGCGCCGACCGTGTCCCCGAGCTCGCGCAGCACCGGCAGCGCGGCCTCCAGCGCCTGCTTCGGGCGGCCCTCGATCAGCTCGACGGTGTCGCCGAGCAGGACGACCCGGCCGGCCTGCGCGACCTCACGCAGCAGCCGCTCGCGCGCGATGGGCCGGCGCAGCACGTCGCGCCCGGCGACCGCGCCGAGGTGCAGGTCGCTGAGGACCAGGGTCCGCACCGCCTGCACGCTACGGCGTGGCGGGCCGTGGCCCGCTCAGCCGGCGCGGCGGACGCGGTGCACGCGCAGCTCGCGCGGGGCGCCCTCGGCCTTGAGGCGCTTGCCCCGACCGACGTCGAGCTGCGTCGTGTCGACGAGCGCGAGCGCCGGCTCGGTCACCAGCAGCTCCTGCGCGCCGGCCGCCTCCCCGACGCGGGCGGCGATGTTGACGTCGACGCCGAACAGGTCGCCGCCCAGGGACCGCGGCCGCCCCCAGTGCACGCCGGCGCGCATCTTGGGGTCGTAGCCGTCGACCTCGAGCGCGGCGATGCCGTCGAGGCCCTGCAGCGCGGCGTCGACGGCGTGCTGCGGGTGCGAGAAGGTGGCCATCAGTCCGTCGCCGAGGCGCTTGACGATCGTGCCGCGGTGGTCGCGCACGGCCCCCTCGAGGACGACGCCCGCGTCGCGCAGCAGCTCCAGCGTGGCGGTGTCGCCCGCCTTGAGCGCGAACGAGGAGAAGCGCACGAGGTCGGTGAGCAGCAGCGCCACGGGCTGGTCGCCGCGCCCGCGGCCCGCCGACTCCGACAGCGCCTGCCAGACCTGCAGCGCCCCGAGCCCGAGCTCGTGGATCGCGCTCGGCTGCGGGCCGGGCCGCAGCGCCTCCACCTCGCGCGCGACCACCTGCGTCGGGGCCCTGCCGGCCGTCGAGAGCGGATCGCCGAAGCGCTCGTCGCCGGGCAGGCGGCGGCGCAGGCGCTCGACCACGGCGACGACCGACGGGTGCGTGTTGATGCCCAGCGCGGTCAGGCGGGCGCGCCGCAGGGCGGTCATCGTCCGGGACGCGGGCAGATGGTCGTCGTCGGCCACGCCCTCATGGTCCCATCCCGGCCGGGTACGCGATGCTGCGCCCATGCCGCCCGAGGTGCAGCCGCCCCGCCGCGAGGACTTCCCGCACGTCGCGCCGATCACGACGCGCTGGAAGGACAACGATGTCTACGGCCACGTCAACAACGTCGAGTACTACTCGTTCTTCGACACCGTGATCAACGCCTGGCTCATCCGCGAGGGCGGCCTGGACATCCACGAGGGCCCGGTCATCGGGCTGTGCGCGGAGTCGTCCTGCCGCTTCCTCGCGCCGCTCGCGTTCCCCGACCGCGTCGACGCCGGCCTGCGCGTCGGGCACCTCGGCACGTCCAGCGTCCGCTACGAGCTCGGCCTCTTCCGCACCGAGGACGGCTCCCCCGCGGCGTCCGGCTGGTTCGTGCACGTCTTCGTCGGGCGCGACGACCGCCGCCCCCAGCCGATCCCGGCCGGCGTGCGCTCCGCGCTGGAGCGGCTGGCATGAGGGTCCGCGCCGCCGTCCTGCGCGAGATGGGAGTGCCCGCGCCGTACGCGCAGTCGCGCCCCCTGGCCATCGAGGAGATCGAGCTCGACCCGCCCGGCCGCGGCGAGGTGCTGGTGCGCGTCCGCGCCGCCGGCCTCTGCCACTCCGACCTGTCGGTCGTCGACGGCTCGCGCCCGCGCGTCATGCCGATGGTGCTCGGCCACGAGGCCGCCGGCGACGTGGAGGCGGTCGGCGAGGGCGTCACGTCGCTGCAGCCCGGCGATCGGGTGGTCTTCGCCTTCGTCCCCAGCTGCGGGCACTGCGACCCGTGCGCGTCCGGGCGCCCGGCGCTCTGCGAGCCGGGCGCGGCGGCCAACACCGCCGGCACGCTGCTGGGCGGCGGCGGGCGCCTGCGCGATGCCGCCGGGGCCGAGCTGCACCACCACCTCGGCGTCAGCGCCCTGGCCGAGGCGTGCGTCGTCTCCGAGCGCTCGTGCGTGAAGGTGGACCGCGCGGTGCCGGTCGAGGTCGCCGCGCTCTTCGGCTGCGCGGTGACGACCGGCGCGGGCGCGGTCATGACCACCGCGCACGCCGTCCCGGGGGAGAGCGTCGTCGTCGTTGGCCTCGGCGGCGTGGGCCTGGCCGCGCTGCTGGGCGCCGTGGCCGCGGGCGCCCACCCGGTCGTCGGCGTCGACGTGGTCGCAGCCAAGCTCGACCTGGCCCGCTCGCTGGGCGCCGCGCACGCGGTGGCGGCAGGGCCCGAGGCGGTGGAGGAGGTGCGCGCGCTGCTCGACGGAGGAGCACACGTGGCGGTCGAGACGGTGGGCAGCGAACGCGCCCTCGCCGACGCGTACGCGATGACGCGGCGCGGCGGCACGACGGTCACCGTGGGCCTGCCACACCCCGACCGCAGGTTCTCGGTGCCGGCGGTCAGCCTCGTGGCCGAGGAGCGGACGGTGAAGGGCTCCTACATGGGCTCGGCGGTGCCGACGCGCGACGTGCCGCGCCTCGTCGCACTGCACCGCGCCGGGCGGCTCCCGGTCGACCGGCTGCTGACCCACCAGCTCGCGCTGGACGAGCTCAACGAGGCGTTGGAC
>DASPKC010000504.1:0-24263 GCA_035628295.1 Baekduia sp.
GCGCAGCTTCTCGCGCGCGGCTTTGGAGGCCTCGCCCACCTTCGCCAGCCCGTCCTGCACCAGCCCGGAGCCGGCCTCCGCGATCCGAGTGCCGGCGCCGATCGACGCGCCGCCCGCGGCGCCGCCGATCATGGCGTTCAGGACGGCGGGGTCGTCCTCGCCCCTGTCCCGGGCTGGGTTGACCGACGTGTGCATGGCCTGCCCGAGGGCCTCCTGCGCGCCCTCGGTGGCGCCCTCGACCCCCGCGCCCTTGAGCGTGGTGCCGCCGAGCCCGGCCCCGCGCACGGGGCGCGCCACGCGGGAGACCGCGGCGGCCGGGAGCAGGGCGTCCATGGCGGCGGCAGCGCCGCCGGTGCCCACGACGTTGCGCAGGCGGTCGCCGGGGGCCATCGGCTCGTTGCGTAGGCGGAGGGCCTGCTCGCCGGAGTTGGGCACGAACGAGCCGGCGAAGCCGCCCGCGTACGCGCCGCGCACCCCGCCGCCGAAGCGGCCGGCCGCGGCGCCGGCGAGGGCCGGGCCGGTGGTGGCGAGGGACTGTCCCACGAGGCCGGTGAAGAACTCGGCCGCGTCGGCCCCGTCCTTGACCTGGCGGTAGTCCTTGACCTCGGGCAGCACGGCCTCGGCGAACGCGGCCTGGTGCTCCGCGTCCTTCATGCGCTCGGCCGCGAACTGCGAGAGGCCCATGGCGTCGCCAAGCGTAGCCATGAACGCGCTGGTCATGGCGCCGAGCTGGTTGAACCCGCCGCGGACGCCCTTCTGGATGGGCGTCGCCACGAAGCGGGAGGCGGCTACGTCCGCCTGCTCGGGTGTTACGGTGGTGACCTCGGGGATTCTCGCCTTCGCTACTTCGCCTGCCTCAGGAAGCTCGACGTCCGCGATGCGGCTCATTTATCGTCCTTTGCTCTGGTTCTCGGCGGCACGGAAGATGTGCTGCATCAGGTCGGCGTCCACCGGCGTGTTCGGGCCCATCAGCACGAACCTGCCGCCGGCAGCGGCGCGCACGGTCATGGTGTTGCCGTTCTCGGTCTCGATTATATACCCGCGCGCACCGTCGCGCTTGACCGTCTTGGGCATGTACGAGGCGAGGTCGTCGCTGTCGAACCGCTTCTGGCCGAAGTAGTCCTTGACCTGCTGCAGGGTCTCGTCGCGCGAGCCGACCAGGGCGCGGCGGAACTTCTCGCCGTCCAGGATCTTGCGACGCTCGGCGCCGCTGAGGTCACCCAGGTCCATGCCGCGGTTGGCCGCGGTGTGGCGCACACGGGACATCAGCTCGGCCTTGCCCTTGGCCCCGAGGGCCTCGCGCTCCTCCTTCTTGAGGGACGAGTCCATGCCGCGCATAACCGTGTCCTCGACCTCCTTCTCGATGTCCGCCTTCGTCTTGGCGCGGAGCTCCTCGCGGGTCTTGTACACGTTCAGGCGGTGCGCGGCGTCCTTGATACCGAGCTCGGCCTGCTTCGCGGCGCCGGACTCCTTCGCGGCCGCCGCCTTCGCGTTCATGTTCAGGGCGGCGAGGTTGACCATGTGGCTCGCCAGTGTGCCGCCGGTGGCACCGCGCAGGCCGCGTCCCTTGCTGTCGCCAGGCGTCGGCGCGTCCGGGGCGTCGACCTTCGCGCCGACTTTGACGGCCGGCTCGCTGCCGCGGCGGATCGCACCCTGGCCTGGGGCCGGGACGTCCTTGCCGTCGATCAGCTGGTCCGCCGTGACCCGCGCGCCGCGCGTGGTGCGGATCATGTTGTCCGGGCCGGACGGCGCGGCGGCCGGCGTGCCGGGGACAGACGCCGCTACCGGAGCGGCGGGGCGCACGGTCTCGGCAGCAGCGCCTTGCGGGCGTCGGCCGGTAAATTCGCCGCCCTGGACTATGCGCTCCAGCTCGGGCGTGTACAGCCCCGGGTTGCGGGTGGGCTGCACGAAGTTCTCGATCCCCGCGCGCATGCCCGCGTCGCGCAGGCCGGTCAGGACGTTGCCCACGACGCCGACCATCGGGTTGAGCATGGTGGCCGCGCCCTGGAACGCGTTGTCCACGGCGTCGCCGTACCGGCCCTCGCGGGCCGCCTGCACGCCGAAGCCAGCCTGCACGCCGCCGGCCGCCAGGCCGAGGCCCGCGCCGAGCTTCGCCATCTTGCCCATCGGGGGCTTGGGTTCACCGGCCGGGGCCGCCGCGGCGGGCGAGCCAGGGACCTGCGGGGGCACGCTGCCGCCCACGCCGGGCATCATCGGGGCGGGCTGCGGCGCGACGTAGTTCGAACGCACGCCGGTGAACTGCTTCGGCTGCAGCGCCTCCTGGGCCATGGTGGCCTGGGTCGCGCGGTTCGTAGCGAGGCGGTCCTGGATGTACTTCTTGGCGAGGTCATCCACGGTCGGGCTCTGCACGCCAGGCGCGCCGGTCGTGGTGGCAGACCAGGACACGGGCGAGCTGGGGCCAGCCGGGGCGCCGGTCGTGATGTTCGCCGCGCGGGCGCCGTCGCGGTAGTTGAGCGCCGCCGCGGCGTCGCCCGGGGTCTTGGCCACGCCGACGCCCTCGACGGCTGTCATCGGGGCGTGCGGGATCGCGCCGCGCGGGGACCGCGCGACGGGCTCGGGCGCTGCCTCGGCTGCGGCCGCGGCGGGGCGCACCCGCTTGCTGGCGTTCTCGAAGGTGTCGGCCGCCTGCTCGCGGAGCCCGGTGATGATGTCGTTCAGCGTAGGCATGGATTACCCCTCGGTGGTCTTGACGCTGAGGCCGTTGAGGCCGGCCAGCGTCGAGCCAAGCGCGGTGCGGAAGTACTCCGCGCCGAACCGGTTGATGTTGTTCATGTTGTCCACGGTCGCCTTCAGCGTCTCAAGCCGGAACCGCACCTGGTCGACCTGCGAGTTCAGCGCGGCGATGTTCCACTGGTTGTTCACGGACTGGTTCGCGACGCGCACCCGGGCAGATTCTACCAGAGCCGAGACGAACGCGCGGTACGCCTCGACGTCCCCGCTCTGCGCCGCGACCTGGGTCTTGGCGCGCTCCAGCCGGGCGCTGACCACCTTCGCCAGCCCCTCCAGCTGAGCCTCGTAGCGCTGCACGGACGCGCGGTACTCCTGCAGCAGGGACTCGTTCGCCTGCAGCGTCAGGCGGCCCTTGGCCTCCTCGGCCTCGACGCGGGACTGGTGCGCGGCGATCTGCGACTTGAACACGTCCAGCTTCGCCAGCTCCCCGGCGATGCTCGCCTTGTACATGTCGTACTCCGCCGCCTTCGCGCGCACACGCTCGCCGAACGCCATCACCCGGGTCTTGAAGACCTCGAGCTTCGTCTTCTGGATGTCGGACAGCAGCCCGGCGGCCTCGACGCGCGACTTGTACAGGTTCACGACGGTCTGGATGCCGTTCAGCTGCGCCTGGTACAGGCCGATCTTCTGCTGGTTGAACTCGCCGCGCAGGCGCTCCGCCTCGATCTGCGACTTGAACAGCTCGGCCTTCGTCAGCTCGGCGCGCATGCGGGACTCGAACACCTGCGCCTCGACGCGGTAGGCGTCGAGCTGGGCGGCGTAGTTGCGCACGCCGGCGTCGTACAGGGCCACGCCGAGCTCGACGGTCGCCTTGGCGAAGTTCAGGGCGCGCTCCTGCACAGCCTGGTAGAACTCGCGGGCCATCTGTTCGTACTTCTGGACCTCCTGGATCGTGAACTTGCGGTTCTCGACGTACAGGTCCGCGCGCTTCAGCGCGATCTCGCGGTTGACCTCGCTCATCTTGGCCTGCAGGGCCTGCTGCGCCGCGGCCACCGCCTGGTGGTACGCGCCCTGCGGCATCGGGAACGAGGACGACACGGCGCGGCGCTGGGCCTCCTCGACCGCGGCGCGGGCCGCCTGCTCCGCGCGGTCGCGGGCGCGTGCCCACAGGGCCTGCTCATCGGCGGTCTCGATGCCGTAGCCGCCGTTGGTGAGGTTGTCCAGCAGCTTCGCGACGAGCGGGTCCGCCAGGTCGGACGAGTAGCCGGTGTCGGAGTACGAGAAGACCTGCGTCGGCGCGGCGAGCTGGTTCTGCGGCAGCGTGCCGGCGAACGTCGGCAGCGTGACCGAGGGGGCCACGGGCAGCTGGAGCTCCTCGAACGTCGGGACGTTCGGCAGGGTCACGACCGGCGCGGCCGGAGTGGCGACCTCCTCCACGCTCGGGGCGTCCGTGGGCATCGCGCCGATGTCCGCGGTAGGCGCGGTGGGCAGGGTGATCGTCGGGGCCTGCGCGTCCAGCGACGGCACCACGGCGACCGGAACGGAGAGGTCCGGCGCGGTGGGCGCGACGAGCGCGGCGATCTGGTCGATGTTCGCGTTGATCGTGGCGAGGCTCAGGTCCGGCGAGGCCACGCGCTCGTCCCGGATCTCGGTGAGCTCGGTCTCGAAGTTGAGCGTCAGCCAGTTCAGCGAGGGCAGCTCTCCGATCTGGAAATTGATGTCCTTGGACGAGGCGAGGCCCTCGATGAACTCGTCGCCGGCGGCCGCGATGCTGTTCGCGTTCTGCGCCAGGTACGTGGCCACCGCGCTGAGCGCGTCGCTGGTGAGGGTGCCTAGGGTGAGAGCCATTATCCAATCCTCCGCGCCAGCGGGGTCATCGGCAGCTGCATGGAGTCGAGCTCCATGGACGCGCCGTCCATGCCGGAGAGCTCCACGCGGAAGTAGCGGGAGCGCATGCCTCGCCCGAGCGTCGCGCGCACCTGCTGCAGCACGTCGGGCGTGAAGTTGTTGATGGTGTAGTCGTAGTAGTCGTTCTCGTTCGTCCACACGCGGAGCCGCACGGGCGCGTCGAACCTCGCCGCCAGCAGGACCTCGGTCAGGCGCTTCAGGTACGCGCTCTTGCCGTCCATCATGCCGGTGCGCACGACCCAGGCGATGTCCGTGCCCGCGTCGTCGTTCCCGGTCAGCTGGAACAGCCCGCCGGGGCCGGCGGCGTAGTACGTGCCGTTGACGGGCGCGTAGCTGTTGAACGAGAAGTTCGTGTACTCGGTCACGGCGCCGCTGCCGGTGTTGGACACCCAGGTGCGGTACGTCTCCGCCAGCGTCGGCTCGGACAGGCCGGTGGCCCACGGGCGGTACATGGTGACCGCGCCGGTGGCGGTGGCCGCCGTGGCGGACGAGCCGGAGGCGGTCAGCTCCCTGAGCTCGGCGGAGCCGATCGCCACGCCGCCGTTCAGGGCGGTCGCGGTCACCCTGGCGCGGGCGAGGGTCAGGGCGCCGTTGGACAGCGCCTGCTGCGCGGAGTCGCCGTCGGCGGTGAGGGTCTGGAGCACCGCCGTGCCCCGCGCGACGCCGGTGACGGCGTGGGTCGCGGAGGCGGTCGGCGCGCGTAGGGTCAGCGCCGCGGAGGCGACCTGTCCGGTCAGCGCGGTGCCGGACGCGGTGAGCTTCGGCAGCGCGAGCGCCGCTGCGTCGGGGATGGTCGCGCTGGCGGTGAGCTTCGGCAGCGTGAGTGCGGCGGAGCCGACGGTGCCAGCGCTGGCCTCGCCGGTGGACGTCAGGCGCTCGGCGACTACCTCGGCCTCGCCGACGGAGCCGCTGGACCCGGCCCCGGTGGAGGTGAGCTGGCGAGTGGAGACCCCCGCGCCGGCTGCGCCGGCGGAGGAGGTCGGCTTCGGGATGGAGAGCGCGGCGCCTGCGGAGCCGGCAGCAGCGGTTAGGTTGGGGAGTCGTGCGACACCGCCAGCCGCCCCCGCTGTCGCCGACAGCGCCGGCAGCGTGAGCGCAGCGGTGTCGGACACCTATGCCCCTATTACGCCGTCGGGATGGTGATGGAGAAGCTCGAGATCGTCTGGACCGCGCTCGCGGTGATAGACGTGGACGCCATGTTCAGCTCGGCGCCGCTCGTGGCGATGGCCCCGTCGATCCGGAGGATGGCCTCCGAGGAGTCCGTGCCGCCCGCGTCAGACACGGCGGCCTCGATGCGGAACCAGCCGGCGGTGCCCGTGGCAGCCGCCACGCCCGACCAGGTCTCGCTCGGGTGCTTCACCAGCACGCCAGCGGCCGAGTCGCCCCAGGTGAGGGCGTTCACCGCGGTGACGCCGCCCGCCATGTTGCTGTCGGTCTTCGTGAGCGTGGTCACCGTGGACGCGACCACCCAGCCGTTCGGCAGGGAGCCGAGGCCCGGCTTCGCGCGGATGTTGATCTTGTCCGTGTCGGACACGTCCGCGGTGAAGAGCAGGTTCTTGGGGTTGTTGTTGATCGCCGTGGCGACGAGCGAAGCCGTGTTGGCCAGGGACGTCGTGTAGGTGACCGCCGAGGGCAGGATCGCGATGGAGTTCACCGTGATCGCGTCGACCGAGCCCGAGGAGCCGCCCGTCAGGTCGACGGAGCCGACCGACAGGACCTCGCGCGTGATCGCGCCGCTGGCGTTGGAGTAGGTCACGAGCAGCGTGCCCGACGGCGCGGTCTCGGCCGTCGCCGGCTGCGAGCCGGTGTAGACCTTGAGCACGCAGTTGGACATCATGTGCTTGAGCGAGCCCGTCTCGAGGAGGGCGTTGCGGAGGGCTGCGGAGAGTCGAAGTGCCATGTGTAGTTCCCCTTTACTGGTACGCGTTGGGCGCTGAGCCCGTTCCTTGGAGAGTGCTGATGTACTGCACGTAGCCCCGCTCCAGCCTTACCACTCCCGCTCCCCGCTGCGCCGCGGGGAACGAGTACCTGTCTTCCGTCAGGTTCCTGACGACTCCGCCGCTGTGCCCGAGGACCACGCCGTACGGGGAGGTCCAGAACACCACCGGGCGGCTCGCCTCGGCCCCGTCCTCGGCGGTCACCGTCGCGTCGTCCCGGACCGCCGTGCCAGGGATGGCGCCGTAGCTGAGCACCTGCGTCGCCTTCATCTCCGACGGCTCGTGGCCGCGGAGGAACCAGGTGCCCGTCTCCGTCGCCGCGTAGATCCCGTCGTCCACCGGGGCGAACAGCGCGATGCGCCCGGGGAGCTGCAGGTACCGCGTGCGGCTGAAGTGCTCCAGCGAGAACGCGTCGGAGTACCACGCCACGCTGCCCTCTACCACGTAGGCGATGCTCGCGTGCACCGCGACTATGTCGCCCGCCGGCGCCGCCTGCCGGAACTGCGTCTGCAGGGGCACCCCGAGGTCGTAGCCGCCGTTGGTGTACGTGTGCGTGGTGGCCGTCGCGGGCAGGGTTACCGCCCGGTACAGCTCCTCGCCGTCGGCGTGGCTCAGGTACAGTATTTTACCAGTAACCTCTGGATTTGTCGAGGTTTCCATTCCGGAGAAGGCGATGCCGCCTGGGGCGGTCAGCTCGACCATCCCGGCGACGCCGGTGCCGCTCTCCTGGCCGTCGGCCCGGAGGAACGTCATGGCGTACATGTAGCGCCCGGCGGGCAGGGTGCCGACGGTGGCCGCGGCCTTCGGCTGCCCGGCCGGGGGCGTGACGCCCCACTGCAGGGCCTCGCCGCGCGTCACGCGCAGGCTGTCGACCCCGTTGGACAGGTAGACCACCCCGTTGAGCTCGGCGTAGCTGACGTGACGGCCGGACGTCAGGCGGCGCAGCTGCGTCAGGGAGCCGCTGGCCTCGATGCGCTTCAGGTCCTGGCCGGACACCACCAGGGCGGTGCTGTCGCCGCTCCAGAGGGAGTGGTAGGAGCCGCCCTGGAGCAGGGTCTGCCCGCGGCGGGTCAGCACCCGCGCGGAGTCGTCGATGTCCACGTTCTGCGCGACAGACAGCTCCCCGGGCTTAAGCCGCTCGGGGGCGGTCGTGTTCTGCAGGCCGGCCCACTTCTTGATCTCGATCACTTCCCCTCCGCCCAATCCACAAGTGTATCATGGATCGCCCGGCACTTGTGGTACCGGTCCGCCACCTGCATGAGGGCGCCGCCGACGGCCAGCCCGAACTTCTCCGACAGCCTCAGCTGAAGGTCGTCCAGCGGCGGGCACCGCTCAAGGGCGTTTGACGGCGCCGTCGCGCGGAGCTCCTCGGAGGGCGTCGTTAATGACGCGCAGCTGCTCGTCATTGATGCAGTCGCCAGCAGCAATGGGAGCAGAGCCAGCCTGGTTGAACGCCTCAGCGAGCTGAGACGCGAGAGCAGCGTTCGCATTTTGAGCCTCCGTAAGTCGCTTGCCCAGCCTCTGGGCCTTCTTCGTCTCTTCCACGTACAGGTCGTGCGCCACCTGGGCGTCCTGCAGCAGGTCCGCGTCTCGCTCGGCGCTCTCCACATGCTTGCCGTAGAAGAACCCGGAGCCGGCCGCGATCACCACGGCCAGCACGAACGCGAGGATTGTCTTTGGTCCGATCATGCCGACCTCGTCTCGAAGTACCACTTGAGCGCCGCGGCCTGCATGGCCATGTACGGCGCCAGGACGGCGGCGATGACTGCCGCCGCCTCGAACGTCTCGGTGCCCGCGGCCAGCGCCTCGGTGGCGAAGGCCATGGCCCACCGCATCACCGTTACCGTGCCGGCGAAGACCGCCATCGACACGACGTGCTTGTCGATGTCCCGCTTGTCCACGAAGTCCCACAGCTCGCCGGCGCGCATCGCCAGCCAGCAGGTCCAGCCGCGGTCAGTCCTGCGTCGCCTCTCCATCGTCCCTCCGCTTCGTCAGGTGCCACAGGCCGCAGTTCGGGCACCGGTACGTCTTAAGCGGCGGCGCGCCCTGCGCGGTGCGGCGGGAGGCCACGACCAGCGCCTCGACCTCCGCGTAGTACGCGCGCTTGCTCAGGCAGCCGCGCTCCTTGTCGATCACTCTGGCAACTGGAAGTGCGGGAACTCGCGGAAGGACTTCCAGTCGCCGGCCCACTCGAGCCCGACCGCCTTGCCGTGCGCGCCCACGCGCTGCCAGACCTCCATGTCGTCCTTGTGGTCGTCGTCCGGGTTCTCGTCGACCCCGTCCCCGGCCGTGCCCCACACTGGCTTGCCGAAGCGCAGCGGCACCACGTCGAAGGCCTCCGCGGCCGGGTCGCCCTGCGGCGTCTCGGCGTTGTGCCTGGACTTGCCCGGCTTGGCGTTCGTCACCACCTTGCCCGGCGCCGTGCGGCCCTGCGCGTACAGCCTGGCCTGCTCCTCCGGCGAGCGGTACGTGCAGGTCAGCATGACCGTGATGCCGTTCTTCAGCATCCACACGTCCCGGCGGCACCGGTCGGCGAACTTGTTGTAGAGCACCTGCGCCGCAGGCGAAAGGTCCTTGATCTCTCTGGAAGCCATGTCAGTAGTCCGCTCCGTGCACCACGCGCAGCTTAGTGCGCTTGTCCAACGTCATGTACTGCTCGGCGGCGTACCTGCCCGCCTCGCCCCGCTCGACGTCCGCCGCGTACTCGCGGAGGGCGCCGGCCACGCGCTTGCCGATCGCCTCGTCGCCGGATACGTCCATCTCCAGCAGCACCACCAACGTCCTGCGCTCCATTTAGATACCCTGGAGCGTAGTTCGGGTCTTAGACAGCGCCTTCTTGCCCCGGCTCCACGCGCCGCAGCCGGTCGGGCCCACGCACTGGAAGCGCGGGTACCTGACGTCGCGCGTCACCGCGGACCCGCGGCGCTGCAGCGTGTGCTCCTCGCCGCAGTTCGGGCACACGGTGGGGCGGCCGTCGAACGCGCCGTGGTGCGGGTGGTTCTTGACCCACGGCTTCAGCTTGTCGTACAGCTTCTCGAGCAGGATGACGTCGCCGCGGTTGTACTTCTCCATCTTCGCCCAGGCTGCGTCGTCTCCAGCCATGCAGTCCACCCACATCTGGAACCCGGGGTGCCGCACCTTGCCGCCGAGGCCTAGCGTCTGCGCCACGTAGTCGAGCTTGTTGATAGGGAAGCGGAACTGGTCGCGCACCACCGTCAGCAGGTCCACCTGCTTGTACGGCGCCGGCGGCGTCATGCCGTGCGTGACGAACTCCTTGTTCAAGGTGGGGATGTCGAACGACCGACCGTTGTAGTGGATCACCACGTCGGCCTTGTCGAGCAGCTTGTGGATGCGCTTCAGCATCGTCTTCTCGCCGTCGCGCACGGACGAGAACATTGTCTCGCTCTCGCCGTACCACTTGGCCGACCAGCACAGCACGTGGCCCTTGGCCACGATCTTGTCCATGCTGATGTTCTGCTGCCACATGCCCCACACGTAGGCGAGGTTCGGCGCAGTCTCGATGTCGAGCAGAAGAATCTTCACGGTTTCCCTTCGGTGAGCTGCATCACAGTGATGGACCCGCCGGTGGCGGGGTCGTACTTCATGGCAACCTCGACCGCCTTGCGGAGGTCGGCGCCCATCTCCAGCGCGCCGGTGGCCCACCGGGCGCCCGAGCCGATCGCGAAGAACTTCGCGTCGATCTTGAGCCACTCCGGGTCGCGCCCGTCGAACGTGAAGATGCCGTCCCTGCTCAGCCGCACCGCGGCCGTGTCCTTCGTCAGCTTCGGCTTGCGCCCCTTGCCGCCGGCGCGAAGCCACTCCACCAGCCGCAGGCCGCTGGCGGTGTCGCCAGCGGTGCCGACGAGCTCGTCGCCGATGCGGTAGATCTTGTTGGAGAACGAGGTGTTGTAGACTTCCTTCCCTTCCGTCCAGGAGACGCGGGTATCAGCCGCCATCGCCTCGGGCGTGCAGACGATCGTTGTCACGATCAGCCCTTTCTTTTCTTGCGGATGTCGTACAGGTCGTAGATGCGGTAGACAGTATACACGAACGCCGCGCCACCCGCCGCGATGCCCACGATGCTGTTGAGGTCGCCGAGAAGCGCCATGGCTGCGACGTAGAACCCAGTGGGTACGGCGACCGCGTCGGCGCAGACCTTAGCGGCGGACCAGAGGTCAAGCGGACTGTGCGGGCTCACCGGCGTCCTCCTTCGGCTTGCGCGTCTCCTCGAGCGCCGCGCGCAGCTGTGCGTTCTCGCGCCGCAGATAGATTAGCTCCAGCTCCTTCGTACCGACGATCGCTGCGAGCTCGTCCTGAGTGAATTGCATTAGGGTCTCCAGTTTAGATTGTGCTACCAGTGTACCACGTGGATACGCCGTCACTAATGAGTATACGAGAGCTGAACTGCGACACGAGCGAGAGGGACGCCGCGCCCTCGATCGTGTCGCTACCTGCCCTAGCGATCGACGCGGTGTTGATCCCGCTACTGATGCGCTTGATGAACAGGAACTGCGCCTTCGACGCTGCGGGCAGCGTTATCGTGACGTTTCCGCCCGCCGTGTCTATGAGGATGGTCCCGTCCTCGGACGTGGCCGTGTAGTCCGAGGTGCAGATAACGTTCGTGAGGCCTGCAAGCGAGCCCATTACGGCGCCGTGGTCGAGTGGGTCCAGGTCGTAGTCGACCCGTCCAGCGGAATGGAGAGGTAGTTCATCGTGCCTCCGACGTTGTGGGCGATGACGAACTTGTCGGCCTTGCGGTACATGGCAAAGGAGTCGTCCGCGTCCAGCTCGGTAGTGGTGGGGTTGGCGTCGGCCTCGTCCATGATCTGCCAGCCGCCGCCGGTGGTGGTCGCGGCCATAAAACTGACGATCTCCGCCACCGACCCGCCCGACGCCCTCGCACTGAATCGTATGATTCCACCGACGCCGGTCGAGTTGTTCGCTATGGTGCCGGTCGTGTCGAAGGTGATGTTCGTCGCTTCGACGTAGCTGCCGGTCGAGCCTACGTATGCGCGACCGACGATTTTGACTATGTCGTCGCCCGAAGTTACAGCCACCGGTGTCGAAACACTACCGCGGGCCTTCCTGAACGTCACCACATACGGCGAACTGTCGGCGAAGATCTTGAAGAAGAGCAAGTTCCCCCCGCCAGAAAATCTGGCGTCCTCAACCCCGCCCGAGGCGAACGACAGAGTGCCGCTAGTCATGTACATACCGGTGGTGGCATCTTCCGCAAACGAGTACGTCGGTACCGAGGCGGAGCCGTTCGCAGCGAGGATCTGCGCCGTCGAGGGCGACACGCTGAACACATGTGAACCGCGCGAAAGCACCTTGAGCGGTGACATGGTGCTAGCCGCTAAGGTGTCAAGCTGCAGTAAAACTTGATTCGGTACGCCACCGGTGCTCGTGCCGTTGGTAGCCGCTGCCGACTCGCTGAACCGAAAAGCGACCTCGTTATTTGTCGTCTTAGCCCAATTCCAGCGGATGATGTTGTCGCCGTTGGCTATGCCGGTCTGGTCCGCAGCCGCGGCCGTAATCTGGTCTAGGGTGCGGCGCTCGAGCATGTACTGGTCCAGTCCGCCCTTCGTAATGACGTGCGCGATCGTCGCGCCGCTGCTGTGCGACGCGGCCGTCGTGCTCTCGACGCCCCGGGTGACGGTCCAGTTCGTGCCGCCGCCCACGCTCGTAACGAGCATGAGCTCGTCGTCGACGCGGACGCGGAAGTTGGCCGCGGGGGCGCCCGTGCCGGACGTGACCGTGACCGACGTGGTAACGTTGTCTATGGCCCCGTTCAGGGTGGTCGCGAAGTCGTTGCCGAGGTTCTCAGCCATGCTTATCTACCTTCCACTCCGTGGACCTGGCCTCAGATGCGACCGAGCGACGTGTCACTTTTGCCGTCCAAACCACAGACGCAGCTTTGGCCGCGTATAGAACGCCGCGACGGGCCGTGCGCCAGACGGCGTCAGAAATGTCTAGTATACCAGAGACGAGCTGCCGCACGAATTCGGCGGCGACGGACAATGTCGCAGCGAAAGCCCTGGCGGTTCTGCGCGAGACCTGAGCCGACAAGCCGAGCGTAGAGGTCAGAGCTCTGAGGAACGACTTGGTGACGGACAGCACCCCCGACGAGCCTAGCGCGCCTACCAGAACCTTACCGGCCTGCCCAAGCAGTGCGCCGGCGGTGCTGAATACCCCGGCCATATTCAAAACAGCGCGCTTTGCCACGGTTCCCGCATACGATTGAGCGCCTGCAATCGCACGGAGGGTGGACTTCGCGGCCGAGCCAGATGCCGAGAGGGCGGCTGAGAGGCCGCGCGCCGCGGCGCGCGAGCACGCTCCGGCGAGGCCGGCGGCGCCGGACAACACCCGCGAGGTAGACTTCGAGAACACGCCCGCCGGACCGAGAGCCGCCTCGAAGGCCCGCAGGAAGGCGGCGGCGGCGGCGAGCAGCCCGGAGTACGAGAGCGAGCCGGACAGCGCCCTGGCGGTGGACTTAGCGACGGCGGCGGAGCTGGACAGTTCGCCGGACAGCTGCCTTGCGACGTACCTTGCTATTTCTCCTGCGAAACCCATCGCCCCGGCGAAGGCCCTGGACACATGCCTGGACACTGCTCCCGCGGTGCCGAGGGCTCCCGCCAGGGCTTTGCCGGCTTGCCCGACCAGCGAGCCGAGCGAGCCGAGCGAGCCGGCGAGGGGGCGCCCGGCGGTCTTGAGGGCGGAGCCCGCGAGCCCCAGGGCGGCCGAGGCCGCGGTGGACGTGTGCCGGGCGCAGGCGCCGGCGAAGCCGGCGGCGGACTCCAGCACGTGGGTGACCGCGCGCGACAACGAGCCGAGCGAGCCGAGCGAGCCGGCGAGGGCCTTGCCCGCGCGTCCCAAGAGCGAGCCGGCGGAGGACAGAGTGCCCGCGAGGGCCCGAGAGGTCGTCGCGAGCGCCGCGCCGGCCAGGCCGAGCGCGGCCGAGGCGGCCGTCGCGACGGCTCTGGCGCACGCGCCGGCGAGGGCATGGGAGGCCGATAGCACCTTACCGCCCATCTTCGTGGCTGCGCCGGCGAACGACAGGGCGGCGCTGAGCCCGGACTCGTACAGAGTGCCGCAGGCTTTGCTGGACGCAAGCTGGAACGCACCCAGGCGAGAGCATATTAGGGCGAGACGTCCCGTGTATGCGGACACTTTAGTACTCCGTGTTCCCCTCGGCGCACTTCCAGACTTCGAGCCCGAGTGTGCGCAGGCGCTCGCCGTCGGCGGAGTGACGGGGCCACTGCACTATGATTTTACACCCTCCGGTGGCGTCCAGCCGCCGCCAGCAGCCGTAGTTCGGTAGCACTGACGACCCACAGTTGCGCGCGTCGCGCACCTCGTCGAGCGTGTTGGCCCTGACGAACTCGAAGCGATCGGCCTGGCCGGCGCACGCGGACAGGAGCAGAGCGAGCAGCGCCCAGCGCACTAGCCGCCCGAGCTGATCGTCAGCGTGTAGGTGAACTGGATCGAGTCGCCGTTCACCACGTTGATCGCTGAGAAGACTTTGCGGTCCCACAGGACCGGGCGGATGGTGTACGCCTCCGTGGTCGGCCCCGTGCCGACGGTGCCGTCGGACACCTTGTACCACGCGGGGATGGTGATGACGCTCGTGGTATTCGAGATGACGAAGCCGTACACCGGGGTGGCAGTCGCCGCCTCGAAGATGTGCTGCTGGAAGCCCTGCACCGTCGAGCTCGACGCCGTCAGCGCGGTGCCGGTCGTGGTGCCGGTCGTGGCGGTGGACGACGTGAACGGCGAGCCGGTGGTGGCAGTGCGGGTGGCGCTCGTGTGCAGGCCCCACTCGGTCACCGCCTCGGTGCCGGTGTAGCTGATCGTCGCCACGGTGCGGTACTTCTGCGAGTTCGCAGCGGACACCAGCGATTGCGTGCCTGCGACGGCCGTCTCGCCGCCGACTGTCGAGATGGTCTCGAGCTTGATGTCGGTGGCGGCGGCGGCAGTGGTGCCCTTGCCGCTGAAGTGCTGGTTCGCGAGGAACAGCGTGTTGATGCGGGCGCCGGAGGGCGACGCGAGGGTCACCGCCTCGTTGGCGATGGCCAGCGCGCCCACGTTCGTGACGAGGCCCGAGCCGAGGTCCATCTCGCCCTGGTACTTGCCGCGGTGGAACAGCGTGGCGCGCAGATTCGTGCCCCAGTCGAGCCCAGCCAGGTGGCGAGCGGCATCGTTCGCGCCGGCCATGCCCATGAGGATGCGGCGGTTGCCGAGCCAGGGGATGCTGATGAAGTTTCTCATGACACGCCTCTCAGGAAGTCCAATATGCGCCGCCAGAGCCCTGGCCTCGCTCGCCTCACGCGGACCCCGAGGTCCCCGTCGAAGCCCATTTTACCATTTGCGCCGCTCACAGCTGCCTCACGACCAGGTACCCCTCACCCTCGAGTGTGTTGCTCGCCGACGTGATGACCACGAAGGTCACCTTGTACGTCGTGTCGGCCGTGCCGCCGGAGATGCGCACGGTAGCCTTCGTGCCGCTCGCCGCGGCACCGGTCAGGGTGAGGCCGGCCGGCGACGCAGTGCAGCTGCTCACAGACGTCACCGTCTCTCCGGCCGCGAGGTTCGGAGCGAACTCCATAGTGTACAGCCGGCTCTCGCTCGGCTGCTTGATCAGCGACCCGACTCCCACTGGATTACGACACTGCGCCCGTGGTGAACGGCGTGGCCTCTGTGCCGGTCGCGGCCGACACGATTCGGACGGCCCACACGTCCGTCGCGATGTCCTCGAGCTCCACCGTGGCGCCTTTCGTGCCGCCCGTGGTGGTGCCGTTGAGGTTTATCTGGTCGGCGTCCGTGCCCGCCTCGAACAGCACGCTGGTGTCGCCGCCGTCCTGCGCGAGCGTCGCAGTGCCGAAGAAGGCGTCGTTACCGACCACGTTAATGCGGTGCTGGTTGGACGTCGCAGCCACGGACACGACGAGGCGGAACCGCGCGCCGCTGCCGGTGGCAGCCGGAAGCGTGATCGTGGTGCCAGCCGCGGTGTCCAGCAGGACGGTCTTGCCGTCGTGCGCGGCCGCGGTGAGGGTCAGCGAGGAGCCGCCCGCCACGAGTCGCGTGGACACGTCGGCGACGCGGTCGAGCTCGGCCTGCGAGGCTTCGAGGCCGTCGAGCTTGTCCAGCTCAGCCGCGGTCAGGCCCTGCGGGATGGCGACCCATTTGCCCGGATAGCCGGACTCGGTGCACTCCCACACGGTGCTGCCGGAGTCGGTGAAGGTGTCGCCCTTGAGGAACTTGCCCGAGCGGGGCTTGCCTGAAATGGTAGAGCTGGAGTACGCAGCCATGATGGATGCTCCCTTGGATTGGCGCGGTTACAGTCCGCCGTATTGTACCACACGGGGGCGGTACCGGCGTCGTTCGACTTCCTGCTTGACTTCCTTGGCGTACGCCTCGAAGGCCTGCCGGTTGAGCTCAGCCTTCTCGTCGTCGCGCGTCTCGGCGTCCTGCTTGCTGTAGGCCAGGTACTTCATCCACTTGAGCAGGTGCATGTGGTGGTGCTCGTCGATCTCGAGCGGGATGGCGTCCCAGTCCGTGATGCGGGGGTACGGCAGGCGGTATACGTGCAGGCGGCACGTGTCCGTGGCGTCCGGCACCTTCACCCACCGCACGTTCTTCTCCTTGATCCCGAGCACGCCGTACTGCACCTGCCCGGTGTCCGTGTCGTCCAGCGTCAGCGAGCCGAACGACCCGTAGTCCGGGATCGCCTCGGCGGACACCGACAGATCCGACTCCTGCAGGAACTGCACGTCCCGACGCGCGGTCACGAGCCGGCCGGACCGGATGCGCAGGATGTACTGGCTGTGGGCGGTGAGCGGGGTGTTCAGCGTCACCGCCAGGTCCTGCAGGCGCAGGGAGGCGCCGGACCCGATGTCCGCCGCCGCCACCGTCACGTCCGTGATCCCGCCGAAGCGGCGCACGAGCATGTCCTGCGCGTCGATCATGTAGCGCAGGACCTCGTCGTCGCTCCACAGGTGCGGCGCGGCCTCGTCGGCCACCTGCGCGCGGAACTCCTCCAGCAGGGCCTGCGTCTCCATCGGTTACCCCTTCTTCAGCAGCTCGGGCTTGAGGCGGGTCCAGATGCCGCGGATTTCCTTCATGTCCACGCGCCAGCCGAGGGCCGCGGTGAGAGTGGTCGGGCTCGGTACCCCGCCGGCCGTGAAGTCGGACGGGTTGTTGCGCTCGACGACCGCGCGTATGGCCTGCTCAATCGCCACGTCCCGCTCCTCCTGCGTCTCGGGCGCCAGCAGCACCTTCTTCGGGGTGCCCTGGGCCTCCGTCATCGCCTCGACGTCGATGCCGCCGCCGTCGGCGACGGGCAGGATGCCTTTCTCTATCAGCTCCGCGTGCATCGGCTTCGGCGCGTGCATCGGTACGCCCTTCACGAACTCGAGGGAGTACCCGCGGGTGGAGGTCACGACGATGTCGCGGTTGGAGACGAACATGTACTGCGGGGGCAGCGGGACTTCTTTGCGAGCCTGGCTCATTGCGTTCCTTTCTCTGCGGTTGAAAAAACAAGGGGGCCGTAGGCCCCCTTGTATCTAGCCCTTGTCACCGGGCAGCGACCGGTTAGGTCGTCTTCAGGTTCTCGTTCGCGCGGCCCGGGATCACCATGTCCACCGCCACGATCACGCGGCCAGCGGTCGCGTCGTCCGTGGTGTTGGTGATGGTCAGGCGGATGTTCTGGTTGCCGGCGTACACCTTGCCGTCGCCCAGCATGTCGAACCCGGTCGCCGGAGCGTCGGGGTCGGCCATGTTGATGGCCGCCGCCTCCGTGTAGCGGTCGAGGTCGTCGGAGTCGCCCACGTCGACGGTGTTGCCGCCGCTCGAGTTGAACGCCGTGACCACGATCACCCTGCCGCCGACCACAACAGCGTTGGGCGGTGGGGTGAAGATGTCGTAGGTCGTGTTCGTGCCGGACGTGGTCTTGCCGAAGGCCACTTCGGCCCCCGAGGTGTTGACCATCGTGTCGGTCGCGCTGAAGTCGAACACCGCAGTGATGGGATACTGCGCGTTCGCGAGTTTAAGCAGCTTGGCCATGTTCGTCGTCTCCTGGTTACTGCGCCATGTACACGCTGACCACGCCGAAGTCCTGCTCGGTCGCGGGGCTCTGGCCGTACTGGGTCGTGTACTTCGGCTTCAGGAAGCCGAAGATCTTCCAGATCGACACGGCGCGCTGGTTCTCGTAGTCGTCGCCTTCCTCGACCCAGCCGGGCAGACCGAGGTCAGCCATGCCGAGCGCCTGGGCGCCGCAGAAGAGAGCCTGGCAGCCTTCGACCGTGCCGCCCGAGCCCCACTTGGAGCCGCTCGACAGGCCGGACGTGTTGTACACGTGCCGGAACTCGTGGATGTACACGCCATCCAGGTCCACGGGGCCGCCGGTGAACAGCGGGTTGCCGTTGCCGCGCTCGCGGGCGTGGCGCAGGGCCTTGATGTAGTTCTCGTCCATCTTGAGCGCCGCGTAGGCGGTCGGCGTGAGGAACAGGTGGAACTTCTCCTGCCCGCCGACGCGGATGCCGCGGATGTACTCTTCCTTGGCGTACGCCTTCAGCTTGACGACCATCTCGTACGAGGGCGTGTCCGCGGCAGTGACGCCGGAGGTCGCGCCGTTCACGACGAGGCCCGAGCTCGCGCTCCAGCGCAGCTTGCGCGCGCTGGTGGGGGCCGCAACGTCGGCCGCGAACTCGAGGTTGATCAGGTCCGAGCCAGTGCGGGTCGCGCCGTTGTTCTTGTTCGACAGTGCCACGCCGGACAGGAACAGGAACGCCATCTGGTCGATTCGGTCGCTCAGCCAGTAGCCGAGCACGTCGCGCGAAGTCTCGCGGAAGCGCACGATCGACTTCTGGTCGGAGACGCGGCCCTCAGAGATGTTGGCGTTTCGCAGCTGGTCGATGCGAATCACCTTGTCGTACGCCTTGATCTGCTCTTCGTTGCCCTTCAGGCGCCGATCCCCGGCCACGCCGTCGCCCTCGAGGTCCGGGACAAGCGTCATTACTGCGCGGGCGCCCTTCTCGGTCTTCGTGAGCTCTTTGATGTGCTGGATCATGCTGTTCGGGCCCTCGCCAAGGAACTTGTTGACGAAGGACATGTTCCGCGCGACCTTCCAGAGGTCACGGGACCAGACGGTTTTCTGCTCGGTCGTCAGCCGCGTAAAGTTGGTGGTGGTCATCGGTCATCCTCCCGTATCGGTTTCTTGTCCCACGTCTCGCCGTGGCTGCGTGATACGAAGCTGAGGCGTTCGATGCCCCCACCTGTCTCGTCGGTAGGATACGAGTCGGCCACCGGTGCTAAGGTGACCTCGCGGGCTATGCCCACTGCAGATACTACTACAGCTTCACGAGCCTGTCAAGCCCTACCAGCGCAGGGTCCACAGACCCAACCACGCCAGCACAAGGGCGGGCCATACCAACAGCCCGGTCAAAAGGCCGGCGACGAACTGCTTCACACCGGCTCGAACGTGATCAGGGTCAGGTCCGTCGCGGCGGACAGCTTGACCGTCACGCCGCGCTCGAACAGCACTCCGCGCGGGAAGGTCTTCCCCGCCTGCGTCAGGCCAATGGCCGACACGTGCTTGATGTTGCTGCCGCCGGCCGTGGCGTCGTCCCGCAGGGTGACGGTGCCGGTGGTGGTCAGCTCTGGCGTGATGCTGTACACGAGGCAGCGGCGGGTGCAGACGACCTGCTCGTCCGTGTTGCCCGCCGTTCTGTAGCTCTGGATCATGACTTCACCTTCGGTTCGACCGGCACGCAGCCGAGCATCGCCGACAGGTCCTGCGTCGGGTGCAGGGCGACCATGCACTCGTGGGGGATGCTCGGGTGCGACACGATCACGATCGGGCCCTCGCCGGCGCCCAGGTCGATCTTGTCGCCGGTGTCGACGACCTTCCAGCCCATCGGATTCAGGCCGGCGGCCTTCGACTCGCCGGTCTTGTCGGCGCGCAGCTGCGCCTGGAACTTCTGGGCGCGGGTCATCTTCTTGGCCTTCGCCTTCTCGGCGACCGGGGACGGCTTGGGTACGATCGGGCGGTCCTGGGCGACGGCGCTGGCGCCGAACGCGAGGGCGAGTGCTACGAGCGCTGCGCGGACGAGTTTCATTTGCGTTTCTCCATTCGGAACTTCTTGGACGGCATGACTGCTTGGCCACGAAGGCCGGCCGGCTTGGCGCCGGCGGGTTTCGGTTGTTTCTGCACCTTCATGGCGGTCCTCCTGTCTTAGTCGCCGCGGAGCCGCTTCAGCTCCTTCGGGTCCAGCTTCTCGAACTCCTCGTCCGTCATCTTGGCGACGTTGCCCTCGAAGCCGCCGCCCTTGCTGTCGCTGGAGCGGCCCTTCTCCGCCGCGCCCGGCTGGCGCCGCTTGGCGTCCTGCGCCGCGCGGACGGCCTCCTCCTTGCGCTTCGCCTCCGCCTCGGCGGCCTTCGCCTTGGCCTCCGGCGACTCGTCCTCGTCGTCCTTCGGCTCCTCCTTCTTCGCCGGCGCGGCCGGGACGGCGAACTTCACCGCCTTCTTCAGGGCCTCGCTGGACGACAGGCCGGTGGCCTCGTACGCCCCCTTCAGCTCCATGATCTGGTCCACGACCTCCTGGTCGTAGTCGTCATGGTCCGGGTTCATCACCGGGTGCGCCGCCTCGAGCCGCTCGACCAGCGAGTCGTACCGCACCCGCTCCACCGCCATAGCGGTGGCCTGCATCGACAGCTGCGTGGCCTCGGCGCGCGCCAGCGTCATCTGCTTCTCGCGGAGCTCCCGGCGCAGGACCTTCTTCTCCGCCGCGTTGTTGTCCGCGATGGCCTGGTCCAGCTTCTCCTCCAGCTCCTCGATCTCGGTGTTCAGCTTGGCGAGGTCTACGCCTACGTCCTTCGCCTTGAGCGCCGCCTCGGCCTCGGCCGCCTTCTTCTCGGCCGCCTCGCGCGCGGTGCGCTCCTTGTTCACCGCCTCCTTCATCCGGGCGTGCGGCACCATCTTGGCGGGCTTCTTCTCGCCCTTGTCATCGCCGTCGCCCTTCGCCTCGGGCTTCTTCTCGCCCTTGTCCCCGGCCTTGTCGTCCTCGTTCTCGGCCTCGGCCTCGTTGTCCTCGAGCTCGTCGTCAGCTGCCTCGAAGTCGTCGCCGCGGTCCTCTTTGCCACCGCCGTTGTCCGATCCATCGCCCTCGTTCTCGGAGAGGTACCCGTTGAAGCCTTGCAGATGTCTCAGAAGCATGTGTTACCCTTTCCTCTCTGTGATGCGGAGGTCCTGGCCGTCGTAGACGTAGACCTCGCGGTGACTGGTCGCCGGCAGGGTGAACCTGTCGCCGACCGAAGACGTTCCCGACGGGGTCACGTGCACCTTCTGGACCTCGACGGACTCAGGGCCGTAGTTTACCACAAGTACGCGCGTCGTCACTGCTGCGCTCCCTGCTGCGGCTTGGCGCCGCCCTCGCCCGGCTTGCCGGCGCCCGGAGCGCCCCCGCCGTTCACCCCGGAGTTCATGGCGACCTCCTTCGGGTGCTTCTCGATGGCCGCGGCCTGCTTGACCTTGATGAGCGCCTCGGCCTGCTGGAGCATGCGCTTGTCGCGCGCCTCCTGCTGGCGCATCTGCTGCTCCAGCATGAACTTCTCGCGCTCCTGCTTCATCTCCTCGGCGTGCTTCTCGCGCATCATCTGCATCTCCTGCGCGTGCTTCTGCGCAGCCAGCTCCATCTCGTTGTCCGAGCCGCCGGCCTCCTTCGCCTTCACCGCGGCGGACGCCAGGGTATCCTGGACCTTCGAGCGCTTGTGCAGGGCCTCGGCCTCCTCGGACGAGACCTTCGCGCGGAGCTCGGCGACCGACAGCTGCTTCGCCAGCATGTCCGCCTTCGCCGACATCTGCGCCTCAGGCGACTGCGCCGCGGCCTCCATCTCTGCGATGATCTTCGTCTTGTCGACGAGGTTCGAGTTCTGGATCAGGAACTTGTCCGGCACCGGGATGCCGAGCTCGCGCAGCGCGACGCCCTGCTCGAACTGGCTCTCCTCCAGGGTCCGCTTCGCGGCCTGGCTGATGACGACCGTGTCGTACACGCCCAGCGACAGGTCGTGCAGGATCTCGCCGGTCCTCGGGTCGGGCCAGTTGATGCTCACGGCCTCGAGCTCGCCGGTCAGGTCGTCCCGGGTGATGTTCATGATGCGCGGGTCCGTGTAGTAGCGCTGGATGATGTCGAGCGCCACGCGGGCCAGCATGTGGTCGGTGCGGTCCAGGTTGTCCAGCGACGTGCGCAGCGTGACGTCGGACGACTCCTTCTTCTCGCCGATCGCCTTGCCGGACACGTCCGCTCGGTCGAGGCCCATGACCGAGTCGCCCCGGCCCGAGATCGACTTGATGAAGTTCTCGGCCTTGAAGCTGATGCGATCGAGGCCCGTCGGGATCGCGTTCGGGGTGATCTTGACGACGTCCTTGTCGGGGTCGCCGTTGACCTCGAGGACCAGGCCGGTGCGGGCGCCGGACTGCTCCAGCTCTTCCATCGACATGTTCATCAGCACGTTGCTCCGCACCTTCCAGCCGGAGTTCGCCATCGTGTTGACGACGTGCAGCTCCTGGCTCAGGGTCTTGTTGAGCAGCTCCTGCGGGTCGAGCAGGTTCTCGACCACGCCGATCGTGGTGCCGTTCCGGAAGACCGGGAAGTACGGGACGATCGTGAAGTGGCGGTACGGGCTCCACTCGTCGTGGAGGACCAGGTCGTCGGCGGTGACGGTCCAGCGGATGCGCTTGCCGAGGTCCTCGGACACGATGAGGCCGGCGTCCGACGCCACCTTGGCGATCTCGTCGCGGGTCCAGGTGTCGGGGATGACGCGCTTCCGGCCGGTGCGCGGCTCGACGAAGTACTTCTGGCGGGTCATGACGCGGTGCTGGCGCTCGATGACGCGGATGTTGCGCAGCTGGGCGCGCATCTCGTCCGTCACGTTCGCCGCGATGGCCGAGTTCCCGCCGAATCGGTCCTGGCCGGAGTCGATCGAGTCGAAGCCGTAGGCCCAGCTGGACTCGCCGCGGCCCTTCAGGGCCTCGGCGTCCTCGGGGCTGTAGTGCAGGGCGATGTCGTCCGCCGTCATCCAGCTCGTGTAAATGACGTCGTTCCACTCCTCGGGGTCGTACGAGGTCGCGTCGGGGTCGGGCAGGACGTTGCGCGGGTTCAGGCGGCGGATGACGATCTCGCCGGCGGTGTTCTGGTCGAAGTTGCCGAGCCGGATGTCGTAGTAGCCGCGGGACGTCACCACCCCGTCGGAGAACACGTCGGACCGGACCCAGTTGAGCTGGTTGCTGTCGCTGATGAAGCGGAAGAGCTTCGTCAGGACCTCGGCGTTGCCGCTGGGCGCGCCGTAGCGCGGCCGGAAGGAGATCTCGGACCGGGTCTCGATCTGCTCGCCGGTGATCGACATCACCGTGATCAGGGTCTTGTTGATCGTGAGCGCGGGCCGGCGCGCGGCGGCGAGCTTGGCCTTGTCGGCCTCGTCCCACTGCTTCGCCGCCACGAAGTCCTCGCAGCGGACCGCCTTCGTCACGTACTCGTTGTGACCGGTGTCACGCGCGTAGACGTAGCGGAGCCACTGCTCGCGAGCTTTTTTCGTGTCTTGGGGCATCCGCTGATTATATCACGACTGGACGGGCGCGGCCTCCGGAGGCCGCGCCCGCCTCGCGCCATTATACCGTTACGCCGGGCGCGTTGGACGCAAAGAGTGTAAGTGTCTCGAGCACGCCGTACGTCTTGCCGTCCAGCACGACCGACGCGGGAGCCAGGTACACCGTCGGGTCGCCGGTGGCTTTGAAGACGACCACCGCCGAGCGCCCGTCCGTGTGCGTGCCGCGCGCCCACCAGCTGTGCGCCGGCTCGTACATGAATACGGGTAGCGAGGTCGTCGTCACGGCGCCTATGACTTCGGGCGCCGGCTGAGATCGCACAAGCGCGCCTGTCGAGTCGTACGCCCCCGGCGAAGAGCCGGAGCGCAGGTAGTAATCGCCAGAGCGAGAGAAGTCGTACGTGTCGGTGTACGAGGCGTAGGCGACGCCGGTGTCCGTGGCCGTAGCCACGTCCGACGCCAGGCGCACCAGCCCCGCGTTCCCGCTGCCCAGGCGGTACTTGGCGGACAGGCGGTTCAGCCCGGCGCCGCCCCACAGGGCGGCGCTGGTGAGTGCCGCGGACTCGTCGACGCTCGCGGCGGTGGTGTACACCGTCTTCGTGTTGTACAGGCTCGAGGTCGGCGCCGGGCCGGTCAGGTCTGCGCCCCACAGCTCCACGCCGTCCTTCTCGAGCACGACGCGCGCGGTCTGCTGGCCGGTGGTCACGACCTCCCACGCCGAGGATGTCTCCGCGACCGTGAGCGGCACGGCCAGCCCGGTCCACAGGCCGTAGCGCTCGTTCGTCGACCCGAAGCCGCCCGGGGTGTAGTTGCTGTCGCCGACGCCGGCCAGGAGGAGGCCGTTGTTCCCGCCGCTGCCCAGCGTGCCGAGGGTGGCGGGGTTCGCCGCGGGGAAGGTCACGACGCTGCGCAGCAGGTACACGGAGCCGTCGGTCGACACCCGCACCCCTTTGATACCCGACACGTCCGTGCCGCTGTAGCGCGCGTCCGGGCCCACGACCTCGGGCGCCGTGTACTCCTCCGGGTCCGCGGTCTGCGGGTCGTTCTGGGCGCGCAGCCACAGGCGCTGGGTGTAGGCTCCCGAGCCGGACGCCACGAGCGTCTGCGCGCCAGTGGACAGGTCGGTGC
>DASPKC010000505.1:0-5174 GCA_035628295.1 Baekduia sp.
CAGGGCCAGGTCAAGCGCGCCTACGAGGCGGCGCTGGCGGCGGGGACCACCGGCCCGCTCACGAACCGGCTCTTCACCGCCGCACTGCAGACCGGCAAGCGCGTGCGGACCGAGACCGCGCTGGGCGCGTCGCGCACGAGCGTCTCGACGGTGGCCGTGGACCTCGCGCGCGAGGCGGTCGGCGAGCTGGAGGCGCGCGACGTCGTGATCATCGGCGCCGGGGAGACCTCCGAGCTCACTGCGCAGGCGCTGCACGCGCAGGGCGTCCGCACGATCTTCGTGGCCAACCGCCACGCCGGCCGCGCGCACTCGATCGCACGGCGCTTCGGCGGGACGGTCTCCTCGCTGCACGACCTGCCGGAGACCATCGCCGCGGCCGACGTCGTGGTCGCGTCGACCGCGTCGCCGCATCCGATCATCGAGGCCGAGGTCCTGGCCGAGGTCATGCAGCAGCGCGGCGGGCGCCCGCTGGTGCTCATCGACATCGCGGTGCCGCGCGACGTCGAGCACGCGTGCGCCGACATCCCGGGCGTGTCGCTGTTCGACATCGACGACCTGCAGGCCGTCGTGGCCCGCAACCTCGAGGTCCGCGAGGGCGAGCGCGCCGACGCCGAGGCGATCATCGAGAGCGAGATCCAGCGCTTCGCCCGCTGGATGGGCCAGCTCGACGTGCAGCCGACGATCGCGGCGCTGCGCCGGCTCGGCGACGACGTCGTCGAGCAGGTGCTGTCGGAGAACGCCGGCCGCTGGGAGACGCTGACCCCGCGCGACGTCGCCCGCGTCGAGGCGGTCGCCCGGGCGGTCATGCAGCGCCTGCTGCACGAGCCGACCATCCGTCTCAAGGCCGCCGACCACGGGTCCGGCCACGGCCGCCTGGCGCTGGCCCGCGAGCTGTTCGGGCTCGACGCCCCGGCGACGCCGGAGCGCAGCCAGCCGGCCGAGGTGCGCTCGCTGGAGCAGCGCCGGGCCCGCGGCTCGTCCTGATGCGCATCGGCACCCGGGGCAGCGCGCTGGCGCTCGCGCAGGCCGCGCCCGTGGCCGAGGCGCTCGGCGCGGAGCTGGTGACCATCCGGACCACGGGGGACGCCGGCGCCGGCATCGGCGACAAGGCCCGCTGGGTGGACGAGATCGAGCGCGCGCTCGTGGCCGGCGAGATCGACCTGGCGCTGCACTCGGCCAAGGACGTCCCCGGGGAGCTGGCCGGCGGCCTCGCGCTGGTGGGTGTGTGCGGGCGCGAGGACCCGCGTGACGCGCTGGTCGGCGCCGCGTCGCTGGACGACCTGCCGGCGGGCGCCCGCGTCGGAACGTCGTCGCTGCGCCGCCGCCACCAACTGCTGGCCGTGCGCGACGACCTCGAGGTCGTCGAGCTGCGCGGCAACGTGGACACCCGCCTGCGCAAGCTCGACGCCGGGGCGGCGGACGCCCTGCTCCTCGCGGCGGCCGGGCTGCGGCGCCTGGGGCTGGAGGACCGCATCGGCGCGTTCCTGGACCCGGAGGTCTTCGTCCCGGCTCCCGGCCAGGGCACCCTGACGCTCGAAGGCCCCGTCGGATCCGAGGCGCTGGCGGCCGCGGTGCACGATCCGGCCGCCGCGGCGGGGCTCACGGCCGAGCGGGCGCTGTGCCGTGCGCTGGGCGCGAGCTGCGAGACGCCGATCGGCGCGTGGTTCGACGGCACGCAGCTGCACACGTTCCTGGCCGCGCCCGACGGCTCGCGGTGGATCCGCGACCGGGCGCCCGCCGGCGAGGCGCTCGCGCGGCTGGAGTCCGTCGGCGCGCGGGAGCTGCTGTGACGCGGCCGGGGCGCGTGTCGCTGATCGGCGCCGGACCCGGCGACCCGGGGCTCATGACGGTGCGCGCGCTCGAGCGGATCGCCGGCGCCGACGTCGTCCTGCACGACAAGCTCATCCCGCCGACGGCGCTGGACGGCGCCCGCGCCGACGCGATCGTCATCGACGTCGGGAAGCTGGGCGGTGGCCGGCAGGTGCCGCAGGAGGAGACGCACCGGCTGCTGGTCGAGCACGCGACGGCGGGCCGCAGCGTGGCCCGGGTCAAAGGCGGCGACCCGTTCGTCTTCGGCCGCGGCGGCGAGGAGGCGCAGGTCTGCCGCGAGCACGGCATCCCGTTCGAGGTCGTGCCGGGGATCACCGCCGGCATCGCGGGCCCCGCGTACGCCGGGATCCCCGTCACGCATCGCGATCTCGCCAGCGGCGTGGCGTTCGTCACCGGCCACGAGGATCCGGCGCGCGACGAGACGCGCATCGACTGGGCCGCGCTGGCGGCCTTCCCGGGGACGCTGGTCTTCTACATGGGCGTGCGCGCACTGCCGCGCATCGCCGGGCACCTGCGCGCCAACGGCCGCCCGGCGCAGCAGCCGTGCGCCGTCGTCGAGCGCGGCACGCTGCCGGCCCAGCGGGTGGTGACCGGGACGCTGGCCGACATCGCCGAGCGGGCGAGCGAGGCCGGGGTGCGGCCTCCCTCGGTGACGGTGGTGGGCGACGTCGCGGCCCTGGCCGGGGAGCTGGGCTGGACCGGCGCCGGACCGCTCGCGGGGACCTCGGTCGTCGTGACGCGCGCCCGGCCGCAGGCCAGTGCGATGGCCGGCCGCCTGCGCGACCTCGGGGCCCGCGTCGTCGAGGCGCCGGCCATCCGCATCGAGTCGCTGGAGGTGGAGGTCCCGCCGCTGGACGACGTCGACCTCGTCGTCCTGACGAGCCCCAACGGCGCGCGCGAGCTGCTGGCGCGGCTGCGCGCCTCGGGTCGCGACGCCCGGGCGCTGGCGGGCTGCCGCGTCGCGGCGGTCGGCCCGGGCACCGCCGACGCGCTGCGCGCCGGGGGCATCGAGCCCGACGTCGTGCCCGGCCGTGCCGTAGGCGAGGCCCTCGCCGAGGCCCTGGCCGGCGAGCCGGTGCGCCACGCGCTGGTCGCGCGGGCCCAGGAGGGCCGCGACGTGGTCCCCGAGGCGCTGCGCAACCAGGGGGCGAAGGTCGAGCTGCTGGCCCTCTACCGCACTGTGCCGGTGGCGCTGGAGGACCGCGAGCGCGAGCTGGCGCTGGGCTGCGACTGGGTGCTCTTCACGTCGGGCTCCGCCGTGCGGTCCTTCTGCGACGCCGTCGAGCCTGCGGCGTTGCGCGACGGCGGCCCGCGTCTCGCGTCCATCGGGCCGGTCACCAGCGACGCGCTGCGGGCGCTGGACCTCGAGCCCGACCTCGAGGCCGCCGAGCACACGCCCGACGGCCTGGTCGCGGCACTGCTGGACGCGGCCGCCCGCCCCTGAGCGACGGTCCGCCGGCTGCCGGGTCAGCCGCTGGTCGGCGGCTCGCCCTCGGTGGGGATCCCGGGCATGGTCTCGGTGCCGTTGGCGTCCTCGCCCTCGGGGTCGGCGTCCGGGACGCCGAGCGGCTCGGATTCCTTGTCCTGCTCGGGCGGCAGCCCGGACGGTGCCTCGGCGACCGGCATCGTGGTGAAGCTCATGCAAGCAGACCTACCCGCTCGCGTTAGGGTCACGCTCGTCCGGCCGTCCACCCCGGCGGCGCTCCGGATCGCGGTCCCATGCTCCCCATCACGTTCCTCTCCGACTACGGCCAGGACGACGACTTCGTCGGCGTCTGCCACGCCGTCATGGCGCGCATCGCCCCGCAGGCGCGCATCATCGATCTCGGCCACGGCATCCCACGCCACGACGTCCGCTCGGGCGCCCTGTTGCTGCGCCGCGCGCTGCCCTACGCGCCGCCGGGCGTCCACCTGGCGGTGGTCGACCCGGACGTGGGGGGCGAGCGCCGCGGGATCGCCCTGCGCTGCATCGAGGAGGACCGCCTCCTCGTCGGCCCCGACAACGGCCTGCTGCACCTCGCCGCCTTCCGGTTCGGCGGGGTCGCCGAGGTCGTCGACGTCGGCCGCTCGCCGCAGCGCCTGGAGCCGGTGTCCGCCACGTTCCACGGCCGCGACATCTTCGCCCCGGTGGCCGCGCACCTCGCCGCGGGCGTCCCGCTGGGCACGGTGGGCGACCCGCTGGAGCCGTCGGAGATCGCGACGCTCGACATGCCGCTCGCCCACGTCGACGGCGACGAGATCTGCGCCCACGCCCTGGGCTTCGACCGGTTCGGCAACGTGATGCTCGACGTCGAGCACACCGAGCTGGCCGAGTCCGGCCTGCGCCTCGGGCACAAGGTGCTGATCGACGGGCGGCCCGCGGTCTACGCGGTCACCTTCGCCGACGTCCCGCGCGGCGCGCTGCTGCTCTACCAGGACGCCTACCGGACGCTGTCGGTGGCCGTGAACCGCGGCTCGGCCCGCGACGAGCTGGGCCTCGAGCGCGACGACGAGATCCGCATCTCCCCGGCATGACGCAGCTGGGGGCGCCCCGGCTGCACCTGCGCGAGACGACGTCGACGAACGACCTCGCCCGGCAGCTGGCCGCGGCGGGCGCGCCGCACGGCACGCTCGTCACCGCCGGCGCGCAGTCCGCCGGGCGCGGCCGCCAGGGCCGCACGTGGTCCGCCCCCGCCGGGCGGGCGCTGCTGCTGTCGGTCGTCCTGCGCCGGCCGCACGCGCTGCTGCCGCTCGCCGCGGCGGTCGCGGTCGCGCAGACCTGCGGTGACGCGGCGCGCATCAAGTGGCCCAACGACGTCCTGCTCGACGACCGCAAGGTGGCCGGGATCCTGGCGGAGGGCCGGCCTCAGGAGGGCTGGGCGGTCCTCGGCATCGGCCTCAACGTGGCCGTCCGGCTCGACGACCTGCCGCCGGAGCTGCACGCCACCGCGGCCACGCTCGGCCGCGAGCCGCGCGACCTCGAGCCGACGCTCGCCACGCTGCTGGTCGACCTCGAGGACGCCCTCGCGCTCCCGCACGCCGCCCTCCTGGACGCCTGGCGCGCCCGCGACGCGCTGCTGGGGCGCCCGGTCCGCTGGGCCGGCGGCGAGGGCACGGGCGCCGGCGTGGACGGCGAGGGCCGCCTCGTCGTGTCGCTGCCGGGCGGCGGACGCACCGAGCTCGACGCCGGCGAGGTCCACCTCATCCGCTGAACCCGGCCGGGTCAGGCGGCGTCGTCGAGGACCGGCGGGCGATCGTCGCCGTGGTCGGTCGGGTCTGCGCCGTCGCTGTCGGGCTTCGCGACGGTCTTGCGGCGCGGCGCGCGCTTCGGCCGCGGCCTAGTCTTCGGCGCCTCGGCGTCCGTT
>DASPKC010000506.1:0-10385 GCA_035628295.1 Baekduia sp.
CGCTGGGCCCGCTGTCCCCGGCCACCGACGTGTGGGCGGTCGGCACGGTGCTGTACGAGCTGCTGTCGGGCGAGCTGCCCTTCGGCGACGGCGGCGAGCTCTTCGAGGTGCTCAACCGCCGCGTCCTGGAGGAGCCCCGGCCGCTGCGCACCACGGCGCCCGACGTCCCGGAGCCGGTCGCCGACGTCGTGATGCGCGCGCTGGAGCGCGACCCGGGCGAGCGGTGGCAGACGGCGGGCGAGTTCGCCGAGGCGCTCGAGTCCGCCTCCGAGCGCGCCTTCGACAACGGGCTGCGCACCACCGGGGTGCCCATCCACCGCGCCCCGCCGAAGCCCGCGCTGACCACCACCATCGCCGACGAGGAGGTCGTCGCGCCGCCGCCCCCGCCCGCCGCGCCGCCGGCGCCGCCGGAGGCCGAGCCCGCGCGCCGGCGCCCGCGCCGTGGCGTCCTGGCCGTGGCAGCGGCGCTCGCCGCCGCGCTGGCCGTCGCGGTCGCCCTGGTGCTCCTGGCGTCCGGCGACGAGGACGGCCGGGCGGCCGCCGCCCCGCCGGCGCCGCCGGGCTGGCCGTCGACGCTGTCGCTCGGCTTCATCGACGCCGTGGACGGCCCGGCCGGCGCGGCGCGGCGCCTCGGCCGCGGCGGCACGACGTTCCAGGTGTTCTACGGCGACGCGGCCGCCGGCAAGGACTGGAGCAAGGACCCCGACCAGGGCTCGCCGGCCGACTTCGTGCGCGCCGCCGGCCGGGCCGGCCTGTTCCCCTACCTCGTCTTCTACCAGCTGCGCGCGCTGGGCCAGAGCCGCCGCGGCGACGACGCGCGGGCGATCGAGCTGCTGCAGACGCTGCGCGACCCGCGCCTCATGCGCATCTACTGGCGCAACGTCCGGGCGTTCCTGCGGGAGATCGGCTCGACCGGGCGCCCGGCGGCCGTGGCCATGGACTCCAACGCCTGGTCCTACCTCGAGCAGCACCTCGCCCTGCGCGGCGAGCGCGCGGACACGGTCACGGTCCGCGTCGGCGTCTCCGGCGTCGAGGAGCTGCGCGGCATCTTCGACAACCTCCTCGGCCTCGCCAAGGGCTGGCGCACGCTGCGCGACCGCTACGCCCCGAAGGTCCTGCTGGGCTACGAGTTCGACGACTGGGCCTCGGCGGACATCGACATCGCCCGCGACGACCCGCCGCGCCAGACGGTCATCAGCTCGGCGCGCAAGGCCGGCGAGTTCTTCCTGGACGTGGCGGCCAACGAGCTCGACTTCGGCGCCCTGACGATCAACGGCGACGGCTTCGAGGAGGGCCAGTCGCCCAACCCGAAGTTCGTCTACTCGCCGTCGGAGAAGGCCTCCGTCGTGAGCTACGTGCGCGAGTTCGTGCGCACCACCGGCGTCCCGGTCGTGCTGGAGGGCGTGCCGCTCGGCAACACCGTGCGCAAGGCCATCACCGACAAGCCCTACCACTGGCGCGACAGCTGGGTGCAGTGGCTCCTGGGCGACGAGCGCTTCACCGGCCTGCGCCGCCTGCGCGACGCGGGCGTCATCGGCGTGATGTTCGGCGTCAGCTTCGGCGAGGGCGAGACCTGCCCGTGCGACGCCGCGGGCGACGGCGTGACCAACGGCGGCCGGTACCCCGAGCCGTCGACGTCGGCCGACGACGACGGCGGCTACCTCGCCGATCGCCTGAAGGCCCTGCGCGCGGCCGGCGGTCTGGCGGTGCGCTGACGGCGGGCTGCGCTCGGCGCCTACCCCTCCGGCGCCGCCATACGGAAGCGGGGCTTGCCACCCGGCGTGCGCTCCTCGTGCACGGCGCAGCGCCGGCCGGCGCTGCGCACCAGGCGCACCATCGCATCGCGCCCCGCGCCGTTGGCCGAGTGCAGCGTGATCCGCGCCGGCCAGCGCCAGACGCCGTGGCCGATCTCGAGCTCCTCGAGGTAGGCCAGCGCGTCGATGCCGCGGCCGTTGCGGGCGTCGTCGCCGAGGTCGTGGTCGAACGACGCCTCCACGACGGGCCAACCGGTCAGCAGGGCCATGGCCTCCCAGGCCGTCGTGACGTGGACCCAGCCGGACGGGGCCGCGCGGTCCTCCAGGTCGTCGTCGAGCCAGACCCGGACGGGCCGGCCGAGCGGCAGAAGCGCCATCAGGCGGCGATGGGCGCGCGTCGCCTCGAGCTCCCAGCGCAGCCGGCGGCGGTCGCGGTCGTCGTCGGGCAGGCGGTGCAGGAGCGCCTCGGCGCCGGGCAGCAGCGCGGGGTCGCGCCGGCGCCATAGCGCCACGGCCAGGTCATGGGCGCTCACCGGTCGCGCTCCGTCGGCAGATCCTGCTCGTCCACCTCCGGCAGGTCGCGGGCGCCCGCGCCGGTCTGACGCCGTCAGACACCGGCGTCCGCGCCCGACCCGGCGGAGGTGCCCGAGCTGCTGCGTCCCCGCCTCGTGTTCGACACCGGCGGCTTCTCGCTGGTCGAGCACCGCTTCTACGAGCTCGCGCTGGCACGCGGCCTGCACCACCTCCGCGAAGACGGCTGGCCCTCGTCGGCCGCGTGGCCGGCCGCGGTCGAGCCGCTGCTGTCGCGCGTGTGCGCGCGGCCCGACCTGCGGGAGGGCGTCCTGGAGCTGGAGGGCGGGTTGCTGAACTTCGAGCTGCGCGGAACCACCCTCAAGCTCCGGGCGGCCGCGGCCGACCGCGCCGGGCTGGACCGGCTGCTGGCCTGCGCGGCGCAGCTGTTCCCCCGGCCACCGGTCACCCGGTCGGGCCAGCTCGAGCTGCGCCTGTGGACGATGAGCCAGCACGGCTCGTATCACCGCAGCCGCCAGGTCGACGTGCCGTCGTGGGACGCGATCGCACCCAACTACACGGCCGTGACCCGCGCCGTGCTCGCCGGCCTGCACGAGGACTTCCGGCCCGGCGAGCGCGGGCGGCTGCTGCTGTTCCACGGCCCGCCGGGCACGGGCAAGACGCACGCCGTGCGCAGCCTCGCGTGGGCGTGGCGCGACTGGTGCCGCCTGGACTACGTCGTCGATCCGGAGTCGCTGCTCAGCGGCCACCCGGACTACCTGCTGGACGTCCTGACCGAGCACGAGGCTGACGACGACCTCTGGAACCTGCTGGTCCTGGAGGACGCCGGCGAGCTGCTGCAGCCCGATGCGCGGGAGCGCACCGGCCAGGGCCTCGCGCGCCTGCTCAACCTCCTCGACGGGCTCCTCGGCCAGGGGACGCGCACGCTGGCGCTGCTGACGACCAACGAGCCGCTGCCCTCGCTCGACCCCGCGCTCGTGCGCCCGGGCCGCTGTGCGGCGCAGATCGAGTTCGGGCTCCTGCAGCCGGCGGAGGCCGACGCGTGGTGCGCCGCGCACGGCGTCGCGTCGCCGGGACGGGCGACGACGCTCGCGGAGCTCTTCGCCGCCGCCGGCGGCGCCCCGCTCGCTGCGCGTGCGGTCCGCCGGCCGGTGGGCTTCGCGCCGGCCGGCACCTGACGCCGACCGCGACGTCGCTACGCGCCAGCCGGGACACTGCCCGGGTGCCGAGCGTGCACACCAACCGCGGTACGAAGCGCGCGCGCATGGCGCGGGCCGAGCTCGGGCTCGACCCGCTGCGGCCCGTCGCGTGCGTGCTGTCGTGCGTCGAGGAGGCCGTGGGCATCCCGGTCGCCGCCTGGGACATGGGCGACGACGCCCTGGCGGGGGCGTTCGTGCGTCGCGGCGCCGGCCGCGTGATCTTCGTCAACGGCGCGCAGGCCGCGGTCCGCGTGCGCTTCACCCTCGCGCACGAGCTCGGCCACGCGTGGATCGGCCACGACTCGTCCGAGGGCATCGAGAGCTACGCCGCCCTGCACGGCCGCGACCCCCGGGAGGTCGAGGCCAACGCGTTCGCCGCGGAGTTCCTCGTGCCGCGCTGCGCGATGGAGGAGCTCCTCGCCGACCGCGCGCGGCCGACGCTCGAGGAGCTGGTGGTGGTCGCGCGCGCGTACGGCGTCTCGGCCGAGTCGGTCCTCTACCGGATGCGCACGTGCGAGCTGGTGGAGGACACGTGGGCCGACCGGCTCAAGGGCGAGATCGACGAGCGCCTGCACCACCGGCTGGGCCACGACGCCCCCGCGCTGGAGGACCGGCTCAGCGACCTGGCGCTGCCGTACCTGTCGCCGGCGCTCGCGGCGTCCCGCCTCGCCGACCAGCTGCACGCGGCGGTCCGGCTCTAGGCATCGGCGCCGCCGGTGAAGAGCCGGTCCACCTCGTCCATCGTCTCCATCGATGGCTGGAAGGCGAGGTCGGCCAGGGCGTGGACGTCGAGGTCCACCTCGCCCTGGGCGCGGAACAGCGCCGCGCCCGCGGGTCTGGACCCGCCGCCGGCCGCCTCGCGCAGGATCTCCGCGCTCGTGGCGAGCGTGTCGGCCATCGCGTCCAGCAGCCGCTGCGAGACCCCGCGAGGGTCGAGCTCCGCGCGCTCCATCCGGCCGAGGTAGTCCTCGGTGCGACCGGCTTGCTCGCCGGTGAGCGAGAACCGCTCCGCCAGGCGCGCAGCGAGATCGGCGAGGCCGAGCCCGCGCCGCGCCCGCAGGTGCGGCAGCAGCACCGGCCAGGCGCCGTCGTCGGTCATCGCCGCCAGCGCCGCCTGCACCGCCGGTGTCGCCCGCACGCGCTCGCGCGCGGCGTCGTCGAGGCGCGGCGCAGGCGCGACGGCCAGCCATGCCTGCAGGAGCTCACCGAGCTCCTCGCGCTCTGGCCCGGCGGGCACCTGCGCGAGGACGTCGTGGACGGCCGGGCTCGCGCCCGCGTTCCACGCCTCGATGAACTCGTTGAGGACCTGCTCGACGCGGGTCATCGCCCGAGCTCCTTCCTGTGCTTGGCGAGCTTCTTCATGGCCCGGCACCGCAGCTGGTAGGCGTTGTCCCGGCTCACACCGAGGTCGTCCATGATCTCGGGCAGCTGGGCTCCGTGGAGCGTCAGCTCCATCACGCGCCGGTCGCGCGCGGCGTCGAGCTGGTCGAACAGCCACGCCACGTCCTCTTCGGCCTGGCGGCGCTCGTCGCGGCGCACGGCGTCGCGACGGGCGGCCTGCGCCATCTCCCAGGTCTCGGTGCCGACGACCCCCTCGTCGTCGGCCCGGGCCGCGTCGAACGAGCCGGCCTCGTGCTCGCGCCGGCGGCGCGACCGCCGCTGGGTGTCGACGCAGATCCCGAAGGCCAGCGTCTTCGTCGCGTTGACCAGCTCGCCCATCGACGTGCCCTTGAACGTCTCGCGCAGGTTCGTCGCGACCTTGATCAGCGCGTCCTGCACCGCCTCCTCGTGCTCGTCGCGGTCCAGCTGGCCGCGGTGCACGGCGAACACGATGCCGTCCATGCGCGGCGCGATGTCCGTCACCACCTCACCCCAGCAGCGGACCATCCGGGCGCGATCGCCGGCCTCCCGCGCGGCGCAGAAGCGCCGCAGGTGCTCGTCCTCGTGTCTCCCCACGACGGCAGGGTCGTCCAGCGAGGCCATGGTCTGACACTCGCAGTTCCAGGGGTCATGGGCGAGGGTCGCCGGGGGCCGGTGTCGTCTGACGGCGGCGGGCGGCGTCAGGCGTCGCCGCGGCAGGCGCCCGGGGCGCCGGCTCCACCATCGCGTCCGCCCGTGCACGCGATCTTGCCGCCATCGACGCGCGTGGCGCGGCGGCCTACCGTCCCGCCATGCGGGTCGACGACTTCGACGCTGACGTCCTGACGCTCGTGCGCCGCCTGCGGTCGGCCGGCGTGCAGTTCGTCGTCCTGGAGGACGAGGACGACGGGCTCACGGTCGTCCCCGGCCCCGCCCGGCGCAACGTCGAGCGAGCGGCCCGGCTGCTGGAGCGCAGCGGCGCCCGGCTGAGCGGCCCGGGCCCGAAGCTCGACTTCGGCGAGATCGGCCGCGGGCGCCCCGGCCGGTGGCCGCTGGACGTCGGCGGCGTCGCGCTGGACCTCATGGTCGTCGGACTCGACGACGGGCGCTGGACGACGTACTTCGACGAGGCCGTCCCGTTCGAGATCGAAGCGGGCCTCAAGGTCCTCGCCGTCCCGGACCGCCCGATCATCTCCGTGCGCCGCGCGGACGCCCGCGAGGCGATGCCCGAGCTGGCGCTGACCCAGCGCGAGCGCGACGACCTGCGCCGGCGGCGCCGGCGCGAGACGCTGCGCTCCGAGCGCCGGGCCGCACGGCGGGCGTCTATCCGCCGGCTGGCGGGGCGCCGGTAGCCCCACACGGCGAGGCCGCGCTTCAGGCGGCCTCGGGGAGCCCGGCGACCTCGTCGTCGGGCCCGATGATCACCGCGAGCTTCTCGTCGTTCCAGCAGAGCGTCAGCTCGTCGGCGTCGTGGTCCACGAGGACCACCGTCGGCCGGCGGCCGGTGCGGGCCAGCAGGCCCTCGACGGCCTCCCATCGGACCAGCAGCTCGCGAGCCGCCGCCGAGGGCTCGTCGTCGTCGATGCCCGTCATCGAAGCGATCGCCTCGGCGTCCCAGGCGAAGCTGTTCGGGCTGCCCGCGTACCGGAAGCTCAACGAGCCGTCGACCAGGTCATGACGCCACTGGTTCGGAGGCGTCACACCGCCCTGCTCGGCGAGGGTCAGGAAGTGGGCGTGGACGGTCATCGTCTGCATGCGGCGACCCTGCGGTCTGCGCGGTCACGGAACAAGACGCATGTGTCACAGATCTGCTCAGTGCGCCTCGCCTCCTCCAGGCAACACTTAAGCGATCACCTAAGCGTCTGCTACGGTCCTCGCGATGCCCACCCCGGACGCCATGACGCTGGACCGGACCTTCCACGCCCTCGCCGACCCGAGCCGGCGCGCCATGGTCGCCCGGCTGAGCCGCGGGCCCGCGTCGGTGAGCGCCCTGGCCGAGCCGCTGGCCATGTCGATGCCCGCCGTGCTGCAGCACCTCGGCGTGCTGCAGGACAGCGGGCTGATCACCTCGGAGAAGGTCGGCCGCGTGCGCACCTGCCGGCTCGAGCCCGCGCCGCTGCGCGCGGCCGAGCGCTGGGTGACCGAGCACCGCACGTTCTGGGAGCAGCGGCTCGACAGGCTCGGCGACGTGCTCGATGCGACCTACGGAGATCCCTCATGACCGTCACCCACGCCGACTTCACCATCGAGCGGCGCTACCCGTACGCGCCCGCGCAGGTCTTCCGCGCCTTCGCCGATCCGGAGCTGCGGGCGGCGTGGTTCGCCAACGCCGGGGGCAGGGCGAACGCGCGTTGGGAGCTCGACTTCCGAGTCGGCGGCACGGAGCGCAGCAGCGGCGGCGCCCCGGGCGGCCGCTTCAACGAGTTCCGCGCCCGCTTCCACGACATCGTCGAGGACGAGCGCATCGTCTTCGCCTACGACCTGCTGCACGACCAGCGGCTGGTGTCGGTGTCGCTCACGACCGTCGAGCTCGTCGCCGAGGACGGCGCCACCCTCCTGCGCTTCACCGAGCAGGGCGCGTTCTTCGACGAGCCGGACGCACCCGCCGCGCGCGAGCACGGGACCGGCATCCTGCTCGACAGGCTGGGCCGCGCGCTCGCGGGGGAGCCGGTCCGGTGACGCTCGTCCTGCACCAGCACCCCTTCGCCTTCTACTGCTGGAAGGTCCTCATCGCGCTGTACGAGCGCGAGGTCCCCTTCACGCCGGCGCTCGTCGAGGACCGCGCGCCGCTGGCGGAGGTGTGGCCCATGGCCAGCATCCCCGTACTCGTCGACACCGCGGCGCAGGTCACGCTGCCCGAGTCGACCGCGATCCTCGAGTACGTCGATCGCACCGGCGCCGCGCCGCCGCTCATCCCCGGCGATCGGGATGCGGCGCTGCAGGCGCGGCTGTGGGACCACGTGATCGAGGGCCACGTGATGACGCCCGTGCAGAAGATCGTCGGTGACCGCCTGCGGGCGCCCGAGGACCGGGATCCGACCGGCGTCGCCGAAGCCCGCGACCACCTCGACCGGGCCTACGACCTGCTCGACGGTCACCTGGCGGAGCGGCCCTGGGTCGCCGGCGACGCGTTCACGCTCGCCGACTGCACCGCCGCGTCGGCGCTCTTCTACGCGGACGTGGTGCACCCTTGGCAGCGGACCGCCTTGCCGTCGCTGACGGTCTTCCTCGAGGCCGTCACCACCCGCTCCTCCGTCGCCCGCGTCATCGACGAGGCGCGCCCGTACCGGGTGATGTTCCCGCTGCCGTGGCCGGAGCACGTGGCGTAGAGCCGTGCGAGCCAGTACGGATCGAGACGGGTCATCGCCGCCCTTCGCGTATCAGGCGCGCTTGAGCTCGCGCCAGATGGCATCCACCAGCGCGTCCAATTGCGCCGCGTGGGCGTCATGGACGGCTCGCAGTGGCCGGGCATGCGACTGATAGACGCGCACGACCGCCTCGGGCGCCTCCTTGAACCGCGAGAAGAGGTCCCGCATCGCGTACAGCTGATCGCGCTGCGTCTGCGCCTGCTCGAGGAGCTCCTGGAGCAGTTCGTGTTCGATCGGGTCAGGCTTCATCGGTCCCCTCGCTCGTGCCAGACGGCGACGGGTTGCCGGCGGCGTCGATGAGCTCGGCGGTCGCCTGCGCGAGACGCCGCACAACGATTTCCTGCAACGAGCCGTCCTGGTGCAGGTACACGTCGCGCCGGAGCTCGAGCATCACGGACACCACGCGCCGGTCGACGCCGAAGTGACGCAGGGGCACGTACGTGCCGCGGAACGCCGTGTCGCACGCCACCGACCAGCGCGCGCCGAACGCCGCCGCGGCGGCGACCCGCAGCCAGGGCGGCGTGTGGACGTCGTCGGTCCCGATGCAGATCTCCGGCCGCTCGTCGTGCGGGTGCAGCTCGTACGGCAGCGGCTCGTGCGGGTAGGAGTGGACGTCGATGATGGCCGCGCGGCCGGTCGCATCCAGCCGCGCGTCGACCAGTTCGGCGAGCGCCGTCGCGTACGGGTGGAAGAACCGGGTCAGCAGCCCCTCGCGGAGCTCCGCATCGGCGGCGCGCAGCCGCTCGCGGCGGCTGGTGCGGGTGTAGACGGCACCCATGCCGACCTGCTCCATCACCTCGCGCTCGTCCGGGAACCGCTCGGGATCCACCACCAGCCGCGACAGGCGGTTGACGAACAGCCACGGCCGTTCCCCGGCCTCGTCCGCGGCCGCACGCGCGAGCACGTCCGTGCCCGCGTCGGTCATGGCCGCCAGCTCGGCCGCCAGACCCTCGTCGCCCAGAGCGATGTCGCGGCGGACGTCGGCGGGAATCGCCGTCGACGCGTGCGGCACGTGCAGGACCACGGGCGACGCCGGCGATCCGGGGACGACCTCGAAGCTCATGGGCGCCGGGTCGCCCGCGGTTCCGCGTTCCTGACGTGCGCCGCCATCATGCGCGGGCTCCGGGCACGTCCCACAGCCGCTCGCGCAGCCCCGACGCCCGCGCCACCGGCCGCTGCACCGCCGCGCGGATCGTCTCCTCCGGCCCCACGAGCACCAGCCGGTCCTGCGCGCGCGTGACGGCGGTGTAGAGCAGCTCGCGGGTGAGGATGCGCGACGACGGGTCGGGCAGGACGACGACGGCCGTGCCGACCTGCGAGCCCTGGCTCTTGTGGATGGTCATGGCGTGCACCGACTCGGCCGCCTGCAGGCGGGCGGGGCCGACGAGCAGGACGCCGTCGCGGCGCTCGAAGGCGATGCGCAGCCGCCCGCCCGTGACGACCGCGACGCCGGCGTCGCCGTTGGACAGCCGCAGCTCGTGGTCGTTCTCGGTGATCAGGACCGGCCGGCCCGCGTACCACCGCGCGACGCCCGGGCGGAAGTCGTCGAGCTCGTCGGCCAGCCAGCGCTCCACCGCCGCCGCCCAGGCCGACACGCCATAGGGCCCGCGGCGGTGCGCGCACAGCACGCGCGTCGCCCCGAGCGCCGCCAGCGCCGCGCGCGCGTCGCCCCGGCGGGCGGCCTCGACGACCTCGGCGCCGGCGCCGACCACCGCCGGGCGGATCGCGGCGGCGCCGGCGGGGTCCGCCGCGTCGACGTCGTGCCACGTGACCGCCGGCGCGCCGTCGCGCAGGGCCTCGATGACCGCGTCGGCGTGGCCGCCGCGCACCGCCTCGGCAACCCGGCCGATCGCCTCGCCGTAGCGGTGGACGCGGTCGAGCACGACGACGCCCTCCGCGAGGGGGCCCGTCGCCGACGGCGGCCCCACCACGTCGCCGAGCACGGCCCCCGCCTCGACGGAGGCGAGCTGCCCCGGATCGCCCACGAGCACCAGCCGCGCTCCCGGCCGCACGGCCTCCAGCAGGCGGGCCATCAGCTCCAGCGAGACCATCGACGTCTCGTCGACGACGACCACGTCGTGGGCCAGGCGGTTGGCCCGGTCGTGGCGGAAGCGCCGGCGGCTGCCCGGGCGCGAGCCGAGCAGCCGGTGCAGCGTGACCCCGTCGAGCGCGCG
>DASPKC010000507.1:0-3105 GCA_035628295.1 Baekduia sp.
CGCTCCGAAATACCGGTCTCGCTCCGGGCGCGCTTGCCGGCCGCGAGCGCCGAGCGGAACAGGCGGTTGAGCACCGGGCCGGTGGCGCTCTCGACCAGTGCCAGCTCGTAGGCGCGCTTGACCTGGCCCTGGACCTCGGCCTCGCCGACGACCATCGAGTCCAGCCCGCCGGTCACGCGGTAGAGGTGCCGGGCGGCGTCGCAGTTGCGCGGCGCGTAGACGGTCTCGGCCAGCTCGATGGCGCTGATGGCCGCGCGCCGGGCCAGCATGCCCAGCAGGTCGGCCTCGGCGCGGACCGGGTCGTCGGAGACGACATAGATCTCGGACCGGTTGCAGGTCGAGATCGCGACCGCCTCGGTGACGACGCCGCCGTCGGTCAGCTCGTGGCAGAGCTCGGCGGCCTGCTTGTCGGTCAGCGCGAGACGCTCGCGCAGCGCCACCGGCGCCGTGTGGTGCGAGATCCCGAGGAGCAGGAGCTCCTTCATGCCGGCGCCTGCTCTCGGGCCCGCTCGCGCGCCGCGTGGTCGGCCGCGTCGGGCAGCTCGTCGAGCTGGGTCAGCTCGCGCTCGAGGCGCCCGAGGCGGATCGCCATGATCGCCACGTACACCAGCAGCAGCGCCAGGAAGACGAGGTACGCGGCGGCGACGTAGCCGCCGTTGTCAGGGAGGTTGTCGGTCACGGGGAGGAGAGCTGCGGGGCGGCGGAGCGGCCCACAACCGGGTCGTCGACCCCACCCAGGCGCCGCTTGAGCGAGCGGACCCGGGCGCGGGTCATCTTGTGGGCGATCTCGAAGCGCCAGAGCGTGACGAACAGCAGCGTCATCCCGGCGAGGCAGACCAGGAAGGCCAGCCACATCGAGCCCGGCAGGTTGTCGGTCGAGTTGAAGGTCTGGGGGTGGATGTAGCTCTCGGCGGCCCGCACCGCGCCGAAGCAGAGGGGCACGAAGGCGCCGGCGGTCACGGCGAACACCGACGCGTAGCGCGACTGCTTCTCGCGGTCCTCGATCGAGAAGCGCAGCGGCTGGTAGGTGCAGTACAGGAGGAAGACGATCAGGAACGACACGAGCATCGGCTCGCGCCACTCCCACCAGATGCCCCACGAGGCCTTGGCCCAGATCGCGCCCGTCACCAGCACGGCGATGCCGAGCACGAGGCTCAGGTGGATCGCGACGTACGAGCGCAGGTCGTGGCGCGGGTCGCCGCTGCGCAGGTGCTGGACCGCTGCGACGGCCCCGAAGACGAAGCCGCCGAGCGCCACGAGCGCCAGCGGCACGTGCAGGTAGAAGATCTTCTGCACGAAGCCCTCGTTGGCGTCCATCGGCGCGTGGAACGCGGCGAGCGCGAAGCCGCCGCACAGCAGCGCGACGGTGGCGAGGGACAGGATGCGCAGAGAGGTCATTCCTCGAGCAGGAAGTCGAAGACCGCGTAGGCGAGAAGCCCGAATACCAAATCGTACAGCGCGAGGATCGCCAGCCAGCGACCCGGCACCGCGGCGTCCCCCGCCGCTTCGAGCACCGGCGACAGCCCGCTGGCGGCGCCGATCACCACCGGGACGAGCAGCGGCAGGGCGATCAGGGGCACCAGCAGGTCCCGCGCGCGGGTCTGGATCCCCAGCGCGGCCACCAGCGTGCCGATCACGGCGATGCCGACGTCGGCGAGCGCCAGCACGAGCAGCGACTTGCCGAGGACCCCGGCCGTCAGCGTCGGCCCCAGCAGCAGCAGGGCGAAGATCGGCAGCATCACCAGCTCGAGCGCGAACAGGAACCCGAGCAGGGCCAGCGCCTTGGCCACGAAGAGCGCGGTGCGGTCCACCGGGGCCAGCAGGAACGCGTCGAAGCCGCCCTCCTCGTGGTCGGTGACGAACAGGCGGTTGATGCCGAGCATCGCCGCGAACAGCAGCGTCACGACCAGCACCCCGGCGGCGAGGTCGCCCTCCACGGAGCGCTCGTCCAGCGCGAAGTGGAAGACGATCAGCGTGGTGACCGAGAACAGCAGCATCCCGGCGAGGGTCATCGGGGCGCGCAGCTCGAGGGCGAGCTCCTTGCGCAGCAGCGCGCCGACCGCCCGCCTCACGCGTAGAGCTCCCGCACCTGGTCGACCGCCACGCCAGTTGCCGGCGCGAACAGCGCCTGGCGCCCGCCGCGCAGCCCGAGGACCACGTCGGCCTCGGCCAGCCCGCCGGCCGGGTCGTGGCTCGTCACCACCCGGGTGCAGCCCGACGAGCGCCCCACCAGCGGCTCGAGCGCCGCGGTCGCCGCCGGGTCCAGGTTGGCCGTCGGCTCGTCGAGCAGCAGCAGCTCGGGCTCGTGCAGGACGGCCCGGCACGCCGCCGCGCGCTGCGCCATCCCCCGGGAGTAGGTGTGCAGCGGGTCGTCGGCGCGCCGGCCCAGCCCGACCTGCGCCAGCAGCGCGTCGACCCGGGCGAACGGGACGCCGTGCAGCCGGCCGCCGGCGATGCCGGCACCGCGCTCGGCGCCGCGCTCTGGACCGACTGGCGCGAGCGCAGGACCCGAACCTGGCGCATGGAGCATGCGTTCCTCGGCCCCGACTATCCGGACTCCGAGATCGAGGAGTTCCTGAAACGCGGCAAGCTTCGCTACCGCCGGCCGGCGAGCCTCGCGGACCACGTTGCCCGGCTCCTTGCCGAGGACAGGATCATCGCCTGGTTCCAGGGCCGCATGGAGTTCGGCCCGCGCGCGCTCGGCGGACGCTCGATCCTGGCATCGCCGCTGTCGCCTGACATGCAGCAGCGCCTGAACGAGATCAAGGACCGCGAGGACTTCCGGCCCGTGGCGCCGGTGGTCCTCGAAGAGCAAGCCGCGAGCTGGTTCGTCGGCGCGCGCGCCTCGCCCTTCATGCTGTTCGTGAACGAGGTCGCCCCGGACAAGGCCGAGCGCATTCCAGCGGTACGCCACGTGGACGGCACGGCGCGCATCCAGACCATCAACCGCTCGCAGAATCCGCTCTATTACGACCTGATCAAGGCCTTCGAGCGCCGCACCGGCGTGCCGGTGCTCGTGAACACCTCGTTCAACACCCGCAGTGAGCCGGTGGTCTGCACGCCGCGCGACGCGGTCGAGTGCTTCTGGACTTCGCCGATCGACGC
>DASPKC010000508.1:0-13388 GCA_035628295.1 Baekduia sp.
CCTCGGCCCGGGCGCGCAGCGCCTTGCGCGCCGTCGCGTCGAGCACCTCGCCGAGATCGCCCTCTCCGCCGGCGAGCTCGTCGCCGGTCCCGCGACCCGGCGCGCCCGGGCCCATCTCGAGCTCCAGCGCGGCGACCTCGACCCCGGGCCGCGCCAGCAGCACCGCCAGGTGCCGCACGCCCCGGGCGTCCTTCAGCCGCACGCAGTGCCCGTCGAGCTCCAGCGTCCACACGTCCCCCTCGCACGCGAGCCGCCCCGCGGGCGCCGGGCCGGCCGCCGCGGGACGCGGCTGCTGCTGCGGGGCGGGCGCTGCCGCCGCGCGCGCGCCGCGCAGGCGCTCGACGCCGGCCAGCAGCGGCGACATCCCCAGGCGGCGGGCGCCGTCGGCGACCTCGTCGAGCAGCGCGGTCACGTCCTCGCCGGCCGCCCGGCGCAGACGGGCCTCCTCGGCGCGGGCGAGCAGGCGGTCGGGCGCGGCGCCGGCGGCCGACGCGGCGTGGGCGGCCTCGGCCAGGCGCTCGAGCGCCAGGGCGTGGTCGCCCGTCGCGGCGTCCAGCAGCGCCAGGACGCGGTCGATCTGGCCGGCGTAGGTGCCGCCGGTGGTGACCATGAGGCGCCCGGCGTGGGGCTCCAGCACGGTGCGCAGCTCCGGCGCACCGGGCAGCTGCAGGCGGGCGGCGACCTCGCCGAGCAGGCCGACCGTCGCGATCCACGCGTCGTTGCGCGCGATCGCGGCCACCCCGGGCGCGATCAGGCGCTCGGCCTCCTCGCGCGCCTCGGCCTCCCGGCCGGCCTCCAGCAGCAGCAACGCCAGCGCCGCCCGCCAGACCGGCATCCCCGGCAGGGCGTCGGCGGCGCCGCGCACCGCCGGCTCGAGCTCGGCGGAGCCGCCCTGGCGCAGGCGCCGGGCGAGCGTCTGGCCGCCGGCGATCATCGGCACCGGCGAGTCGCGCAGCCACACGGCGATGCCCAGCGCCTCGGCGTGCAGCGCGTCCATGGCGTGGTAGCGGCCCTCCAGCAGCGCCCGCCGCGCGTGGTGCAGGCGCACGACGGCGCGCCCGCGGGCATCGCGATGGCGGTCGGCCAGCTGCTCGGCCTGCTCGTCGGCCGCCCACGCGCCCGCCACATCGCCCGCCGTCAGCCGCAGGTCGCCCAGGCGCAGCATGGCCGGCAGGCCCGCGCCCGGCGCGTCGGCCTGGGCCAGGAGCTCCTGCAGCTCCTCGGCCAGGGCGATGCAGCGCGCCAGCGTGTCCGGGCGCCACAGCCCGACGTGCGCGTCGGCCAGGACCTCGGCCAGGACGCGCGGGTCGCCGAGCCTTCGGGCGTGGGCGATCGCCTCCTCCGCCTCCGCGGCCCGGCGGTCGTCGCCCGTGCGGTCGAAGTACGTCGCGCGCGAGCGCCGGGCCAGCAGCCGCACGCGCAGCTGCGGCAGGTCGTCGCCCACGGCCGCCAGCGCACGGTCCAGGAGCTCGACCCAGGCGGAGTCGACCACGCCCGGGCTCAGCCCGTACGGACCGAACGCGGCCGCCGCCTCCGCCAGCAGCCGGGCGTCGGCGGCCTGGTCGGCCGCCGCGGCGGCGCGCAGCAGGGTGGCCTTGCCGTCGTCGAGCCCCGCGGCCTGCTGGGCGCGACCCAGCTCGAGCAGGACGCGCGCCTCGCGCGCCGGCTCGGGCTCGAGCAGGTCGAGCGCCGCCAGGGCCTGCGCCCAGTGCTCGGCGGCCTGCTCGTGCGCCGCGGCGGCCGTGGCCCGGCGGGCGGCCCGGGCCGAGTACTCCAGCGCCTTGCCGGCGTCGCCCACCGCGGAAGCCTGGACCATGTGGTGGGCGAGCTCCGCGAGCTGGGCGTCGGGCAGGTCGAGCGGGGTCAGGGACTCCAGCGCCTCGGCCACGGCCCGGTGCAGCTCGGCGCGCCGGCGCCCCCGCAGCCCGTCGTAGAGCGCCTCGCGCAGGAGCCCGTGGGTGAACCGGTGCACGCCCGGGCGCCCGGCCGCCGCGACGACGATGCCCAGGCCGGCGGCCTCGTCCAGGCGGTCGAGCACGTCGGCGCGCTCGGCGCCCGCCGCGCGCTCCAGCGTCACGATCCGGAACTCGTGCCCCATGACCGCGGCGACCTCGAGCAGCGCGCGCTGCTCGGCGTCGAGGGCGTCCAGGCGCGGCCGGACCGCCTCGCGGATGCCTCCCGGCAGCGGCGCGTCCGCGGCGGCGGTGGGGTCGAGCAGGCGCTCGCCCAGCGCCCGCGCCAGCTCGCCCACGAACAGCGGGTTGCCCTGCGTCCGGGCGTGGATCGCGCGCAGAACCGCGGTCGGCACCGGCCCTCCCGCGTGCTCGGCCAGCAGCGCTGCCGTCTGCTCGCGCGCCAGGCCCTCGAGCGCCAGCCGCGTCGCGCGGCGCTCGACCCCGCGCACGAGCGCCTCGACCTCCGGGCGCTGGCGCAGCGCCTCGCCCTGCAGCGTCGCGACGACCAGGACAGAGGCGTCGCGCAGGACCGCCTCGAGGATCCCCAGCGCGCGCACGGAGGCCGGGTCGGCGGCGTGCAGGTCGTCGAGCAGGAGGACGAGCGGCGCCTGCTCCCCGGTCCCCGCCAGCAGGTCGGCCAGGGCTTCGTACACGGCGAACGTCGCCTGCCCCGGCTCGTCGGACACCGGCGGGTCGTCACCGGGCAGCCGCGCGTCGAGCGCGGGCGCGAGGCCCACCAGCAGCCGCCCGCGGGGGCCGGCGGCCCGCACGAGCGCGTCGTCGTCGGTCAGGTGCTCCTCGGCCAGCCGGCGCACCACCTGCTGCCACGGCCAGAGGGCGGGCGCACCGCCCGCGTCCCAGCAGCGCCCCCACACGACGACGGCTCCGCGCTCCTGGGCCGTGCCGGCGAACGCGTCGACCAGCGTCGTCTTGCCGATGCCCGGCTCGCCGCTGACGAGGACCAGCCGCCCGTGCCCGTCGCGGACGTCGTCGAGCGCCTCGAGCAGCACGTCGCGCTCGGCCTCCCGGCCCAGCACCCCGCGATCCCCGGTTGTGGTCGGCACCCTGCAGCAGCCCCCTTCGCCGCGTAGTCTCGCAGCCATGGGGGCCGGGCGGGAACGGGTGCAGCCGCTGACGATCGCCGTGCCCATCCACCGCTGGTGGCTGTGGTGGCTGCGGGTCTCCTTCCCGCTGGCCGAGCGCGTCTGGCCGGTCAACCGCATCACCAAGCGGCGGCTGCTGGGCCTGCGCTTCATCCACTTCGCCCACTGGGGCCTGGCCACGCGCGTCCCGCACCGCGGCGGGCGGCGGCTGCCCGTGCCCTACGTCCTGTTCCACACGAACTACAACGGCGACCTGGTGTCCTACGTCGACGCGTTCTCGATCGTGGTGGCCGACCAGCTGCGGCTGCAGCTCCAGGGCTCCTACGGCTTCCCCGGGCCCGAGCCCCTGGGGCCGTTCCGGCGCTACTTCTTCGAGAAGGCGTTTCGCGAGGACCACTTCTGGTGCGCCTATCCGGAGGCGTCGGTCAAGACGGTCGTCGCCGGGATGGCGCTGGAGGACGAGCTCGGCCGGCTGCGCGCGGCGGCCCGCGACGGCGACGCCGCGTTCGCCGCCGGCTGGGAGCGGTTCCTCGAGCGCCACGCGGAGCGCCTGTGAGCCAGGCGATGACCTGGCTGCTGCCGGTCGCCGGCGACGTGGCGGCCCTGCGCGCCCGCATCGCGGCGCTGCCGGCGGGCGACGCCAGCCCCTTCGCCGCGATCCCGGGGGCGCACGTCGGCCGGCTCGTCGTCCTCGACGGGCTCGCCGACCCGCGCGGCGGCCCGCCGTCCGGACCGCTGCTGCTCGTCGCCGTCGACGCCGACGGCACGGCCGCGGGGGCCACTGCGGCGGTGGCCGGCCGCCTGGGCGAGGTGCTCGCGCACTGCGAGGGCTATCCCGCAGCCGGCGACGGGGCCGACGTCGACCGCTGGCTGCGCCGCCACCGCGTCCGCGACGGCTTCTCGCTGCGCCCGTACCCCGATGCCACGGTCGAGGAGGTGCGCCGGGCGCTCGACGTGCGCGCGCGCCTCGCCGCCTTCGCGGTGCAGGCCGACGGCCTGACCCCGGCGCAGCTGCGGGCGGCGTTCGTGGAGGCCTTCGGCCGGTGAGCGTCGACCAGGAGGCGCTGCAGGGCGGCGTCCTGTGCGGGTACGCGTTCCCGCGCGCGGCGCACGTCTTCGCCCGCTTCGCGGACCCGGCCGCCGGCCGGCGGTGGCTGGCGGGCCTGGCGCCGCAGGTCACCTCCGCCGTCCCCTGGACCGCCGGCAAGCCGGCGTCGACGCTCAACGTGGCGCTCTCCATGCCGGGCCTGCGGCTGCTCGGGGTCGCCGACGACGGCTTCCCGGAGGACTTCCGCGACGGCATGGCGGCCCGCGGCGAGCGGCTCGGCGACGCCGGCCCCGACCACCACGCGGGGTGGGAGCGCGGCCTCTGCGACCGCTGGGCACACGCCGTCGTCACCGTGCACGCCCGCGACGACGGCGATGCGGCGCTCGACGCGGCGGTCGCCGCGCTCGCGGTGCCGGCGGGGGTCGAGACCGTCGTGGAGGAGCTGCGGGTCCTGCCCGAGGGCCGCGAGCACTTCGGCTTCCGCGACGGGCTGGCCCAGCCGGCCATCGCCGACGAGCGCGCCGGCCCGTGGCAGGGACTGGGCACGCCGCAGCCCGGGCGCAAGCTCGAGTCGTGGGAGCCGGTGGCGCCCGGCGAGTTCGTGCTCGGCCACCCCTCCGAGGACGGCGAGCTGCCGCCGGCCCCGCCGGCGCCGCTGGACCGCGAGTCCAGCTACCTCGTCCTGCGCAAGCTCGAGCAGCACGTCGCGACCTGGCGCTCCTGGATGCTCGAGCGCGCCGGGGGCGACCCGGCGGCCGCCGAGGCGCTCGCGGCGCGCCTCATGGGCCGCTGGCCGAACGGCACGCCGGTCGCCCGGTGCCCCCAGGCGCCCGACCCGGCCCTCGACGACCGGGCCCTCTGGGCGCCGGACCTCGACGAGGCCACGCGCCGCCGGCGCTTCGCCCTGCTCAACGACTTCGGGTACGCCGGCGACGAGGACGGCCGGCGCTGCCCGCTGACCGCGCACATCCGGCGCTCCGGGCCACGCGACGCGTTCGGCGACGGCCGGCGCTCGCGCCGCCACCGGCTCGTGCGGCGCGGGATGCCCTACGGGCCCGCGGCCCCGGCCGGCCGCGACGACGACGGGCAGCGCCGGGGCCTGTGGTTCGCCTGCTTTCAGTCCTCGATCGTCCGGCAGTTCGAGCTCGTCCAGCGCGACTGGCTCAACGACGGCGATGCGTTCGGCCTCGGCGCCGACCCGGACCTCGTGGCGGGCAGCGGGTCCCCCGAGGCCAAGGCCGTCGTCCGCGACGTCGGCGGGCGGGCCGTCCGGGTGCTCGGCCCCCTCCCCCGTGTCGTGACGCTGCGCGGCGGCGGCTACTTCCTCGCGCCCTCGCGGCCGGCGCTCGCCGCGCTCACCGGCTGAGCGCCGGCGCGCCACCTTCGACGGAACACCGCCTCACGGAACACCGTTCAACGCGAACGCACGCCTCTGGGGTGAGATGGCCGCCACGCCCACCCAGCAGCAGCAGCAGCAGCAGGACCCCGGCGCCCAGGCCGCGACCCACACGTTCCTCTTCGCCGACCTCGTCGGGTTCACCACCCTGACCGAGCGTCACGGCGACGAGGCCGCCGCCGACATCGCCCTCGGGTTCGCCCGGGCGGTCGAGGCGCTGGCCCAGGAGCACGGGGCGCAGCTGGTCAAGCTGGTCGGGGACTGCGTGATGCTGCGCGCCGACCGCCCGCAGGACGCGGTGCGGCTGGGCCTGGCGCTCGTCCGGGAACTTCCCCGGCGCCACCACCTGCCTCCGGTCCGGGCAGGGGCGCACACGGGGAACGCCGTCGCCAGGGGCACCGACTGGTTCGGGGCGACGGTGAACCTCGCCGCGCGCATCACGGGGCTTGCGCGCGGCGGGGAGCTGCTGGTGACCGAGGCGACGGCGCACGCCGTGCACGGGGAGGACGGCGTGCAGCTCGTCGACCTCGGCCTCCAGCACTTCCGCAACGTGGGCGCGCCGGTCCACATCCTCAGCGCGCGTTCGGGGGAGCGCCGCGCGAGGCACGGGCGCGCCCGCGTTGCGGTGAGCGTCTGAGGGGGAGGCAGGGACGCGCCGGGCGGTCGGGGGACCGCCCGGCGCACCGCGCTCACGCACCAAGGGGCCTGGCCCCTTGGGCACCGTCAGCGCAGCGTCTGCGCGATGTCCGAGGCGGGCACGGCGCCCTCGCGCACGACGGTCCACGTGCCGTCCTGCTCGAACTCCCGCAGGTCGACCACCGTCGACGGCGTCCCGGGCAGCTCACCGCCGTCGAGCAGCAGGTCCGCCCCGTCGCGCAGCACCTGCGGGACGTCGGACAGCCGGCGCGCGTCCGGGCCGCCGGCGAGGTTGGCGGAGGTCTGCACCACCGGCCAGCGGACCGTCTCGAGCGCCTCGCAGGACCGCGGCAGCGCAGGGACGCGCAGGCCCAGCGTCATCGGGTCCGGGCCGCAGGGGAGCGGGAAGCGGCGCTCGGGGTTGGGCAGCAGCACCGTGATCGCGCCGGGCAGCAGCTCCTCCAGCGCGGCGGCCGTGCGCGGCTCGAGCGCCGGCAGGGCGGCGAGGGCGAGCTCGAGCTGGAAGAACATGACCGCGGCCGGCTTCTGCGGCGGGCGGCCCTTGAGCTCGTAGATCCGCTGCACCGCCTCGTCGGACTCCGGCTCGCAGGCGACGCCGTAGACCGTGTCGGCGGGGAAGATCGCCACACCGCCGACGGCCATGCACCGCTCGAAGGTCGCGGCCTGCTCGGGGGTGATCAGCGGCATGCCACCACCACCCGCTCGATGCCCGCGAGGTCACGGACCACGTCGGTCTGCCAGCCGGGCAGCAGCGCGCGGACGGCGCCGGCCTGCCCGGCGCCGATCTCCAGCGCCACCCAGCGCGCCGGGTGGCCGGCGAGCTGCGCGCAGAAGCGGCGCAGGACGTCGAGCCCGTCGGGGCCGGCGAACAGGGCCGCGGCCGGCTCGTGGCGCAGCTCGGGCGCCAGGGGCGCGCCGGCCTCGACGTACGGGAGGTTGGCGACGACGTGCTCGGCGGCGACGCCCTCGAGCAGGTCGCCACGGTGCAGCGCGACGTCGATCCCGAGCCGCGCCGCGTTGGCGCGCGCGACCGCCAGCGCGTCGTCGCTGACGTCGCTGGCGCTGACCTGCAGATCGGGACGCTCGTGCTTGAGCGCCAGCGCGACGGCGCCACTGCCCGTTCCCACGTCGTGGACGTGGGCTCCGGGCGCCAGCGCGTCGAGCGCCGCCTCCACGAGGTGCTCGGTCTCCGGCCGCGGGATCAGGACTCGCTCGTCGACGGCCAGCTCGAGGTGGCGGAAGCCCTTGCGGCCCAGGAGATAGGCGATCGGCACCCGCTCGGCGCTGCGGCGGCGCACCGCGTCGCGCAGGCGGCGCACCGCCGCGCCCTCGACGACCGGGTCGTCGATGAGCAGGCGCGTGCGGTCGATGCCCAGGGCGTCGGCGAGCAGGAGCTCGGCGTCGAGCCGCGGGCTGTCGAGCCCCGCGGCGCGCAGCGCCACCAGCGCCGAGTCGAGCGCCTCCCTCGCGGGGGTGCCGACCCGGGGCGTCACGCGGCGGTGGCCTGCTCCTCCAGGCGCCGGCGCTTCTCGTCGTCCTGCAGCGCGGCGGTGAACTCGCCGAGCTCACCCTCGAGCACGGCGTCGAGGTTGTGCGCGGTGAGCTTGATGCGGTGGTCGGTGACGCGCCGCTCGCCGTAGTTGTAGGTGCGGATCTTCTCCGCGCGGTCGCCGGTGCCGACCTGCGACCGGCGCTCGGCGGCGGCCGCGGCCTGCTGCTCGGCCTGGGCGCGCTCGAACAGCCGCGCGCGCAGCACGCGCATGGCCTTCTCGCGGTTCTGCAGCTGGCTCTTCTCGTCCTGCATCGACACCACGGTGCCGCTGGGCTTGTGCGTGATCCGCACAGCCGAGTCGGTGGTGTTGACGGACTGGCCGCCGGGCCCGGACGAGCGGTAGACGTCGATCTGCAGGTCGTTGGGGTCGATCTGGACGTCGACCTCCTCGGCCTCCGGCAGGACGGCCACGGTCGCCGTCGACGTGTGGATCCGGCCCTGGGACTCCGTGGCGGGCACGCGCTGGACGCGATGGGTTCCGCCCTCGAACTTGAAGACGCTGAACGCGCCGTCGCCCTTGACGGCGAACGTGTGCTTGCCGTCGGAGGACTCCAGCGGCTCGGCCTTGAAGCCGCGGCGCTCGGCGTAGCGCGTGAGCATGCGGTAGAGGTCGCCGGCCCACAGCCCGGCCTCCTCCCCGCCGGCACCGGCCTGGATCTCGACGATCACGTCCTTGTCGTCGTTGGGGTCCGGCTCGACCATGGCCAGGCGGATGGCCTCGCCGAGCTGCTCCAGGCGCTCGCGCGACGCGCGCAGCAACTCGCGCAGCTCGGGGTCGTCGCCGTCTTCGAGCAGCTCCTGCGCCCCCGCCGCGTCGTCGTGGGCGTGACGCCACTGCTTGGCCAGCTCCGCGGCCGCCTCCAGCCGGCGGTACTCCCGCCCCGCCTCGGCGTAGCGGTTGCGGTCGGAGATGACCTCGGGGTCGACCATCTGCTCGCCGAGCTCGGCGAAGCGCGACTCGATCTGGGTGACGAGGGACTCGATCATCGACGCGCTCCGCAGCGGCGGCGGAGCAGGGGTGCCGCGGGCCTACTTCTTGCCGGCGCGGGCCTGACGGCGCTTGAAGCGCTCGACGCGGCCGCCGGTGTCCACGAGCTTCTGGCGACCCGTGTAGAACGGATGGCACTGGGAGCAGAGCTCGACGTGGATCTCCGCCTGCGTCGAACGGGTGTGGAACTCGTTGCCGCAGGTGCAGCGGACGTGCGAGCGGACGTACTCCGGGTGGATCTCGGTCTTCATGGGCGACCACCCAGGATAGCGCCGCCGGTCAGCCGACCGACCCGTGCCCTGGCTCAGGCGCCGAGCGGGCAGGACGGGCGGGCGGCGTTGTCGCCCTCGTGCGGCTCGGCCACCGCGTCCTCGGGGTCGACGCGCACCGTGATCCGCGACCCCGGGGCGCAGCGCGGGCCGAGCACCTCGACGGTCGCCCGCTGACCGCCGCCGACACGGTCGACGACCGCGCGCGGCAGGGCGGTGCCGTCGATGACGAGCACGACGCCGAACGCGCCGGCCGGTTCGAGCCCGTCGTTGTGCACCCCGATCCGGTAGCGCGCGCCGTCACCCGCCGGCACGGCCTCGACCTCGCCGGGACGCAGGTCCGGGCGCGGGTCGGGCTGGCGGCACGTCCGGGTGCGGCGGACCGTCTCGCGCAGCACCCGCCCTCGCTCGTCCAGCCACCGGAAGCGCACGACGGCACGGTAGGCAGCCGGCGCCGCAAGCGCCTCGACCTTCTTGGTGAAGACGAGCCCGGCCCGCTGCGCTGAAGCCGTCTCCCAGCGGTCCCACCCCGGGACGCGCACGGGGCGCAGCAGCCCGAGGGCGCCCAGGCGCTGGCGCAGCGAGAAGCGCATCGCGAGCCTGGCGGCGCCGGGCACACGCGGCATCGACGCGCGGAAGGTCGCGCTGCGACCCTCCGGCGCCACGGCGGTCTGGCAGCCGGCGAGCCGCGCCTCGAGACGGGGGTCGGCGGCCGCGGGCGCGACCGGAGCGCCCAGGAGGGCGCCGGCGGTGAGGGCGAGCAGGGTCCTGCGCATGGCGGCACGTGCAAGAACGCCTGACAGGCGGCGCAGTTGCGGCGCGCGTCCGGCCGCGGGCGCCGGGGCGGTGCGCGGGTGGGCCGAGGCGGCGGTGGCGCGCAGCTCATGCGCTCGTGGACGACGAAACGGCCGCCGTCGTCAGCGAGGGAGGACCCGGGCTGCCGGCCGCCGCGGGCGGCGCGGGGCGGCGAGGGGCGGAGCGGGGCGCGAGCACCTGTTGACGGATCGACCGCGAGATCCCGCGGCGACCGGCCAACAGGCGCCACGGCGGGCCGCGCTCCGCGCCCCGACGCCATCGAGTGGCGCGTTTGCCCCGAGATACCGAGGAACGGCGCCACTCGATGCCTGCGGGAGTGGCCGCCGGCGCCGAGACCACGGACCCCGTCCTCCCTCGCTGACGACGGCGAGCGCCGCGCGCCACCGCCGCGCCCGCGCGGAACGCCACCGGGCGCGCGGCGACGGGCGCGAGCACCTGTTGGCGGATCAACCGCGGGATCCCGCGGCGATCCGCCAACAGGTGCCACTGCGGCCCGGCTGCGGGCGAGCGCCCCGCCGCCGCGCCGCGCCCCGCCGCCAGAACGACGGAGGGCGCCGCTCGCGCGGCGCCCTCCGGCACGCTCGGGTCGCTCGGGCGGCCCTACGTCAGCTGGTACAGCGGGCCGTCGCCGCCCTCGGGGGTCGTCAGGCGACCGCCCTTGGCGGTGATCGCGCCGCACTGGACGCAGTTCGTGTAGTTGACGATCACGTCGACGTGGTCGTCCGGGCCGGCCGTCTCGAGCTGGTCCTCGGGGATCTCGTACACGCCGGCCGGGCACATCCAGCGCCAGGTCTCGGCGATCGTCCGCGGGACGCGCTTCTGGACCCGGATGTGGTTCGGCGCGTCGTCGCGGGTCGCGTTGCCCGTGATGAACACCGAGGACAGCTTGTCGAACGTGTACTTGCCGTCCGGCTTGGGATAGCCGTCCTTGGTCTTGCCGATGAACATCGGGTGGGTGTCGTCCCGGGTCCAGCTCTGCTTCGGGAACGGCAGCTTGCCCTTGGTCGCCGTCAGCATGCCGGTGACCGGCGCGCCCATGATGAGGCCCTTCTGGGCCATCGGCTGGCGGGTGTTGCGGACCTCGTAGAGCTCCTTCCCCACCGACGACTGCTCGATGGCGTCCTCGTAGGCCTCCAGCGACGACTCACCGCGCTTGATGGCGTTGTAGATCGCCTCGCCCGCGAGGTACCCGGACTTGATGCAGTGGTGGACGCCCTTGAGCGCCACCGTGTCGACCATGCCGCCGGCGTCGCCGACCAGCAGCGCGCCCGGCATCGACAGCTTCGGCATCGACCAGTAGCCGCCGCCCGGCAGCGCCTTGGCGCCCCAGCCGACGCGCTCGCCGCCCTCGAGGATCTTCCGGACCAGCGGGTGCAGCTTGAACTGCTGCAGCAGGTCGTGGACCGACGTGGTGGCGTCGTTGTAGTGCAGGTCCGCCACGAAGCCGATCGACACGTAGTCGTCGCCCTTGGCGTCCTTCATCGGGTAGATCCAGGTGCCGCCGGTGTGGCCGTACTTCTTGGAGATCTTCAGCGGCCACGGACCGAGTGTGTGGATCACGCGGTCCAGCGCCTTGGGGACCTTCCAGATCTCCTTGACGCCGAGCTCCCAGACCTGGGGCTCCGCGCCGGCCGAGAGGTCGAACTCCCGGATGGCCGCACCCGTCAGATGGCCCCAGCAGCCCTCTGCGAGCACCGTGGCCTGCGCCGTGACGTCCGTGCCGGGCTCGAAGTTGCCCAGGGGCTCACCCTCCTTGCCCCGGCCCTTGTCGCCCGTGCGCACGCCCTGCACGCGGCCGTCGGCCACGAGCAGCTGGGTCGCCGCGGTCTCCGTGAGGATGTACGCGCCGCCCTCCTCGGCCTGGCGCTGCTGGTAGCGCGCCAGCGCCGCCACGGAGACGACCTCGGCCCCGTGGTTCTTGAAGTTCGGCGGCGTCGGGACCCGCAGGCTCGTCTTGCCGTTCGGAAGCATGTAGACGGCTTCCTTGGTGACCTCGCCGAACGCGAAGCCCTCCTGGCGCCACTGCTCCCGCGTCATCTCCGGGAAGAGCTCGAGCAGGGGCTCGGGCCGCATGACGGCGCCGGACAGGTTGTGCCCGCCGCACGTCTTGGCCTTCTCGATGACCGCGACCGGGACCTCCCCGAGGCGCTCCATCGTCTCGGGGTCGTCGGCCAGCAGCTGCAGCAGCCGGTTGGCCGTGGCCAGGCCGGCGGTGCCGCCCCCGACGATGGCCACGCCAACCTCGATGCGCTCGTCCTCGGCGTCGAGCTCGCGCTTGATGAACTCGTCAGGCGAGTTCACGGGCGGCGGAAAGGCGGCCGGGACCGCCTTTCCGTTGCCGTTTCGACCAGCCATGGCTAGGAGCCGCGCTTGGCGGCGACCGCCTCGGTGAGCTTGGGCAGGATCTTGTTGAGATCGCCCACGATGCCCAGGTCGGAGAACTCGAAGATCGGGGCGTTGGCGTCCTTGTTGATCGCCACGATGTTCTCCGAGGCCTGCATGCCGACCTTGTGCTGGATCGCGCCGGAGATGCCGGCGGCCAGGTAGAGCTTCGGCGCGACCGTCTTGCCGGTCTGGCCGATCTGGGCGGCGTACGGGTACCAGCCCGCGTCGACCACCGCGCGCGTCGCCGCGACGCCGGAGTTGCCGCCGAACGCGTCGGCCAGCGCCTGGCAGAGGTCGAAGCCCTCGGCCTTGCCCAGGCCGCGGCCGCCGGCGACCAGGATCTCGGCGTCCTCGATGTTGACGTCGGCGCCGCGCTGCTCGCCGCGGACCTTGATGGTCGCCTTCGTGCTCTGCGGCGCGAGCTCGACCGTCACGTCCTCCACGGCGGCCGCGCCGCCCTGGCCCGCCTGCGCCTCGAAGGCGTTCAGGCGGCCGATCACGACGCCCTTGCCGCGCGGGAACTTGATCTCGGAGATCGCGGTGTCGCCCAGGATCGGGCGCTCGGCGATGAGCTCGCCGCCCTCGCCGCGGACCGCGGTGACCTCCATGGCCACGCCGGCGCCGAGCCGGGCGCCGAGACCGGCGCCGACCTCGAAGCCGAGCAGGCCGCCGCCGAACAGCGCGTAGCCGATGCCGTTGTCGTCCATGACCTTGGCCATGGCGTCGACGACCGGCTGGGCCAGGCCCTCGGGGGCCTCGACGCGGTAGACCTTCTTGGCGCCGTAGTCGCCGAGCGAGCCGGCCAGGTCGTCGCCGACCCCCTGCCCCACGACGATCGCGTGCGCCTCGCCGCCCATGGCGGAGGCCAGGCGGGCGGCCTCGGAGACCGCACCGAGCGAGTTCTTGTTGATCGCGCCCTCGTAGTGGAGCGCGTAGACCAGGATGTTCGCCATCTTCAGTTCCTCTCTCAGATCAGCTTGCGCTGCTCGAGCCAGGCGACGATCTTCTCGACGGTCTCGCCCGTGTCCTCGTCCTCGATGATCTCGCCGGCGGCCTTCTGCGGCGGCGCCTTGGCGGCCGTCCACTGCGCGGCGGAGTTCTCCTTGCCGACCTGCGAGGCGTCGATGCCGGCGTCACCGATGGCGAGCTTCTCCAGCGGCTTCTTCTTCGCGCCCATGATCGCCTTGAGCGACGGGTAGCGCGGCTCGTTGATCGCGTC
>DASPKC010000509.1:0-7183 GCA_035628295.1 Baekduia sp.
GCCACGACGGCGCCACCGAGCAGCCCCCGCCGTGTGTGCCTCCCCGTTGATGACACCACGTCACCAACTATATTCCGGTTGGTGACGATCTGTCAATATGACTGTCACCAAGCCATGACTGTCGCCACCCAACGCACCCGCCGCCGTCAGCAGCGCGAGGAGACGCGCCGGCAGATCCTCGATGCCGCGCAGGCCTTCCTCCAGGAGCGCCCCTACCGCGAGCTCAGCGTCGACGCGCTCATGGGCCGCACGGGCCACACCCGTACGGTCTTCTACCGCCACTTCGACGACATCCCGTCGCTGGTCCTCGCGCTCATGCAGGACGTCGGCGGGGAGCTCGTCGAGGTCAGCCAGCAGTGGGCCCGCGCGGACGCGGCGACCCCCGAGGAGGCGCGCAAGGGGCTGGCCATGCTCGTGGACTTCCACGTCCGCTACGGCCGGCTGGTCCACGCGGTCGCCGAGGCCTCGCACCACGACGACGTCGTCGAGGAGGCCTACGCGTCGATGCGCGAGTGGTTCGTCACGCTCACCACGCAGGCGATCGAGCGGCGCATCGCCCAGGGCGGGATCGCCGCCCTCGACGCCCCGCAGATCGCCCGCGCGCTGCTGGCGATGCTCAACGGCTACCTCGACGAGACGCTCGGACGGGACTCGGGCACCGACCCCGAGCGCGTCCTCGACGCGGTCTGGACCATCTGGACGCGCACCCTGTTTCCCGGCCGCGCGGGCGCCGGCGCATGACGCCGCGCGACCGGCTGCAGCGGCGCGTCGTGCCCCGCCTCGTGGTGCACCTGTCGACCGTGCGCGCGCCGGCGCGCGCCGCCGCCCTGCTGCGCCGGGCGGCGGGACGCGCCGACACGGTCCGGCTCTACGTGGCCTACGACGACCCCTACAGCGCCGTGGCCGTGCTCGGCCTGACCGACCGCCTGCGCGGCCGCCGCGCGCGGCTGCTGATCGAGCCCGTCGTGCAGCGCGGCATCCCGGGCGACCCGGCCGTGGAGGCCAAGCGGCGCTACGCCGTCGTCGACGCCCGCCGCCTGGCCGCGCGCGACGACCGCACGCTGACGCGCAGCGAGCCGCTGCGTCCGGAGGCGACGGCCTTCCTGGCGGGATGGACCGCCGCCATCGGGGACCCGGTGCGGCGGGCGGCGTTCAGCGCGGCCGCCATGGCGCAGCTGTGGTGCGCCTCGTCCGGCCCGGTGGACCGCGCGCCCTTCGCCGCGCTGTGGGACGAGCACGTCGGCGGCCCGCCCCCGGCCGACGACGGCGGGACCGCGCTGCCCGCCGAGCGCGGGATGCGCCTGCGCCGCCTCTACGACACGCCCGTGGCCGTGGTGCACGGGCAGTGGTTCTTCGCCCACGAGCGCCTGCCGCAGATCGAGCACCGCCTCGACGAGCTCGCCGGGAGGGCCGGCGCGTGAGCCGCCGTCAGGTCGAGTTCTTCTTCTCCTTCCGCAGCCCGTACTCGTATCTCGCCGGGCCGCGAGCGTTCGCGCTGGCCGACCGCCACGACGTCGACGTCGTCTTCCGCGGCGTGATCCCGATGGCGATGCGGGGCCAGTCCGTCCCGATGGCCAAGCGGCTGCACACGCTGCGCGACGTCAAGCGCGAGGCCGACCGGCTGGGGCTGCCCTTCGGGCGCATCCACGACCCGATCGGCGACGGCGCGCTGCGCTGCCTGCTCGTGGCCGAGCACGCCAGGGACGCCGGGCGCGTGCGCGAGTTCGTGCTGGGGGCCAGCCGGGCCATCTGGGCCGAGGCGGTCGACGTGGCGACCGACGCGGGTCTGCGGGGGGTGTGCGAGCGCGCCGGCCTGGACTGGCCGGCCTGCGCGGCCGCGCTGGACGACCCCGGCATCCGCGCGCGGGTCGACGCGAGCACGGAGCGCCTGCTCGAGCTGGGCCACTGGGGCGTGCCGGTGTTCACGCTCGACGGCGAGCTCTTCTGGGGTCAGGACCGCCTCGAGGATGTGGAGCGCGCGCTGGCCCGATGATGGTAGGAACCCCCGCGTGCACCGCCTAGGCCGGACGCTGACCGTCACCCTCGTCGCGCTCCTGGCGCTCGCGGCGCAGGCGCATGCGTTCACCGCCCGCGGGAGCGTCGAGCAGGTCCACGTGACCGGCCTGGCGCCCCGCGCGCAGGTGGCGCTGCTCGACGCCGCCGGGCGCACGGTCGCCACGCGCCCGGCCGGCGCGTACGGCGCCGCCCTGTTCCGCGACGTCCGTCCCGGGGAGGGCTACCGCGTGCGCGCGGGCGCCGAGCAGTCCGAGCCCCTCACCGTCCTGACCCGCGCCTCCGCGCCGCCGAGCACCGCGGTCTACGACCAGGCCATCCCGTCCGACGGCTACGGCTACTTGACGACGCGCGACGGCACCAAGCTCGCCTACGCGGTCCACCCGCCCAGCGACGTCACGAACGTCTTCGGCGTGGACCTGCCGCGCAACCCCGCCGGCGGCCCGTACCCGACCCTCATCGAGTACTCGGGCTACGCCTACGCGCGGCCGACCGGCCCGGCGAGCGGGATCGCCGCGATCGCCAACCTCATGGGCTTCGCCGTGGTGGACGTCAACATGCGCGGCACGGGCTGCTCGGGCGGCGCGTTCGACTTCTTCGAGCCGTTGCAGAGCCTCGACGGCTACGACGTCATCGAGACGATCGCGCGCCAGCCGTGGGTCAAGGGCGGCAAGGTCGGGATGTTCGGCATCTCCTACGGCGGCATCTCGCAGCTGTTCACCGCCGCGACGCAGCCGCCGAGCCTGGCCGCGATCTCGCCGCTGTCGGTGATCGACCAGACGCTCACGACGCTCTACCCCGGCGGCATCCTCAACACGGGCTTCGCGTTCGAGTGGGCCAAGGAGCGGGCGAAGGCGGCCCTGCCGTCCGGCCCCGACGCCGGGCAGCCCTACGCGGCCGAGCGCATCGCCGCCGGCGACCAGGTCTGCAAGGACAACCAGGCGCTGCACGCCGAGGCGCCGGACCTGCTCCAGAAGGTCCGCGACAACCAGTACTACAACCCCGCGGTGGCCGACCCGCTGGCGCCCGTGACGTTCGTCGACAAGATCCGGGTCCCGACGTTCCTGGCCTGCCAGGCCACCGACGAGCAGACGGGCGGCCACTGCCCGACGCTCGCGTCGCGGCTCACCGGCACCGACAAGGCGTGGGTCACGCTGACCAACGGGACGCACGTCGACTCCCTGGCGCCCGAGACGCTCAACCGGCTCTACGACTTCCTGTCGCTGTACGTCGCGCGCCAGCCGCCTGCGACGAACAGCGCGATCCTGCGCACGTCGGCCCCGCTGGTCTACCAGGCGGCCATGGGCGCCGGGAACGTGACGCTCCCGCCCGATCCCGTGCAGCATGAGCCGACCTTCGAGGGCGCGCTCGCCGCGTTCGAGCGCCAGGAGCGCATCCGCATCCTGTTCGACAACGGCGCCGGCCGCGAGCCGGGCCTGCCCTACCCGGGCTTCGAGCGCTCGTTCCCGCGCTACCCCGTCCCCGGGACGACCGCCGGCCGCTGGTACCTGACCGCGGGCGGCGACCTGCGCGCCAGGCCGGCCCGGCGCCCGCGCGCCACGCCCTTCGACTGGAACCCGAGGGCCCGGCCGCTGACGAGCTTCACCGGCGACACGGCGGCCGGCGAGAACGGGTTGTGGACGCCCACCCCGCCCTACCGCTGGGCCCAGGACCCGGCCGGCACGGCCGCCTCGTACCTCACGGCGCCGCTGGCCGAGGACACCGTCGTGGTGGGCGCCGGCGCGGTGAAGGCCTGGGTGCGCTCGTCGGCGCGCAGCGTCGACCTGCAGGCGACGATCAGCGAGGTCCGCCCCGACGGCAAGGAGACGTTCGTGCAGAACGGCTGGGTGCGCACGCGCAGCCGCAAGCTCGACCGGGCCAAGAGCACCCCGCTGGCCCCGGTGCTGAGCCTCCGCCGCCGCGACGCCCGGGCCATGCCGCGCGGGCGCTTCGTCGCGGTGACCATCCCGCTGTACCACCAGGCCCACGCCTACCGCAAGGGCTCGCGCATCCGCCTGCGGATCACGGCGCCCAACGGCGACCAGCCGGTCTGGGCCTTCGAGGAGACGATCCCGGCCGGCCGCGCGCGCGTGGCGATCGGCGCCGGCGGCCGGATGACGTCGCGGCTGCTGCTGCCGGTGGTGGCGGGGCTGGAGGCGCCGACCCCGCTGCCGCCGTGCCCGTCGCTGCGCGGCCAGCCGTGCCGCGACTTCGAGCCGTACCGCAACCGCACGGCGACGGTGCGCGCGCGGGCGATCGGCTGAGCACGGCGGACCGATGAGTTCCGCCGCCGGCGCCCGTCCTTGCCGGCATGAAGCTCACCGTGACCACGTTCCAGACCCTCGACGGCGTGATGCAGGCGCCCGGAGGCCCCGAGGAGGACCGCGCCGGCGGCTTCGAGCACGGCGGCTGGGTGTTCCCCCACGTCGACGAGGAGTTCGGCGCCTTCATGGACGAGACGTTCCGCTCGGCCGAGGCGTTCCTGCTCGGCCGCTTCACCTACGAGACGTTCGCCGCCCACTGGCCGAAGGTCGACGACGCCGGCGATCCCGTCGCAGCCAAGCTCAACGCGCTGCCCAAGCACGTCGCGTCGCGCACGCTGCGCCAGGAGGATCTGACCTGGCAGGGGTCCACGCTCCTGGGCGCCGACGTCCCCGCGGCGGTGGCCGAGCTCAAGGCCCGGCCGGGCGGCGAGCTGCAGGTGCACGGCAGCGCGGGGCTGCTCCAGACGCTGCTGCGCCACGACCTCGTTGACGAGTTGCGGCTGCTGACGTTCCCGCTCGTCCTGGGCACGGGCAAGCGGCTGTTCGCCGACGGCGCGGTGCCGGCGGCGCTGCGGCTCACCGAGTCGCGCACCACCGGCGCCGGCGTCACCATCGGCGTCTACGCCTTCGCGGGCCGACCGTCCTACGGTTCCTTCGCGCTGGAGGACGAGGCGGAGGTCCCGGCCGCCGCTCAGTAGGACTTCGGCAGGCCCAGGCTGTGCTGGGCGACGTAGTTGAGGACCATCTCGGCGCTGACCGGGGCGATGCGCGCGAGCCGGGCCGACCACCAGTGGTCGGAGATGCCGTACTCCAGCGTCAGCCCGTTGCCGCCGTGCGTCTGGATGGCGGTGTCGACGCAGTGCACGGCCGCTTCGGCGGCCGCGTACTTCGCCATGTTGGCCGCCTCGCCCGCCCCCGGCGCGCCGGCGTCGATCAGCGCCGCGGCCTTCTGCGTCATCAGCCAGGCGAGCTCCAGCTCGATCTTGGCCTTGGCCAGGGGGTGCGCGATGCCTTGATGGGCGCCGATCGGCGTGCGCCACACCACGCGCTCGCGCGCGTAGGCGGCCGCCTTGTCGAGCGCGTGACGGCCGCCACCGCACGCGAGCGCCGCGCCGATCGCGCGCTCCGGGTTGAGCCCGTCGAACACCGCGGCCAGGCCGCCCTGCTCGCCGCCGATCAACCGGTCGGGCTCGACGACGACGTCCTCGAAGAAGAGCGTCCACTGCTGGTCGGGGCCGATGAACGGCATGGGGATCGCCTCCCGCGAGAACCCGGTGGCGTCGACATCGACGATGCACAGGCAGGGCTGCGCGAGCTCCCCGTCGGCGCCGCGGAAGCGCGCGATCACGAGCACCGCGTCGGCGTCCTCCACCGCGGAGATGAACACCTTCTGGCCCCGCAGGAGGTAACGGTCGCCGTCGCGGCGCAGCTCCGTGCGCAGCTGGTGCGAGTTCGTCCCCGCGTCGGGCTCGGTGATGGCGAACGCCAGCTTCGTGGTGCCGGCGGCGATGCCGCGCAGCCAGCGGTCGCGCTGCTCGGGCGTCCCGTGGCGGGCCAGCACCGACCCGGCGATGGCCGACGAGACCACCAGCATCAGCAGGTGCTGCCCGGCGGCCGTGACCTCCTCGGCGACGGTGATCAGGCCCTGCATCCCGAGCCCGCCGCCGCCGTACTCGACCGGGATGTTCGCGCCGACGTAGCCCTTCTCGGCCAGCGCGTTCCACAGCTCGGTGGGGGGCTCGCCCCGCTCGTGGCAGGCGCGGGGATAGCGCTCGCCGAACCGCGCGCAGATCCCGCGCACCGACTCGCGGATCGCCAGCTCGTCGTCCGTCGCCACCAGCGCCAGCACCGGCCCGTCGGTCGCTGTCGTCGCCATTGCCCGCTCCTCTCCTTCGCCTTGTCCCGGTCGCGCGCATCATCGCCGACGCGCGCGACGGCGGCGCCACCGGCGCTACGGCCGCGCCGGCGCCGGGCCGCGGTGCACCTCGATGCGCCCGCTGACCCGCCCCGTGGCGCCGGGTCGCGGCGTCGCGACGAACGGCACGCGGACCGGGCCCGTCGCGGGGCGCCTGGGCAGCCGGAGGGTGATGCGCCGCGCCCGGCTGGAGATGCGGTGCGAGCGCCCCGCCGCCCGCAGCCGCGCGGGCCAGGACGACGCGACGGTGACCGTGACGGAGCGCGCGCCACGGGCCACGGTGCGCGGTGCCTCCAGCCGCAGCAGGCGCAGGCGGTTGGGTGCGACCGTCACCCGCTTGGTCACCGTCCGGGTCTCGCCCACCCCGTCGCGGGCGACGGCGCGCAGTGTCACCCGGCCGGAGGGCAGCCGCGTGGTCAGCTGTGCGCCGCTGCCGAGCGGACGGCGCCCGGCGAACCAGCGCACGGCCCGGCCGTCGAGCGGCGCCCCGCGCGCGTCGAGCACCACGGCCGCCAGCCGGACGGGGATCCCGGCCTGCAGCAGCGTCCCGCGCGCCGGGGAGGTGATCCGCACGTCGGGCCTGCGCCCGTCGACGCGGAAGGAGCCCGAGCGGACCGTGGCCTCGGAGAACCCGTCGTTGACCGTCACGCGTACGCGTGCGCGGCGCGAGCCGAAGAGGCTGTCGCCGCGGACGGTGACCCGGCCGGTGCTCGGCCCCGTCGCGATCGTCTGCCACGTGCGGCCGTCGTCGGACGAGTAGTCGACGGTCGCCTGCAGCACGTCGCGCTCCGGGTCGCTTGCCGCCCAGCGGACATCGAGGCGACCGCGCTCGGTCACGCGGATGCCGGCCCGCGGCCCGGTGACCTGCACGCGCGGCACGCCGTCGCGGTCGACGCGGTCGAAGGTCCTCCCGTCGCGCACGAGCTCGACCGCAGCGGCGCCTGCCGCCACGGGAGCGACGAAGGTGCCGGGCGAGCCGGGTGGCGACTCG
>DASPKC010000510.1:0-3191 GCA_035628295.1 Baekduia sp.
CTTGCGCTTCCTGCGCCGCGCGCGCTCGACGCGCTCGAAGAGTGGCGATGGGCTGAAGTCGGTCGTCATCTGCTAAACCGTTACGCCGGCCCCGGCGCCTCTGCCTCCGCCGTCCGGCGCGGAGCGCTCGGCGATCTTCGAGAGGCGGCCGAAGTTGTAGTAGGCCGCGCAGGCGCCCTCGCTGGAGACCATGCAGGTCCCGATCGGCCGGTCCGGCGTGCAGGCGGTGCCGAACACCTTGCACTGCCAGGGCTTGATGACCCCCTTGAGCACCTCGCCGCACTGGCAGGCCTTGGGGTCGGCGACGCGGACGGCCGGCACGTCGAAGCGCACCTCGGCATCGAAGTCGGCGAACTCCTCGCGCAGCTTCAGCGCGCTCTGCGAGATGAAGCCCAGGCCGCGCCACTCGAACGTGGTGCGCAGCTCCATCGTCTGCGCGATCGCCTCGAGCGCCTTGCGGTTGCCCTCCTCGCGCACCACCCGCGTGTACTGGTTCTCCACCTCGCAGCGGCCCTCCGCCAGCTGCTTGAGGACGAGGTAGACGCCCTGCAGCACGTCGAGCGGCTCGAAGCCGGAGACGACGATCGGCAGGCCGTACTGGCGGCAGATGAAGCGGTACGGGCGCGTCCCGATCACCGTCGAGACGTGCCCCGGCCCGAGGAACCCCGAGAGGCGCAGGTCGGGCGAGTCCAGGATCGCCTTGATCGCCGGGATGATCGTGACATGGTTGGCGAAGACCGAGAAGTTGCGGATGCCCTCGGCCTTCGCGCGCAGCAGCGTCAGCGCCGTCGAGGGCGTCGTCGTCTCGAAGCCGATGGCGAAGAAGACGACCTCGCGGTCCGGGTTCTCGCGGGCCAGGCGCAGCGCGTCCAGCGGCGAGTACACCATCCGCACGTCGGCGCCCTGGGCCTTGGCGTCCAGCAGCGACCCGGCGCTGGACGGCACGCGCAACATGTCGCCGAACGTGGTGAAGAGCACCTCGGGCCGCCGGGCGATGGCCAGCGCGTCGTCCTGGCGTCCCATCGGGATCACGCACACGGGGCAGCCGGGGCCGTGGACCAGCTCGACCTCCGGCGGCAGGAGGTCCTCCACGCCGTGCTTGTAGATCGCGTGGGTGTGCCCGCCGCAGACCTCCATGAGCTTGTAGTGCCGGCCGGGCTCCACCAGCCCGGCGATCTCGTCCGCGAGGCGCTTGGCGACCTCGGCGGAGCGGAACTCGTCGACGAACCTCATGCGCGGGCTCCCATCGCGTCGAGCAGCAGGTGGTACATGGTGGCGTGCGCCTCCTGCAGGCGGGGCACGTAGTCGCCGGCGACGGCGAGCAGGTGGTCGAGCCACCCGGCGGCGCCCAGCGCGCCGCCGTCGTAGCCGGTGATCGCGCAGGTCAGCAGGCCGCGGCGGTGCGCCTCCTCCAGCGCCCGGACGACGCTCGGCGAGGACCCGCTGGTGGAGATCCCGACGGCCACGTCGCCCGGCCGGCCCAGCGCGATCACCTGCCGGGCGAAGACGTTCTCGAAGCCCACGTCGTTGCCCACGGCGGTGACGGTGGCGACGTCGTCGTTGAGGGCCATGGCCGGCCAGCCGCGCGCCAGCGCATCGACCGCGAGGTCCTGCGCGTCGGTGCTCGAGCCGCCGTTGCCGAACGTCAGCAGGCGCCCGCCGCCGCGCAGGCGCGCGGCGACCTGCGTCGCGCAGCGCTCGATCGCGACCAGGTCCACGGCGCGGCGCAGGGCGATCGTGTCCTGGCCCTTGCGCACGGTGGAGGCGCGCAGGTCGGCCAGGACCGCGTCGAGGTCCTCCTCCTCGGCCTCCAGGAACGGGTACAGGAACCCCGTCGCCTCCGCGGGCGCGTCGCGCTCCAAGCGCTCGAGCGCCACGCCGGCATGGCACAGCACCACGTCGCCGGGCGCGACCTCGTCGAGGAGGTCGATCGCGACCTCCTCATGGCGTCCCGCGAGCTCGACCACGGCCAGGCCGTCGCCCACGCGCACGACGGGCGCCTGGACCGCCACGTCGCCGCACGTCGTGCACGTCTCCTCGAGCAGCCCCGGGTGCTCGAAGAACGTGTGCACCAGCTCCCACAGCACGTGATAGGCGGTCTCCTGGACCTCCTGGACGATCGCCGGGTCGGCGCTCTCGACGACGAACACGTGGTCGGCCTCGGGCGGCGGGCCACCCGACCCCGTGAAGGCGATGCGCACCAGGCCGCGCGCGGCGGCGTCGGCGAGGAACGCGCGCGTCGCCTCGCCCGCCGGGCCGTGGGCCAGCGCGAGCGCCACGTCGCCGGGCCGCGCGAGCGGGCCGAGGGCGTCGGTCGCGCGGGCAGCCAGCGCGCGCTTGCCGACGATCACGGGATGCAGGAACTCGACGGCGACGTGCGCCGCGTCCGTCGCCGCCGCGCCGGTGCCGTGGGCGAACAGCGTCCCGCCGCGGAACAGCGCCCGCGCGAGGTCGTGGCAGGCGTGCGAGAGCCGGTCCTGCTCGCGGTCGAGGAAGCCGGCGAGGACCCGCTCGCGCTCGGCCACCGCTGCGGCCAGCTGCTGCTCGGTCATGTCCGTGGTCGTCACTCGATCGCGCTGCCGCGCAGCTCCGCCAGCTCGTCCTCGTAGAGCTGTCCGAGGCCCTCGAGGAACCGGCGGGTCTCCTCGGCCTGCTCCTCGTCGATCTTCGACATGGCGAACCCCGCGTGGATCAGGACCCAGTCGCCGATGGCGATGTTCTCCGGCGGGCCGGTCAGCAGCCCGACGTTCACGTTGCGCCGCACGCCCGAGACGTCCGCCTTGGCGATGTGGTGCTCCTCGTCGACCCACGCGACCAGCTGGCCCGGGATCCCTAGGCACATGACGCGCTCCTCCTCGCCGCCACCGCGGCCTGTCCGAAGCTCAGCCCTCCGTCACCGGTGGGCACCCGGCGGTGGGTCAGGACCATGAACCCCAGATCATGCAGGCGCGCGCGCAGCGCTGCACGGATCCGGTCGTTGGCGAACGTGCCGCCAGAGAGCACCACCGTCCGCGGCTGCGCCGCGCTCGCACACGCCGCGGCGGCGGCGGCGGCCAGGCCCTCGTGGAACGCGGCCGCGATCTCGGCGCGGGGCCGGCCCGCCGCCAGGTCGTCATGGGCGGCGGCCATGAGGTCCGCGCCGATGATGGTCTCGCCGCGCTGCCGGCACGGGTACGGCGCCGCCGCGACGC
>DASPKC010000511.1:0-13276 GCA_035628295.1 Baekduia sp.
CTGGACGATCCATCAGGCCGTCGAGAGCAAGCGCACGCGCCCGCGAGTTCAGAACGAGCGCAAGTTCAAGGAGCTCGTGCGCATCTTCCGGCGCGCCTGGGAGCAGAGCGGCGAGCCGCCGTGGCCGCAGTTCTTGTGCGACACGCGCCTCGACAAGCTCGTCGACCGAGCCGATCCGCTGCCCTAGGAGGGCGGGCGCGGTGTCAGCCGAGCGGGCGCGGCACCGGCCAGCATCCCCTTAAGCCGACGGCCCGCCGAGTGGCGGGCCGTCGTGCATCTCCTGTCAAGCGGAGGCGTCGCTGTGCATCAGCTGTCAAGCAGCTGCGTGCATCTGCCTGTCACGCACCATCAGCCGCAGCCCGTGTTGTTGCCGCAGGACGGGCACGTGTAGCAGGAGCCCGTGCGCTGCATCATCCCGCCGCACTGGCTGCACGCCGGGCCGAGCTCCAGGCCCTTGAGGCGGGCCGGGCGGACGGGCGGCGTGTCGGTCAGCGCGGAGGTCGGCGGCTGCGGCGCCGTCGCGGCGGCGCCGTCAGCTGCGCCGTTCGGGCCGGCCGTGTCGGACGTCAGCGACTGCGCCGTCTCCTCGGAGGCCTTCTTGGCGCGGACCTCCGGCGTCAGGATGCCGAGCTCCTCCTGGATCTCGGCGTCCAGGAACCGCGAGGCCAGCCAGCGCATCATGTAGTCCGGCAGCGACTTCGCGAACGGGATCTCCGGGTTCTGGGTGATCCCCTCGGGCTCGAAACGCATGTAGGCGAACTTCTCGACCAGGGTCTCGAGCGGCACGCCGTACTGCAGTGCGATCGAGATCGCCGTGGCGAACGAGTTCATCATCCCGCGGAGGGTCGAGCCCTCCTTGCCGACGTCGGTGATGAAGATCTCGCCGACCGTGCCGTCCTCGTACATGCCGGCCGTGATGTAGCCCTCGTGGCCGCCGATCGAGAACTTGTGGGTGATCGACTGGCGCTCGCGCGGCATCCGGCGGCGCTTGGGCCCGAGGGCCTGCATCGCCTTCTCGACCTCGGCGGCGACCGCGGCGTCGAACTCGGGCGAGCCGACCGCCGGCACCGCGCCGCCGTCGGCCTGGGCCTCGGTGCGCAGCGCCTGCGCCGTCTTGGAGCCGTCGCGGTAGATCGCCAGCGCCTTGACGCCGCACTCCCACGCCTTGACGTAGGCGTCGACGATGTCCTCGACCGTCGCCGTCTTCGGGAGGTTGACCGTCTTGGAGATCGCGCCCGAGATGAAGGGCTGGACCGCGCCCATCATCTTGATGTGGCCCATGTGGTGGATGGCGCGCTCGCCCACCGCGACGTCGAACACCGGGAGGTGCTCGTCGGCCAGGCCGGGGGCGCCGACGATCGCGCCGTGCTCGTCGATGTGGGCGACGATCCGGTCGATCGTCGCCTCCTCGTAGCCGAGCTCGCGCAGCGCCAGCGGCACCGTGCGGTTGACGATCGTCATCGAGCCGCCGCCGACCAGCTCCTTGTACTTCACGAGCGAGAAGTCCGGCTCCACGCCGGTCGTGTCGCAGTCCATGAGGAACGAGATCGTCCCGGTGGGGGCGAGCACCGTCGCCTGCGCGTTGCGGTAGCCGTGCAGCTCGCCGAGTGCCACGGCCTCGTCCCACGAGCGGCGGGCCGCGTCGAGCAGCGCCGTGTCGGCGCAGGTGCTGTCCGGGATGGACTGCGACGCGTCGCGGTGCATCCGCATGACGGCGTTGTGCGGCTCGCGGTTCTCCTCGTAGCGCTCGTAGGGCCCGACGGCGGCGGCGATGCGCGCCGACTGCAGGTAGGCCCGGCCCGTCATGAGCGCCGTGATGGCCGCGGCGGTGCCGCGACCGGCGTCGGAGTCGTACGGCATGCCGTTGGCCATCAGGAAGGCGCCGAGGTTGGCGTAGCCCAGGCCGAGCTGGCGGAAGGCCCGCGCGTTGACGCCGATCTCCTCGGTCGGGTAGCTCGACGGCCCGACGATGATCTCCTGCGCGAGGAAGATCACATCGATGGCGTGCTCGAACGAGGCCACGTCGAAGGAGCCGGCCTCGCGGCGGAACTTCATGAGGTTCAGCGACGCCAGGTTGCACGCGCTGTCGTCGACGTGCATGTACTCCGAGCACGGGTTGGACGCGTTGATGCGGCCCGAGTTCGGGCACGTGTGCCACTGGTTGATCGTCGTGTCGTACTGCACGCCAGGGTCGGCGCAGCGCCAGGCGGCCTCGCCGATCTCGTGCATGAGCTCCCTGGCGCGCATCGGCTCGCCGACCGGCTCGCGGGTCTGGCGCGCGATCGTGCGCCACTCGCCGTCCTCCTGGACCGCGTGCATGAACGCGTCGGTCACGCGGACCGAGTTGTTGGCGTTCTGGTACTGGATCGACGTGAAGCCGTCGCCGTCGATGGACATGTCGAAGCCCGCGCGCGCGAGGGCCTCGGCCTTGTCCTCCTCCTTGGCCTTGCACCAGATGAACTCGCGGATGTCCGGGTGGTCGACGTCGAGCACGACCATCTTGGCCGCGCGCCGGGTCTTTCCGCCGGACTTGATCGTGCCGGCCCACGCGTCGGCACCGCGCATGAACGAGACGGGGCCGGAGGCGGTGCCGCCCTTGCTCAGCGGCTCCATCGAGCCGCGGATGTTCGAGAGGTTGATGCCCGAGCCGGAGCCGCCGCGGAAGATGCGCCCCTCGCGCGTGTTCCAGTCGAGGATCGACTCCATCGTGTCGTCCACGCTGAGGATGAAGCAGGCCGAGCACTGCGGCTGCTCCTCGAAGCCGACGTTGAACCAGACGGGCGAGTTGAACGCCGCCATCTGGTGCAGCAGGACGTAGGTCAGCTCGTCCTCGAACGCGTCGCCGTCCTCGGTGGTGGCGAAGTAGCCGCGCTGGCGGCCCCAGTCGGCGATCGTCCCGGCCACCCGGCCGACCATCTGCTTGACCGAGCGCTCACGCGTCGGGGCGCCGAGCTGCCCGCGGAAGTACTTCTGGGCGACGATGTTCGTGGCGTTCTGCGACCACGACTTCGGGAACTCGACGTTCTCCTGGCGGAAGGACCCGACCGCGGCGTCGCGCAGCTCCCATTCGACCTGGTCGAACGGATGCACGCCGGGCGTCGTGAAGCGACGCCGGACGGTCATCGCCCGGCCGGGGCGAACGTCCTCGACGGTGGTCTGCGCTGCGGGCTCGAACATCACGGGTCCTCTCCTTGAGGCCGCCCGAATGGCGGCGTCGGCTCACGTGTGGGCTGCGTAGGGTCCGCCCGCGTCCGGACGGAACGCGAAAGCCCTGCAGACGAGCCGGAAGCTCAGTGTAGGAGGGTCCCGGGGGACCCTCAGCGGCCGAGCCGGACCCAGTCCGAGAACTCGGCCCAGGCCGCGCTCGTGCGCCAGCCCGCCTCGGCACCGGCGTGCCGTGCGCGCACCACCCACCCGGGCTCCCACGCCCAGAACCGGACGGCGGCGGCGAGCGAGCCGAAGGCCAGGAGGATGGCTCCGAGGACGAGCAGCAGGATGAGCGGCGCGGGTGCGTCCCCGGCGTCGGTCGAGGACGCGGGCGCGGCGTCGACGGCCTCGGGGATCGCGCCGTCCGCGGCGGCGGGCGACGGCTGCAGCCCGGGCGCCGGCGCCGGCGTCGTGCCCGGCGCGGAGGGGGCCGCGTTGGTCGTCGGGCCGCTCGGCCCCGTCGCGGTCGGACCCTGCGCGGCGCCGGGGGTCGACGTCCCGCCGCCCGAGGGCGCGGCCGGCGCGGCGCCGGAGCCCTGGCCGGAGGAGCCCGACGACCCGCCGCCCTTGCGGCAGCCGCCCCGCGCGCGGCGCTGGATGGCGGCGTCGATCGCGGTCGGCAGGTCCGGCGCGTACTGCTCGACGTCCGGAGGGATCGCCTTCTGCGCGGCCTTGAGCTCCGCCGCGCTGTAGTCGCAGGCGTCGATCTTGCCCTCGCGCTGCAGCTGCTGGACCATCTGCGCGAGCAACCGGCCGCCGTCCTGGGCGGCGGCGGGCGCGGCGGTCGCCGCGAGCGCGGCGAGGAGGACCAGCAGGGCGGCGCAGGTGCGGCGCATCGCCCACAGGGTAGAGGGCGGACCCCGATGGCACGCTGGTCGCCCGCCGGCGTCCGCCCGGGTACCGGATACCCTCGGGCGTGCCCCGGGATGGCCGTCGCCCGCCCAGCAGCCGACCGGCGCGACGCGCGCCGCGCCAGCGCGCTCGTCGTCGCGCTCCTGCTCGCGTGCCTGTACGCGGCCTTCGCCGACGGCGGGGTCGGGCTGCCGGAGGAGACGCGGGTCCAGGTCGCGCTCGCCGCCATCGGCGTGTGGGCCGCGGCGCTGTGGCTGGCCGCCGGCTCGTTGCGGCTCGTCGCCCCGCGGCTGGCCTGGATCGGCGTCGGCCTGCTCGTGGCCTTCGCGGCGTGGTCGGCGCTCTCGCTCTTCTGGAGCATCCAGCCCGACCGCACGTGGCAGGCGGCCAACCGCACGCTGGCCTACGCCCTGGTCGTCGTGCTGGCGCTGGCGGCGGGCGCGTCGGCGCCGCGGGCGATCGAGCGCGTCGCCGTCGGCTGGCTGCTCGTGGCCGTGCTCGTCGCCACGTACGCGTTCGCCGGCAAGGCGGTGCCCGGGCTGGACCTCCCGCTCGTCGACCTCGACCACGCGGCCGACCTCGCACGGCTGCGCGCGCCGCTGGGCTACTGGAACGCGCTCGGGCTGCTGTGCGCGATGGCGATGCCGGTGGCGCTGCGCCTCGCGGCCGACGACGCGCTCGCGCCCCGCTGGCGGCTGGCGGCTGCTGCCGCGCTGTTCGAGCTCGGGATCGTCCTCGGGATGACGTACTCGCGGGGCGGCGTGCTGGCGCTGCTGGTCGCCGTGGCGATCGTCCTGGCGGCCGGCCCGGACCGGCTGCGGATCCTCTCGCTCGTGGTCCTGACGTCGCTGGCCACCGTGCCGGTGCTGGGCGTCGCCTACACGCGTGACGGGCTCACGGTGAACGCCGCCCCGCTGGACCTGCGCATGGACGACGGGCGGGTGCTGCTCGCCGTCTTCCTCGTGTGCCTGGCCGCGCTGCTGTGGTCCATCCATCGCCTCGCGCGCGAGGAGCACCGCGTCGTCTGGACGCCGGCGATGAGCCGGCTGGCCTGGCGGGGCATCGCCGTCGCGGGCAGCACCGTGGCGCTCGTCGGGGTGCTCGGCCTGGCGGCGGGCGACCAGGGCACGAAGGTCGTGGTCGAGGACGCGGTCGCGTCGTTCGACAAGCCCGCCGACGCCGAGGCCTTCGACCCCGGCCGCCTGGCGTCCACCGACTCGAGCAACCGGGTCGGCTGGTGGAAGGAGGCGCTCGGGGCCTGGAGCGACCGCCCGGTGGCCGGCTACGGCGCGGGGTCGTTCCCGCTCGTGCACAAGCGCTATCGCCAGGACACGATCCCCGTGCGCCAGCCGCACAGCGTCCCGCTGCAGTTCCTGTCCGAGACGGGCCTGATCGGCGCGCTGCTCGGGCTCGGGGCGCTGGCGGCGCTGGCCGCGGCGGGCGCCCGGCGCGTCCGCGAGCTGGCCGCCGGCCGCCGGCAGGACCTCGCGGTCGCGCTGCTGGCACTGAGCGCGGCGTACCTCGTGCACGCGTGCGTGGACTGGGACTGGGACATCCCGGGCGTGACGCTGCCGGCGCTCGTCGCCCTGGGCGTGGTGGCCGGCGGTGGCGGGCGCGCGCGCCGCGCGGAGGGCCCGGTGTTCCGTGACGTCGACCGCGAGCGCCGGCCGCCGGTCGCGTCGGCCGCCGGACTCGTGGCCGCCTGCCTGCTGCTGACCGCCTTCGCCGTCAGCGCGATCCTGCCGGCGTGGGCGGACTCGAAGGCCACCTCGGCGCAGGCCTCGGTCAGCGCCCGCGCCGACGCCGAGGAGCTGCGCCGGGCGGCCGCCGAGGCCGAGCTGGCCGCCCGCCTGGACCCGCTGGCGGTCCGCCCGCTGTTCGTGCTCGCGTCGATCGCCGAGGGCCGCGACCGGCTGCTCGACGCCCGCCGCCACCTGCTCGACGCCGCCGGCCGCCAGCCCGACGACCCCGAGGTCTGGCTGCGCCTGGCGGGGATCGCGACGCAGCTCGCCGACGCCGACGGCTTCCGGGATGCCGCCCGGCGCTTCGGCCGGCTCGACCCGGCCAACCCGGGCGCCCGCTCGCTGGGCCAGGACGCCGAGGCGGCGCTGGCGCCGCCCAACGCGTCGGCGACGGCCGTGGGGACGCCGCTGCCGCTCGCGGTCCAGCAGCAGCCGCCCGCGGCGCCCAGCGCCACGCCGGCGCCGACCCCGCCGGCGGTCACGCCGCAGACCGCGATCCCGAACCAGGGCACGCCCTTCGCGGTCGCCCCGCCGCCGGAGTGACGCGCTGCGCGGCGCGCCCGCGCTACCGTCCCTGTGGTCGTGCCGCCGCTTCGCCCTGCCGCGCTCTGCGCGCTCAGCCTCGCCCTGCTCGCCCCGGCCACCGCCGCCGGCCACGGCTCCGCCTCGGCGTTGCCGGCCGACGCCGAGCGCGCGCTGCAGGCCTTCGAGGCCGACGTCTTGGGCGCCGCGCACGCGCGCGAGCACGCCGCGGCGCGGCGGGCGGACGCGCGGGCGGCGCAGGCCCCCGCCGGGCCGGGGTTCGACCCCTGCCGGCCGCGGACGGACACCACCAGCTTCGACCCGTCGCGGCCGCTGCCCCCGGAGGGCCGCCCGACCGGGCAGGCGCGCTGCAACCCGACGCTGCCGCCGCAGCCCAAGGGCGCGGCGCTCGCGCGTCTGGGGCGCTGGAAGGCCGGCGTGCAGGACCTGCCGCACTACGCCATCCACGCGGCGCTGCTGCCCACGGGGCGCGTCCTGTTCTACGGCTTCGAGTGGACGCAGCGCATCATCACCCGCAACGCCGACTCCCATCAGGGCACCAGCAGCATCGCCACGGTGTGGAGCCCGTCCAAGGGGATCGGGGCGTCGGCGCTGACGCCGGTGCCCGCCCCGCGGGTCGACGTCGACGGCGACGGCGTGGCCGAGCCGGTGCCGCTCTACTGCTCCGGGCAGTCGTTCCTGCCCGACGGCCGCGTCCTGGTGACGGGCGGGACGCTGGACCTGCGCTGGGGAGAGAAGGGCTACACGAACCCGCCGGGCCTGAAGATCGTCCTCGTCTTCGATCCGCGCACGCAGACGTGGTCGCGCAAGCAGGACATGGCGGTCGCCCGCTGGTACCCGACACAGGCGCAGCTCGCCGACGGCCGGACGGTGGTGCTCGGCGGCTACGACGACCAGAAGCCGACGAACCTGACCGCGCAGCTGGAGGTCGTCTCGCCCGACGGCGCCCGCGTCACGCGCGCACCGCAGGGCGACCGCGAGACGTGGACGTACCCCGGGCTGCTGCTGATGCCGTCCTCCCGCGTGCTGCTCGGCGGGCCGCGGCGCCAGGACGTGGGGCTCCTCGACCCGGTGACGCTGCGCTGGTCGGCGATCCCGCGGCTCGGGGCCACGCGCGGCGGCGAGAACCTCGTGCCGGTGCCGACGTCGAAGGGCTCCTCGCCGCAGGCGATGATGATCGGCGGGGCGAACTTCGAGGCGGCCGGGTTCCCGCCCAAGGACACCGCCGCCTACAGGACGACGCTCGTCTTCGACGACCGCACGCCGTCGCGCGGCTTCCGGCCCGCGCCGTCGCAGCACCGGCCGCGCAACTGGCCCAACACCGTCCTGCTGCCGGACGGGTCGATGGCAACCTTCGGCGGGGGCACGGCGATCACCCGCCGCGACGGCGCCTACACCTCCGCGCCGGCCAACCGGCGCGTCGAGCTGTGGAACCCGCGCACGAAGCGCTGGACGCTCGGGCCGGCCCAGCGCGAGGACCGCGCCTACCACTCCGTGGCGCTGCTGCTGCCCGACGGCCGCGTCTGGTCGGCGGGCGACGACGCCAACCCCAACCGCGACGGCGACACCGCCGAGGTCTACGAGCCGCCGTACCTCTTCAAGGGCGCGCGGCCGCGGATCGCCGGGGCGCCGAAGCGCCTCGCTCCGCGCCGGACGTTCTCGCTGACGGTCCGCGGCACCGCGCCGCGGCGGGTCACGATGCTCGCTCCGAGCGCCACGACGCACGGGCGCGACATGAACCAGCGCTTCGTGGAGCTGCGGGTGCTGCGCCGCAAGCGCTCGGGCGCGGGCTGGCGCGTCACGGTGCGCGGGCCGCGCTCCTACGCCGTCGCGCCGCGCGGGCCGTACATGCTCTTCGCCCTGTCGCAGCGCGGCGCGCCCAGCCAGGCCGCCTGGACGCGCGTCGGCTGACTACGCCTTGCGGCCGATCCCGACGACGTCGAGGCAGCGCTCGAGCCCGTCGTCGGCGAGGTGGAAGTCGTCCGGGGTAATGGCCGCGGCGTCGGGCGAGACCGTCCGGCGGCTGCGCGTCAGGGCCGTGTCGTAGAGCCACATCAGCGCCCGGCGGGGCAGGCGCTTGCGCACGCCCAGCACGTCGAGGCGCAGGACGCGCTCCATGCGGTCGCGCTGGTCGTCGAGGAAGCGCTGCATGCGCGCGGAGCCGAAGAGGCCCCGGACCTCGACGTCCGCGAAGGCGGGCGCGAGCAGCGCGCGCAGCTCGTCGGGCGCGTACTCGACGAAGTGGTAGGGGTCGATGATCTCGTCCGGGCGCCCGAACGTCAGCCGGTTGGGCGTGACGAAGATCGCCACGCCGCCCGGCTTCAGCACGCGCGCGGCCTCGGCCACGACGCGCGGCGCGTCCGGCACGTGCTCGACCGACTGCACGCTCAGGACCGCGTCGAACGTCGCGTCGGCGAACGGCAGGTCGCGCATGTCGGCGACGTGGGTCTCGCGGTCCTGGCCGGCGAGCGCGTCGGCGTCGAGGTCGACGCCCACGGTCTCGCGGTCGCCGAGCAGTCGGTAGGAGTGGCCGACGCCGCAGCCGAGGTCGAGGACCTTGCGCGCGTCGCCCAGCAGCGGGGCGCACAGCGCGTAGGCGGCCACGTGGCGCTGGAACGTGGGGTTGAAGCCGCCCTCGGCGGTGGTGACGCGCTCGCCCGTGACCCTCACGGCTGGAACCGCCGGGTGCGGAAGATGCCGTGGCGGTGCAGCAGCAGCCGGCCGGCCGCCATCAGCGTGCGCAGGCCGTAGACGACGGACGGCTTGAAGCCGATCGACGACGCCTCCTCGTCGTAGATCGTCGGGGCCGGCACCTCGGCGATCCGGTAGCCGAAGTGGACGGCCTGGAAGAGCACCTCGGAGTCGAAGGAGAACCCGAGCGCGTTGCGCAGGAACGGGATGCCGATCAGCAGCTCGCGGCTGTAGGCGCGGTAGCCGGTGTGGAACTCGCTGAGGTGGGTGCCGAGGATCCGGTTCTCGACGGCGGTCAGCGAGCGGTTGGCCAGCCATTTGTACCGCGGCATGCCGCCGGCCAGCGGGCCGCCCTTGGTCAGGAAGCGCGAGCCGAGGACGAGGTCGGCCTCGCCGCGCAGGATCGGCATGACCATGTGCGGGATCAGCGACGGCTCGTACTGCCCGTCAGGGTGCAGCATCACCACGACGTCGGCGTCGCGCTGCAGGGCCTCGAGGTAGCAGGTCTTCTGGTTGCCGCCGTAGCCGACGTTGTGCGGGTGCCAGATGACGTGCAGCGGGAGCGTCCGGGCCAGCTGGACGGTCTCGTCGGTCGAGCCGTCGTCGACCAGGATGACCTCGTCGACCCAGCCCTCGGGAATGCCGCGGAACGTGCGCTCGAGCGTCTTGGCCGCGTTGCGCGCGGGCATGACGACGACGATCTTCTTGTCGCCCTTGGCCTGCGGGTCAGGGATGTCGTCGTGCTTCAACTTCGATGCTCCCGCCGTGTCCGAGCGCGATCTCGATCGCCGCGCACGCCGCTGCCACCGGGGTCAGCAGCGCCGCCAGGACCAGCGCGGCGACGCGCTGCGGGGCCGGTTGGCCCTGCATGCGGGCGGCCGGCCGCCGCAGGGCATCGTAGAGATCGGGGTGTCCCGGGGCGGCGCCCACCAGCCCGTGCAGCCAGCCGAAGACCGCCTGGCCGCCCCGCCACGCGCTGCGCCGCTCCACCGCCAGGCCGAGCTCGCGCAGCCGCCCGACCAGTGCGTCACCCGGGAGATGGACGAGGTGGCGGGGCAGGTCCAGCGCCAGCCAGCGAGCACCGAACACGCGCGCCTGCAGGCTGGACAGGTCGGGCACCGCGACGACGAGGACGCCGCCCGGCTGCAGGCGCTGCGCGGCGGCCGCGAGCGTGGCGGCGGGGTCGCGCAGGTGCTCGAGCGCGTGCCACAGCACGATCGCGCCGAAGGGGCCGTCGAGCTCGGCGACCGTCGCGTCGTGGACGTGCGGCACGGGCGCCGCGGTGCGCTCGAGCCCGATGGCCTGGCGCCCGCGGTCGCGCAGCGCCGCGACGAGCGTGCCGTCACCGGCGCCGATGTCGAGCACCGGCCCAGGGGGCGCGAGGCGGTCGATCCGCGCGGCGAGGGTCGCGCGCGAGCGGCGCAGCACCGCGTCGAGCGGGCCGCCGAAGCGGCCCTCGGCGGGGCGGTACGCGGCGTAGGCCGCGTCGAGCTGGGCGTCGTCCGGCCAGGGCCGCGTGACGCCGACGCGGCAGGCCGGGCAGCGCTCGACCCGCCACGCGGTCGCGCCCGCCGAGCGCGGCAGCGGGAACGCGCACCACGGGCAGGGGTCAGCCGGCATGGAGCTCGTAGGCGCCGTCGCGCCAGCGGGGCCGGCCGGGCAGGCAGGAGCGCAGGTGGCGGTAGGCGGCGGTCTCGGGGGCGTGCTGCAGGACCACCCAGCCGCGGGCGCGGCGGCGGCGCAACTCGGCGCAGGACGTCTCCGACCCGACGAACGTCACGGTGTGCTGCAGGCGCTCGCCGCGCAGGAAGGCCACGGTGGCGGGGCCCATGGCGATCTCCAGACCCTCGTCGTCGTCGAAGCCGGGCGTGGCCAGCGCCGCGCGCAGCAGGCCGCCGTCGATGCGCCCTGCTTCGGCGTGGCGTTCGAGGTAGCCGTCGGCCGCGCCCGCGAGGCCGAGCGCGAGCACCACGCCCGTCGCGTACGGGGCGGCCCGCCGGACGGCGGGCGCCACGCGGACGCGCAGGCGGCCGGCCGCCAGGCCGGCGGCCGCGCCGATGACCGCCAGTCCGATCACCGTGCCCAGGCTCGGGACGAAGGGGAAGCCGAACTCCCAGGTGCGCCCGACGGACGCCACCGCCGCGATCCACAGCAGGACCAGGATCGCCAGGCGCCCGCGGCGGCCGGCGTCGCGCGCGGTGACGGCGAGCGCGAGCGTGGCGGCGGCCAGCGCCGGCAGGAGGTAGCGCGTGGCGCCGACGGCCAGCGCGGGCTGGTCGATGCCGGTGTACGGCGCGGCGGCCCAGGCGGCCACGGCCACGGCAGCCGCCGCCGAGCACGCCAGCGCCAGCCGCGTGCGGGCGACGAGCAAGGCGGCGAGCAGCCCGCCGGCCAGCAGGTAGGTCCCGCCGCTGAGGATGTTCGTGTAGTCCGACGCCCGGCCGTCGTCGAGCATCTCGCCGGGGTGCGAGAGGAACGAGTCGTCGATCGCGGCGAACGCGGGCGGGACGTCGTCGCCCCACGACGTGGCCACCAGCGGCCACAGCGGCGAGCCGTGGTCGATCGTGTTGCGCACGACCCAGACGCCGCCCACCAGGAGCGCCAGCGGCACCAGCCCGGACCACGCCGGGTGCAGCGTGCGCAGGCGGTCGCGGCCCGCGACCGCCGCGGCGAGCAGCGCCGCCGCCAGCAGCACGCTGCCCGTGGTCTTCGTCCCGAAGCTGAGACCCGCCGCGACCAGGGCCACCGCCAGCAGCGCCGGGCGCTCGCGCGACGCGGCAGCCAGCGCCGCGGCGCACACGAGCCAGGTGACGGCCGGCAGGTCGGTGAGCGGCCCGCCGACCTGCGTGAGGGCCAGCGGCAGGGCGAGGAACGCCGCGAGCGCGGCGACCACGACGGCCACCGGGACCCGCAGGGTCCGCAGGCCGAGCGTGCCGGCAGCGAGCAGCACCGCGACGAGGAACGGCCCCCAGATCGACGCCATGACCCAGCTGTCGGCGAGGCCGAGCCCCCAGCCGACCGCCACCTCGTTGGTCACGGGGTAGTTGGCGACGGGCACGCCCTGGAAGAGCTCGACGAGCCCGCCGGCCGTGCCCTCCTGCGCGTAGTGCGCGGCGAGCGGCAGATGGTAGGTGAAGCCGTCGTCGCCGATGTAGGGGTGCTGCAGCTGCCACGCGGCCCAGCCGGCGATGGTGAGCCCGAGCGCCCCGGCGCCGGCCCGGCCGCGCGGCTCCAGCGCGCGCCACCAGGCCGCGAGCTGGGTGCCCGGACCGGGGGCCGTCGCGGGCAGGAGTCGGTAGGCGGCCAGTGCGCCGAGCGCGGCGGCGGCGGTCAGGGCCGGCGGCGCCCCGGACAGGTCGAGGAGGCCGAGCGCCAGCGCCTGGGCCACGGCGAAGGCGACAGCCAGCACGGCCGTGGCGACCGCGCGTGCCAGGCCTGCGGGCGCGGCGCACCCCGCGACCCGCCACCCCGTGGCCGCGACCAGCCCGGCGGCCAGCACGAGCAGCGCGTGCTGCGCCAGAGCCTGCACGCGCGGGATCGTAGCGGCGGGCGGGCGAGCGTCCTGATCCGCAGGGGGCCGCTACCCTCGCCGGTCGTGGCGACGGCACCCTGGCGCGAGCGCCTCGACGCCGGCGTGCGCCGGGCGTCGAACTGGCTGCAGCTCATCCGCTACGCCCTGGTGGGCATCAGCGGCGTCGTGCTCAACCTCGGCACGTTCTCGGTGCTCGTCGAGGTCGTCGACGTGGACTTCCGGATCGCCGGCGTCCTGGCCTTCTGCGTGGCGGTGGTCAACAACTTCTTCTGGCACCGGCACTGGACGTTCGAGGCCCAGCACGGGCACGCGGGGTTCCAGGCCGCGCGGTTCGTGACGGTCAGCGTCACCGCGTTCGTGGTGGGGATCGGGATGCTGTGGACGCTCGTCGACGTCGCGGGGCTCCCCGAGGTCGGCGCCCAGGCGGTCTCGCTGGCGGTCGCCGCCCCGGTGACCTTCCTGGTCAACCGGTTCTGGTCCTTCCGGCGCTGACCTACGGCGCGACGTCGAAGAGGCTGTTGAGCGCGCCGAGCAGCAGCAGCGCGCCGGCGGTCAGCGCCAGGACGAGCAGCAGGATGCCGACGGTGCGTTCCGACGGCAGGGCGCGCGACGCCGCCCGGCGGGTGACGGGCCGGCGGCGGGGCGCCGCGGTGACCGCGCCGCGGCCGCGGCGCGAGGGGAGCGTCGCGACCGTCGCGCCGTCGCCGCG
>DASPKC010000512.1:0-7673 GCA_035628295.1 Baekduia sp.
TGGCCTGCGGCTTGTGGCGCTCGAGCTGCGCGCGCCAGTCGGTGACCTTCTCGACCTCGCCGCGCAGGCGGTCCAGCGACACCGCCAGCTCCGCGCGGTTCTGCTCGATCGACCGCCGGATCTCCTCCGGGCTGCGCGTCGCCATCAGCGGGCCTCCGTGCGCTGGACGGTGGACTGCGGCTCGGACGACGTGACCGTCTCGCGGATCAGCTTGGCCTCCTCGATGGCCATCTGGGGCGCCGGGTTGGACCCGGCCTTGATGGCCTTGGCGGCCAGGAACCCGGCGAGCCCGCCGAGCAGCAGCAGCACAGCAGCCACGACGAAGAAGCCCCAGAAGAACGCCTGGTCGGGGAACGGGATCGCCCAGTAGGCCAGCCAGGCGAAGCCGTGCAGGCCGACGATGAGCGCGCCGATGACGAAGAGGCCGGCGGCCGCGCCGATGGCGAGGCCGCGCACGAGCCGCGTGATCTTCTGCGTGACCTCCGCCTTGGCGAGCTCGATCTCCTCGCGCACGAGCAACTGCGCCTTCTCGGAGACCTCCTGGATCGCCTGGGCGATGTTCGCGTTCTGGTCGCTCATCGGCCCATCGCCTTCAGCAGCAGGGCCGCGACGACGCCACCGGCGAACGCCTTGGCCAGATCGATCTCGGGACGCGGCCGGGGGCCGGCGCCGGACGCCGGGCCCGTGGGGGCCGCCGTGCCGGGCGGCGTGCGCCAGGAGCTCTCCGACGGCGGCACGACGGGCGTGGGCTCGGGCGCGGGCGGCACGACGGGCGCGGCCTCGGGGGCCGGGGGCATCGCCGCCGCGGGCTCCTCCGCGACCGCCGCGGGCTCAGGACCCGGCTGGTCGCCGGCGGCCGGCGCCGCCTCGGCGCCCTCCACCGTCTCGCGTGCCTCCTCCGGGTCGGGGCCCGCGGAGGTCGGGGCGTGCGGGTCGTCGCTCACTCGGGCGGGTCCTCTCCGAAGATCCGGCGGTAGGCCACGGCCGCGACGCGCGTCGTGATGATGCTCGCCACGGCGCCGAAGCCGGCGAGCATCCCCGACCACGCCAGGCGCTTGACCAGGTCGTTCTGGGTCATCGCGGGCGGACCCTACCCAACGCTGCGGTCGTCCAGGCCTCCGCAGATCGTCTCGACCACGAAGCGCTTGGCCTCCTCGAGATCCGCGGGCGCCTGCGGCAGGATGTCGAAGATCCACCCCGTGAGCACCTGCTCGATGGCCCCGTAGAACGCCATGGCGGCGAACTGCGGCGCGATGTCGGAGCGCAGCTCGGCCCGGGCCTGAGCGTGCTCGACGACCACGGCGATGAGCGCGTAGGCCTCGCGGATCTTCGCCAGGTGCGTCTGCCCGAAGGTGTTCGCCGCACGCGTGACCTCGACGATGACGACCTTCATCAGGTCGGGGTCGTGGCGGTACGAGTCGACGATGAACCCGGCGATCGCCCCGAGCTTGTCGCGGACGGGCAGGTCCTGCTGATCGACCTCGCGGATGGTCTCCAGCAGGACGTCCCAGCGCTCGAGGAAGAGCGTGTCGAGGACCTCGTCCTTCGAGCGGAAGTAGTGGTAGACGAGGCCGTAGGCGACGCCCGCCTCGTCGGCGATGTCGCTCACCCGCGAGGTGTGGAAGCCCTGGCGCGCGAAGACCCGCACGGCGGCGTCGAGGATGGCGCGCCGCTTCTCGGCGGCGGCGGAGCTGCGCGCCGCGGCCATCAGCCGTAGACCTCCGGGCGCAGCTGCGAGAGCGCCGGCAGGCGGCGGCGGACGGCGTCCTGGGCGGAGAGGTCGAGGTCGGCGACGATGTGCGTCTCGGCGTCCGGCGCCTGTGCCAGCACCACGCCCCACGGGTCGACGATCATGCTGCGCCCGCCCGAGCGCAGCCCCGGGGCGTGCTCGCCGATCTGGTTGGCGGCGACGACGAACGCCTGGTCCTCGATCGCTCGCGCGCGCACGAGCACCTCCCAGTGGTCGCGCGTGGTGGCCAGCGTGAAGGCGCTCGGCAGCGCGAAGACGCGCGCGCCGCGGGCGACGAGCGCGCGGAACAGCTCCGGGAAGCGCAGGTCGTAGCAGACCGCCAGCCCGGCGATCGTGCCGTCCGCCAGCGTGGTGCACACCACCTCGGCGCCCGGCTCCTCGTCGGCCGACTCCCGGTAGGTCGTCCCGTCGACCTCCACGTCGAACATGTGGACCTTGCGGTAGACGGCGCGGTCGGCGCCGTCGGGCCCCACGTGCAGGCAGGTGTTGCGCCCGCGGCCGCCGTCGGCGCTCGCGCGCTCGGCGATCGACCCGGCGACGAGGTCGACGCCGAGCTCGCGTGCAATGCTGCGCGCCCACGACAGGGCCGGGCCGTCGAGCGGCTCGGCCAGCCGGCGCAGGACGTCGGGCGGGCCGAGGGCCGGCCACTTCTCGGGCAGGACCACGAGCTCGGCCCCGTCGCGCACGGCGGCGCGGACCAGCCGGTCGGCGGTTTCGAGATTGCGGCCGGTGTCGGCGGTCGCGGTGAGCTGGATCGCAGCGGCGCGCATGGGAACCAACGGCGATTGACTGGTCAGTCAACCTGTGGTGCGGCAGGATACCGGGCGCGGATGCACCACCGGAGCCCTCGATGACGACCGTCCGCCCGTGGCGCAGCGGCAGCGACGCCGCCCCGCCCGCGGTGCCGCGGCCGCCGGGGCGGATGGCGGTCTGGCGTGCGCGCCGGCCGCTCAAGCGCTGGCGCTACGTGGGCGTCTACACGCCGGACGTGCTGCTGTGCGCCGGGCGGGTGGCGATCGGGGGCGCGCCGCAGTGCTTCTGGGCGGTGTGGGACCGCCGTGCGCGCGTCCTGCGCGAGCGCACGCTCTTCCTGCCCGCGCGCGTGACGGTCGACGGCGCGGTGCGCTTCGCCGGGAGGGGTGTGCGCTGCGACCTGGTCCTCGACCCCGGCGGCGACGTGGTGGAGGTCGTGAGCCCGCACGGCCGCTCCTACATCTGGACGCGCAAGCAGCCGGCGCGGGTGCACGGGACCGTCGAGGTCGACGGTCGGGTGCTCGCCGTGGACGGTCCTGCGCTCATCGACGAGTCGGCCGGCTACCACGCGCGCGTGACCGCATGGTCGTGGTCGGCAGGCGCGGGGACGGCCGCCGACGGGCGCGCCGTCGTGTGGAACCTCGTGGCCGGCGTCCACGACGACCCGCGGGCCTCGGAGCAGACCCTGTGGCTCGACGGTCGGGCGTCCGAGCCCGGACCCGTGCGCTTCGAGGGGCTCGACGCGGTCGTCGGGGCGGCCGGCGAGCGGCTGGCTTTCCGCGCCGAGGCCGAGCGGGCGCGCCACGACCGCCTCGTCCTTCTTGACAGCGCGTACCGCCAGCCGTTCGGGCAGTTCGACGGCACCCTTCCGGGTGGCGTCGAGCTGGCCGAGGCGGTAGGAGTCATGGAGCGCCACGACGTCCGCTGGTGACAGAAGTCACGCATCGGGGTAACCACAACGCGTAGGGTTCGCCTACCGGGTTCACCAGAAGGGGGAAGCTTCACATGCGACGGCTCAATCCGTCGGTCGTGATCTCGTGCCTGGCGCTGTTCGTGGCGCTCGGAGGCACGGCGGTCGCCGCCAAGACGCTCATCACGAGCTCCAGCCAGGTCAAGAACGGCTCCATCACCGGCACGGACATCGCCAACGGCTCGATCCGCGGCGGGGACATCGCCAACGGGACGATCACGGCGAGCAAGCTGGCCGCCGGAGCCCGCCCGCGCGCCGCGAGCGCCGCGGGGATGGTCGCGCACGAGGTCGTGCGCAAGACCGGTCCGGCGCTCACCAGCTCGGGCGGCGCCACGGTCGCGACGATGCGCAGCCTGGCCCCGGGCCAGTACCTGATCCTCGCCAAGACGACCATGTCGCCCGACAAGGAGGAGCAGGGCCTCGGCGAGCTCCTGCGCGACGACAAGTCGGGCTTCGGCCACTGCGTGCTCAACGCCGGCGGCGACGTCGACGACGCGCGCGAGTCGCTGACCCAGCCGGGCGCCCAGCAGCCCTCGACGCTGAACATGCAGCTCACCCGCACGATCGGCGAGCCGACCGACGTGACGCTCGTCTGCGAGTCCAACCAGCCGTTCCACGTGACGGACTCCTCGATCGTGGCGCTGAAGCTCGGCGGCACGACGCGGGCCGACGTGACCGAGTAGGTCAGCGGCCACGCTGGCGGCGGAGCTCCGCCAGCAGCAGCTTGGAGTGCATGGCGCCGATCAGCTCCCGCAGGGGATCGGCGCCCGAGGCGATGATCTCGGCCGCGCGGTCGGGATCGACCTCGCCGGCGAGGTTGTCGAGCAGCACGCGCACCTCGGTCTCGACCAGCGGCTGCAGCGCCTCGCGGTAGCGCAGGGTGTCGTACACGGTGAAGCCCAGCGCCTCGTCGTAGCCGCCGGCGCGGAAGCGCACGAGCGCCTCGATGATCTGGACGTCGTCGCGGTCGTACCCCTTGGCGGTCGGGGTCAGGACGCCGAGCTCCTCCAGGCGGTCCAGCACGTTGGCCGGCAGGTCGTAGCTGCGCCGGACCTCGGCCTTCGAGAGGCGCCGCTGGTCGTCGCCGCGCGCGAGGGCCCGCTCGAGGATGCGGTCCTCGGCGTCGACGAGCGCGGCGGCGCGCGCGGGGTCGTCGTCGAGCATGCCCTTGATGACCTTCAGCGGCAGGAAGCGGTCCTCCTGCAGGCGCTTGATGAGCAGGATCCGGTCGACGAACTCCGGCGGGTACCAGGCCATGTTGCGCGACGTGCGCACGACCCCCTCCCCCTCGCCGAGCAGCCCCTCGCGCAGGTAGTGCTTGATCGTGGCGGCCGAGACGCCGGAGCGCTCGGCCAGCTCGGCCATCTTCAGCAGGCCGTCGGCGCTCACGCCGCCGTGCGCGGCCGCACGCCCAGCCTGGCCCGCGCCTCCTCGACGGTGGCCAGCCGGCGCCCGGCGTCCTGCGCCATCTGGCGGCCCTTGGCCACGAGGTCGCCGTTGGAGCGCGCCACCTCGCCGTCGGGCAGGTAGAAGTTGTCCTCCAGGCCCACGCGGACCGAGCCGCCGAGCGTGAGCGCCGCGGCCACGAGCATCCACTGCACCCGGCCGATGCCGATGACGCCCCAGTGGTGGTCGCCCTCGGGCAGGTTGTCGGCCATGGCCGCCAGGTTGCGCGCCGTCGGCGGGATGCCGCCCGTCACGCCCATGACGAAGTCGACATGCAGCGGCCCCTCGAGCACGCCCATGTCCAGCAGCGGCCACAGCGATCCGACGTGGCCGACGTCGAAGCACTCGTGCTCGGGCTTGATGCCCAGCTCGCGCATCGCCGTCAGCAGCTCGATGATCTCGCTGAACGGGTTCGCGAAGACGGCCTGGAAGACGAAGTCCTTGCGCCGCGGCGAGTACTTCGCGTAGTTCATCGACCCCATGTTCAGGGCGGCGACCTCCGGCGGGACGGCGCGCAGGTAGGCCACCCGCTTCTCGACGGGCACGCCGAGCGCGCCGGTGGAGAAGTTCAGGATCGCCGCGTCGCCGATCTCCGCGCGGATCGCGTCGTGGATCGCGCGGAAGTCCTCCACCTCGTAGCTCGGCGTGCCGTCCGGCCGGCGGGCGTGGATGTGGATGTGGACCCCGCCCTCGTCGACGATGCGCCGCGACTCCGCCGCGTACTCCTGCGGCGTGTACGGGATCGCCGGGCACTGGTCGCGGTTGGCGAGCGCGCCGGTGATGGCGCAGGTGAGGACGACCGGGTCGTCGAGGGCCACTCGAGCCTCCGTGGTGGGAAGTGGGACGTGCCACCTCCCACCCTATCCGTCGCGATGCTCGTGCGGCAGCAGCTCGTCGCCGTGCGGCGGCGTGTGCGAGCCGTCGTCGGGATGCACGCCGGGCGCCGTCGTGCCCGGGTCGGGCGCGGGGTGCGGGTGCTCGTGCTCGTCGGCCTCGTGACGGTCCGGCGTCGGGGCGTCGCTCATGTCCGGACGCTACCCGGGTAGCCGACGGCCATGGACAAGAGCCAGCAGGACCGGTTCCGCAAGGCGGTCGATGAGAAGGCCGGGGCGGCCGACGCCGCGGCGCGCTCCACCGGCCTCCCGGCCGAGGAGGGCGGGGGCGAGACGAGCCTGCGCGACCACGCCGCGCAGACCGACGCCTCGCGCAACGAGCCCGGCGACGTGGACCCGCGCACGAAGAACTCGCGCCACGGCCAGGTCACGGCGGACAAGTGGAATCAGTGAAGGACCGGCGCCTGCCCTGAGCGCCGGGGTGGTCTGCGGGGCTCGGCCCTCGGGACCGCGCGCGCGGTGCGCGAGGCCCAGGCACCTGTTGGCGGATCGACGTCGGCATCGCGCGGCGATCCGCCAACAGGCGCCGCACGCGCCCAGCGCACCGGCTGGTGCTGGGCGCCGCCGCGGCCCGCGCCCGCAGCGCCGCGGACCCCACCTGCTGGCGGATCGCCGCGGCATTCCACGGTCGATCCGCCGCCAGCCACGACCCGTCCCGCCGGCGCCCCCCGGTTCCCCGTCGTCGAGCCGTCGGCGACCGCGGGCAGCACCCGTCACGTCGGCACGGCACCTCACCCTGCCGTGCGTGGCGCGCCCGCGTGCGCGGGCGCGGGTTTCGCCCTCTGGGCGACCACCCCCTGAGGGAACCTCGCCGCCTGGGCCGGTGGTCCCCTAGACCGGCACCACCGCGTTGCGCTTCCAGGGCCGCTCGACGACCTTGCCCTCCGCCATCTCCAGGGCGCGACAGATCGTCGGGCGCGTCTCGCGCGGGTCGATGACGTCGTCGATCATCGCGTTGCGCGCCGGGACCGAGACGTCGATCAGCTTGCGGTATGCAGCGATCAGCTCGGCCTTCTTGGCGGCGGGGTCGTCGGCCTCCTCGACCTGCTTGCGCATGACGATCTCCACCGCGCCCTCGGCGCCCATGACGCTGATCTCGGCGCTCGGCCACGCGACGATCAGGTCCGGCTCGTAGGCCCGGCCGTTCATGACGTAGTAGCCGGCGCCGTAGGCCTTGCGCAGGACGACGGTGACCTTCGGCACCGTCGCGTTGGCCACGGCGTGCAGCATCTTCGCGCCGTGGCGGATGATCCCCGCCTCCTCGACCTTCGTGCCCACCATGAAGCCCGGCACGTCCATGAGGAAGACGAGCGGGATCCCGTAGGCGTTGCAGAGGTTGACGAACCGCGCGGCCTTGTCGGCGGAGTCGTTGTCGAGGATCCCGCCGAGCTGCCTGGGCTGGTTGGCGACGATCCCCGCGGGCCGACCGCCGAAGCGCGCGAGGCACGTGATGACGGTCTTGGCCCACTGCGGCTTGAGGTCGAAGACCTCGCCGTCGTCGACGATCCGCCGGATGACCTCGTACATGTCGTAGGGCTTGCGGTTGGACTCCGGCAGGACGTCCAGCAGCTCCTCGTCCATGCGGTCGACCGGGTCGGCGCACGCGCGCACCGGCGGCGCCTCGCGGTTGTGCGACGGCAAGAACGAGAGGTAGCGCTTGATCTCCGCGATGCATGTCTCGTCGTCGGGCACCTCGAGGTCGCCCACGCCCGACTTGCGGCAGTGCACGCGCGAGCCGCCGAGCTCCTCCTGGGTGACGTCCTCGCCGATCGCCGCGCGCACCAGGTGCGGCCCGGCGAGCGCCATCGACCCCCGGCCCTTGACCATCGGGACGAAGTCGGCCAGCCCCGGGATGTAGGCC
>DASPKC010000513.1:0-5563 GCA_035628295.1 Baekduia sp.
GAGCTCCTCGGCCCAGGCCAGCACGGCCTGGCGGTACTCGTCGCGGCCGATGCCGGTGCCCACGACGGACGTGAACTCGGGCCGCGTGAGCTGCTCGCGGACCTTGCGCCGGACGTCGGCGTGCTCGCCGTCCAGCAGGGCCTGCAGGGCGGCGACGTCCACCGACGGGGCCGGGGGCGGTGCCGACGCGGTCGTGCTCATGCGCGCAGCCTCCCCCATCCGTGGCCCGGCGAAAAGGTCACACCGCCGCCAGCGCGGCCTGGAGGTCGTCGACGCTGTCGTAGCTCAGCGACAGCAGGTTGGTGTGGCGGTGGGCGACGCGGCCGGCCTCGTCGACGATGACCACCGCGCGCTTGGTGAAACCGATCCTCGACCGCACCCCGTAGGCCTCCGCCACGCGGCCGTCCTCGTCGGCCAGCAGCGGCACCGTGAGGCCGTGCTTGGCGGCAAATCGCTCCTTCGACGTCGCGTCACCGCTGCTGATGCCGACGACGACGGCGTCGAGCGCCGCGACATCCGCCGAGCGGTCGCGGTACGAGCAGAACTGCTTCGTGCACACGGTGGTGTCGTCGCCGGGGTAGAAGAGCAGGACGACCTTGCGGCCGAGGTGGTCGGAGAGCACGAACGGTCCCCGCGTGCCGTCCAGCGTGAAGTCGGGCGCGGGGTCGCCGATGTCGGGGCTGGCCATGCAGGGAACCTACGCCGCTGGGCCGCGGGCGGATGACCAGCTGCGCTCAGGCCGCGATCCTGGCGCGATGCTCGCTGCCGGTGAGCAGGACCTCGGCCACGGCATCCGGCGCGTCCCACATGGGGACGTGCCCGCAGCCTGGCAGCGCGACCTGGCGCACGCCGGCGGGGCGGTCGCTCAGCGGTGCGACGAGCCGGTCGTGCTGCGGCCAGGCGAGCGTGACCGGCACCCTGATGTCGCGCAGACCGGTGAACGTGCCGGCCCGCATGGCGCGGTTGACGGCAGTGAAGCCCGGCGCGTCGGCGTAGGCGCCGACGAGCGCGGCGGCGTCCTCGGCGGGGACGCGCCCGGGATGGGCCACGGTGCCGGCCAGGGCGAGCCGGCGCCCGCGCTCGCGCGCCAGCAGGGGCCCGAGCGCCGGCCGCAGCGCACGGGCCATCCGGCGCGCGAGCTCGGGCTTGGGTCGCAGCGGCTCGGCCCACAGGCCCGCCGGCGCGATCGCCGTGACGCTCGCCGCGTCGCCCGCCAGCGCCAGCTCCAGGGCGACCCAGCCCCCCAGCGAGTTGCCGGCGACGTGCGCGCGGCCGCCGTCGAGGCGCAGCCGGCGCAGCAGCCCGCGCACCGCGCGGGCCAGGGCCTGGGGGTCCGGGTGCTCGTCCTGCAGCGGCGGCGAGGCGCCGAACCCCGGCAGGTCGACGCAGAGGACGTCGCGCCGGGCGGTGAGCCGCGGCAGCACGGGCCGCCACACGCGCCGGTCGGCGCCCAGCGGGTGCAGGAGCACGAGCGGCGCCCCGCGGCCCGCCCGGTCGTGGGCGAGCGTCATCGGGCGGCCGCGCACTGCGCCGCGGCGGCCGCGAGCTCGAGCCCGGCGGGACCGGCGACCGCCGTCGCGGGCGCGGGCCGGCGCCAGCGCGGCTTGACCAGCAGCGTCTGGCCCACGCCGATGCGCCGCTCGGCGAAGCCGGCCTCGCAGTAGCAGAGGTACATCCGCCACAGCCGGCGGAAGCGCTCGTCGTAGCCGAGCTGGTCCAGACGGCGCTCGTGGGCCTCCACGTTGGCGCGCCAGTGCGCGAGCGTGAACACGTAGTCCTCGGTGAGGTCCTCGTGATGGGCCATGCGCAGATCGGTGTGGCGTGCCACGCAGCGCGCCACGACCTCCTGCGACGGCAGGCAGCCGTTGGGGAAGATCTGCTCGCGGATGAACGACTTCGACGCCTTCTCGACCGCGTAGGCGCGGTCGTCCATCGTGATCGCCTGCAGCAGCAGGGCGCCGTCGGGCGCCAGGCGCTGCGAGCACGCGGCGAAGAAGGTCGGGAAGTCGCGCCAGCCCACGGCCTCGATCATCTCCAGCGACACGACGGCGCTGTAGGTGCCTTCGAGGTCGCGGTAGTCGCGCTGCAGCAGCGTGACGCGGTCGGCCACGCCCGCCGCCGCGACGCGCTCGCGCGCGTAGGCCAGCTGCTCGCCGGACAGCGTCGTGGTCGTGACGCGACAGCCCCGGGTGGTGGCGGCGTGCACGGCGAAGCCGCCCCAGCCCGTGCCGATCTCGAGGACGTGGTCGCCGGGCCCGAGGCCGAGCTTGTCGCACACCAGCTCCAGCTTGGCCACCGACGCGTCGCGCAGCGTGGTCGCCGGCGTCGCGAACGAGCCAGCGGAGTACATCATCGTGTCGTCGAGCATCAGCTCGAAGAAGTCGTTGCCCAGGTCGTAATGGGCGTCGATGACCTCGCGGCTGCGCCCGCGCGTGATGCGCCCGCGCACGCCGGTGAGGTGCTGGTAGGGCACGCGCAGCGGCGCGAGCCGGCGACGCGCCTCGTCCAGCGCCCCCGCGTTGCGCGCCGCGACGCCGATGACCGCCGTGAGGTCCGGGGTCTCCCACCAGCCGTCGACGTACGCGGAGGCCAGGCCGCGGCTGCCGCGGCGCAGCGCCGGCCAGAAGCGCGGGTCGCGCACCTCGATGCGGGCCCGCGGCTCGCCGCCGGCGCCGCCGAGGACGTGCCGGCTGCCACCGGGCTCGACGAGCTCGAGACCGCCGTCGCGCAGCCGGGCGAGGAGGGCCAGGACCGCGGTCCTGGCGAGGGTCTGGGTGGGGGTCATCAGGCGTGGCCCGGGGTCGGGAGCGGCGGCGGGAAGTGCGCGGCCCCGCAGAGCTTGAGCACCGCCGCGTGGCCGTAGATGAGGGCGAGCGTGCGCAGCGCCGCGGCCGGCGGGCGGGCGTACGCACCGCGCAGCGCGGCGGCGGTCAGGCGGGTGCGCCGCAGGCTCAGCGTCGCGTCGAAGTCGGCCGCGCCGTCGGCCGTGCGGTGGTTGGCGATGTGCACCGACAGGGTGGGGCCGGGCGCGGTCACCGCCCACACGTGGCGATGCTCCATGTGCTGGAACGGCGAGACGTGCAGCGCCTTGTCGTGGGCGCCGGTCAGGACGCCGCGGTCGTCGGCGCCGCGGCGCAGCACGTAGGCGTGGCGCTGCAGCCACGGCGTGCTGGTGACCTCCGCGACGACGCTGTCCAGCCGCTCCTGCCCGTCGAAGACGTAGTAGAACGAGACGGGGTTGAAGCACGTCCCGTACGTGCGCGGAGTCGTGAGCACCCGCACCGGGCCCGCGGGCGCGCTGCGCCCCGTGCGCTGCTCGACCAGGTCGCGCACCGCCTCGGCGACGGGCGGCCCGTCCGCGCCGCCGATCAGGTCGCGGCGCCGGACGCGCACGACCCCGGGCGCGCGGCGCACGAGCCGGCCGCCGAGCAGGCGCGGCAGCTCGTCGAGATCCAGGTAGGCCAGCGTGATCGGGTGGCGGAAGGCGCCGGCGTGGTCGGCGAGGCGGCGGTGGCGGACGACGCCGGTGTAGAGCGCGCTGGCGGTCATGTCACGGCCGCGAGGGCGGCGGGGGTCGCGCCGAGGATCGCCTCGGCGACGCGGTGGGCGCTGGCCACGCCGTCCTCGTGGAAGCCCCAGCTCCAGTACGCGCCGCAGAAGTGGGTCCTGCGCACGCCGCTGATCTCGCCGTGGCGGCGCTGCGCGCGGACGCCGTGCGGCGTGAACGTGGGATGCGCGACGGGGAGCACGGCGTGCAGCTCGCCGGGGTCGACGTCCGCCGTGCGGTTGAGCGTGACGAGCACCGGCGTGCGCACCGGCAGCGACTGCAGCCGGTTGAGCCAGTACGTGACGGTCGGCGCCGAGGGCGGCTCGTCGAGCAGGTGGTAGTTCCAGCTGGCCCAGGCCGCGCGGCGGCGCGGCATCAGCGACGCGTCGGTGTGCAGCGCCAGCTCGCTCGGGCCGTAGGGGATCGCGCCGAGCACCTCGCGCTCGATCGGGTCGGCGTCGGCCAGGAGCCCCAGCGCCTGGTCGCTGTGGCAGGCCAGGACGATCTCGTCGAAGCGCTCGGCCTCACCGCCCCGCGGCCTGACCGTCACCCCCAGCTCGTCGCGGGTGACGGCGTCGACCGGCGTCGCGAGGCGCAGCCGGTCGCCCAGGCGGGAGGTGATCGCCTCGACGTAGGTGCGCGACCCGCTGGTCACGGTGCGCCACTGCGGCCGGTCACGCAGGCCGAGCATCCCGTGATTGGCGAAGAACTCGACGAGGAACCGCGCGGGGAACGTCCACATCTGCTGCGGGTCGGCCGACCAGACGGCAGCGGCCTGCGGGACGAGCAGGCGCTGCACGAAGTGCTCGGAGTAGCCGAGCTCCTCGAGCCAGCCGCGCAGCGACGGGTCCTCGTCGGAGGCCAGCAGGGCCCGGGCATCGCGGTTGAAGCGGGCGTACTCGCGGACCATGCGCAGGAAGGCCGGGTCGGCGAGGTGCCGGCGCCGGGCGAAGAGCGCGCGGGCACCCGAGCCGGCGTACTCGAAGTCGCGGCCGTCGCTGACGGAGAACGACATGTCCGACGGCTGCGTCGCGACGCCCAGATCCTCCAGCAGCGCCTCGAAGCGCGGGTAGTTGCGGTCGTTGAGCACGAGGAAGCCGACGTCGACCGCCAGGACGCGGCCCTCCACCTCCATGTCGACGGTCCAGGCGTGGCCGCCGGCGCGGCCCTGGGCCTCGAAGACGGAGACGTCGTGGTGCGGGGCGAGGCGGTGGGCGGCCACGAGGCCGGACACGCCCGCGCCGATGACCGCGATGCGCTTGCGATGCGAAGACGGAGACGGCATGCCTGTCGTTGTTCGGACAGCCCGGCCGTGGCGGATCACTCGCGGCGCCGCGCCAGCCTTCCGGCGGGGCCGCGTCACGGCCGACCGGGGCGGGCACCCCGCGCCCCATGTCCGGCCTCGAGGAGACGATCGACGTCGACGCCCCCGCCCGGCGCGCCTACGACCTGTGGGCCGCCTTCGAGCGCTTCGGCGAGTTCGTGCAGGGCGTCGAGCGCGTGCAGCGCGACGGCGCCCGGTTGCACTGGATCGCGAAGGTGGGCCCGGTGACGCGCGAGTGGGACGCACGCATCGTCGCCGAGGAGCCGGGCCGGCGGCTGGCCTGGGAGGCGCCCGACGGCCCGATCGACACCGACATCACGTTCGAGGCGCTCGGGCCGGCGCGGACCCGCGTCGTCTTCCGCGAGCGGATGCACGACTCGCTGCCGGCGCAGGCCGGCGCGGCCTCGGGATACGGCGGCCGGCGGGCGCGCGAGGACCTCGAGCGCTACAAGGCGCTGCTCGAGCAGCCGCGCTGAGCGGCGCAGGTGGCGCGCGGCGGAGACCCCGCCGCGATGCGACAGGGCCTCCGTGCGCCGCTCGGGGGCTAGCGCCTGATGTCCTGCGCCGCCGCACGCCCCGGCAGTGGTCGTGCTGCGGCAACCCCCGTCCCGCGACCCCCACTGGTCCGGAACCAAGTGCGACGCTATGTGGCAGGCGGACGCTTTGTCAAGGGTCCGCCTGCGGACATTTCA
>DASPKC010000514.1:0-7261 GCA_035628295.1 Baekduia sp.
GAGCGCCGCAGCAGTCATGCGCTCGAGGCGACGGCCAGGAGGTCCAGGAGCGACAGCACGCCCCGCGGGCCGTCGTCGCCCACCACGACGACGTGGTCGACCTGATGGTCGAGCATGCGCCCCGCGACGTCGCGCAGGCGATCGGACTCGCGCACGGCCAGCAGCTCCGTGGCCGCCGCCTCCCCGGCGCGGCGGGCGCCGTGCAGCAGCCCCCGGACGGCGTCGGCCGCGGTCAGGACCACCCAGGGGGAGTCGAGCCGGCGGCTGAGGCGCGGTGCGTCGAGCACCACCAGCCCGTGCACCCGGTGCTCGACCATCATGCGGGCCGCGTCGAGCAGCGACAGGTCCGGATCGCACGTGAGCACCCCCGGCTCGAGGATCTTGCCGACGCGGTCGTCGAAGGTGGCGGAGGCCGTGTCGGCGATCATGCATCCACCGTAGACCTGGCTCCCGGGCGGGCCATCGTCATCGGATGCTGAGCGCGACTGCGGAAGAACCACAGTCGGCACGGACCAGCCGGCCGTCGCGCAGCTCCAGGACCTCGTCGAAGGCCTCCAGGCCGCGGGCCTGGTGGACGACGGCCAGCAGGCCGCGCCGGCCGGCGAGCGCCGGCAGGTCGCGCAGGAGGTCGTCGGCGGCCTCCGGGTCGAGGTGGGCGGTGGGCTCGTCCAGCAGCAGGAAGCGCGCCTCGCTGAGCAGGCCGCGCGCGAGCGCGATGCGCTGGCGCTGGCCGCCGCTGACCTGCGCCCCGTCCTCGCCCACCAGGGTGCGCAGGCCCTCGGGCAGCCCGGCGATCCAGGGGCCCAGCCCGGCGTCGTGGAGCGCGGCGGCGACCTCCTCGTCTCCGGCGTCCGGGCGGGCCAGGCGGACGTTCTCGGCGACAGTGGTCGTGAAGAGGCGGTCGTCCTGCGCGATGAGCCGCACCGCGCCGCGGAGCTCGTCGAGGTCGAGGTCCCGGACGTCCTCTCCCCCGAGGGTCACGGTCCCGGCGTCCGGGTCGCGGAAGCGCACCAGCAGGTGGGCGAGGGTGCTCTTGCCGCTGCCGCTCGGGCCGACCAGCGCCACGCTGGCACCCGGCCGCAGGACCAGCGACGCGCCGCGTAGCACCGGCCGCCCGTCGAACGCGAGGTGCAGGTCGTCGGCCACCAGGTCACCGGCGGCGGGGAGCGGGCGCGGCGTGGCCGGCGCCCGGACCGCGGGGCGCGCGTCGGTGACCTCGGTGAGCCGTGTCGCGGCGGCCGCGCAGGACTGGAGGTGCTGGGCGGCGCCGCCGAGCGGCGCGACCGCCTCGAACGACGCGAGCGCCAGGAAGACCAGCGCGGCCAGCAGGACGCCGTCGAGGCTGCCCGCGCCCAGCGCCTGGATGCCGACGACGGCGACGGCCAGCGCCGTGACGCCCTGCACGAGCGACCCGCCGGCGATGGCCACCGAGCCGGCCAGCGCGTCGCGCACCGCGACGCGGCGCAGCCGGGCGTCGGCGGCGGCCAGGCGCGCCTCGCGCTCGGGCCCGCGGCCGGCCACGACGAGCTCCGGCGCCGCTTGGACGACCTCCAGCAGCTCGGTCGTGAGGTCGGCGCGCAGCGCGGCCTGCCGGCGTGCCGCGGCCCGGCCGAGCGCGGCGGTCAACGCCGGCAGCACCGTGCCCGCGACGCCGAGCCCGATGGCCAGGGCGACGGCGGCGGCGGGCAGGACGGTCCAGGCGAAGGCGACAGCGACGAGCGCCGTCAGCACCGCCATCAGCGGCGGCCCCGCGGCGCGCAGCCACAGGTGCTGCAGCGTGTCGACGTCCTGCACGAAGCGGGTCAGCAGCTGCCCCTGGCCGAGCCGCAGGTCGCCCGGGACGAGCGGCGCGAGCCGGCGGTAGAACCCGCTGCGCACGGCGGCGAGCTGGCGGAACGCGACGTCGTGCGTCACCAGGCGCTCGCCGTAGCGCAGGCACGCGCGGGCCAGGCCGAACGCGCGGACGGCGACGATGAGCAGGCCGAGCGTGAGGATCGGCGGCTGCAGCGCGGCTTTCGAGATGAGGGCGCCGGACGCCGTGAGCAGGCCGACGGCGGTCAGCAGCGTCAGCGTCCCGAGCAGGACGCCGAGCGCCAGGCGCCCCCAGGCGGGCGGCGCGAGGGCGACGACCCGCCGCAGCGCGTGCGCGCCGGCGGTCACGCCGCCACCGCCTCGGCGGCGTGCTGCTCGGCGAGCGTCCCGCCGGCCACCCGCACGACCCGGTCGGCGAGCGCCGCGAGCTCCGGGCGGTGGACGACCAGCAGCGTGGTCCGCCCGGCCGCCAGGCGGGCGATGGCCCGGTCGACGTCGGCGGCGGTGGCCGCGTCGAGGTGCGCGGTGGGCTCGTCGAGGACCAGCAGCGGGCGGTCGGCCAGGAACGCGCGCGCGAGCGCGAGGCGCTGGGCCTGCCCCGCCGACAGCACCCGGCCGCCCTCGCCGATCACCGTCTGCAGGCCGTCGGGCAGCTCGTCGACGACGTCGAGGGCGCCGGCGGCCGCCAGCGCGGCGCGCACCTCGTCGTCGGTCGCGCCGGGCGCCGCCAGGCGGACGTTCTCGCCGACGGTGCCGCGCAGCAACGCGGGCCGCTGCGGGACCCAGGCGATGCGCGAGCGCCAGGCGGCCGGGTCGACGGCCCGCAGGTCGGTCGCGCCGCAGCGCACGGTGCCGGTGTCCGGGGCCAGCAGCCCGAGGATCAGCGCGGCGAGCGTGGTCTTGCCGCCGCCGCTGGGGCCGACGAGCGCGACCGTCTCGCCGGGGTGCAGGCGCAGCGCCGCGTCGCGCAGGACGGGCTCCTCGCGCCCGGGGTAGGTGACGGCGACGCCGCGCAGCTCGATCGCCTCGCGCGCCGGGTCGGGCGCCGGCAGCGTGCCGTCCTGGGCGGCGGCCGGCCGGTCGAGCACCTCGAAGATGCGCTCCGCGGCGACGGTGGCGTCCTCGGCGGCATGGTGCTGCTGGCCGACGGCGCGCAGCGGCGCGTAGAGCTCGGGCGCCAGGAGCAGGACGACGAGCCCGGCCTCCAGGCCGACGCTGCCGTGCACGAGCTGGATGCCGACGGTCGCGGCGACGAGCGCCGTCCCGATCGTGGCGCCCAGCTCGAGGACGAACGCCGAGAGGAACGCGACGCGCAGCGTGCCCATCGTCTCGGCGCGCAGCTGCTCGCCGACCTTGTCCAGGACGGCCTCCTGGGCGCGGGCCCGGCGGTGGGCCTGGAGCGTGGGCAGGCCCTGCACGACGTCGGCGAAGTGGGCGCCCAGCAGCCGCAGCGCCCGCCAGCGCGCCTGGACGCGGGCCCGCGACGCCAGCCCGACGAGGACCAGGAACACGATCACGACCGGCACGGTGATGCCCAGCAGCGCGGCGGCGGTGAGGTCCTGCGGCACGAGGAAGACGAGGATGGCCGGGGGCACGAGCGCGCTCAGGAGCACCTGCGGCAGGTAGCGCGCGTACCAGGCCTCGAGCGCGTCGACGCCCGCCACGGCCATCGTCGCGAGCTCGCCGCTGCGCTCGCCGGCGGACGCCAGCGGCGCCCCGGACAGCAGGTGACGGCCCAGCTGCGCCCGCAGCTCGCCCATGACCTGCAGCGCGCCCACGCGACCGACGGCCTCCATGGCGCCCGCGACCAGCGCGCGCAGGGCCACCACGGCGGCCAGCACGGCCAGCGAGGTCGAGAGGTCCCCGACGGAGCGGCCGCCGAGGAACGCCCCCGCGAGGACGTGCGCCAGGAGCGCCGCCTGGGCCAGGATGCAGGCGGTGGCCACCACGGCGAGCGCCGCAGTGGCCACCGTCGCAAGCCGCGCGCCCCGGCAGGCGCGCAGCAGTCGTCGCGCCGCCGGGTTCACGTCAGGCCTTGGTGTGCGCGCCCAGGGCGTCGAGCGGGGTGTCGCCCTTCACGGCGTCCGGGCCGCCGACGCGGTGGCGGAACACCCAGTAGGTCCAGCCCTGGTAGAGCAGCACGACCGGGACGAGCAGGACCGCGACGACGGTCATGACGCCGAGCGTGTAGTTCGTCGACGCCGCCGCGTGCAGCGAGAGGTCCGGGCCCGGCCCGAGCGAGGCCATCGCGTTGGGGAACAGCTCGGCCCAGAGGCCGCTGAACACCAGCACGATGCTCGTCGCGCTCGCGGCGAACGTCAGCGCCGGGCGGGTGCGCAGCGCCACCGGGCCGGCGACCGCCGCGAGGCCCGCGAGGACCAGCAGCACCGCCGACACCACCTCGACGCCGCCGCCGTCGGCCTGGCGCAGGATCGTCGCCGCCACGAAGGCGACCATGAGCGCCGCCGCCGCGATGGTCAGCGGGCGGGCGATCGCGGTCGCGCGCTCGAGCAGCACGCCGTGGGTGCGCAGCTTCAGGAAGCAGGCGCCGTGGGCCAGGAAGGCCACGAGCGTCAGCACGCCGCCCAGCAGCGCGTACGGGTTGAGCAGGTCGAAGAAGGTGCCGACGTACTCGGCGTTGGCGTCGAGCTCGACGCCGCGGACGATGTTCGCCCACGCCACGCCCCACAGCAGCGCGGGGATCGCGGAGCCGACGATGATCGCCCACTCCCAGCGCGTGCGCCACGTGTCGGTGTCGCCCTTGCCCCACAGCTCCACGCCGACGTTGCGCAGGATGAGCGCCACGAGGACCAGGAACAGCGGGAGGTAGAACCCGCTGAAGAGCGTCGCGTACCACTCGGGGAACGCGGCGAACGTCGCGCCGCCGGCCACCAGCAGCCACACCTCGTTGCCGTCCCAGACCGGCCCGAAGGTGTGCAGGAGGTTGCGGCGCTCCTCGGTGGTGCGGCCCAGGCGGCGCAGCAGCATGCCGACGCCGAAGTCGAAGCCCTCGAGGACGAAGTAGCCCGCCCAGAGGATCGCGATCAGCAGGAACCAGACGGTCTCGAGCGTGGTGGGATCCATGTCAGTACACCAGGGTGGGTTCGGGGGTGGGCGCGGTCGCGGGCTCGCCTGGGCCCCTGTCGTCCCCGCCGGGGTCCGGGCCGCGGCCGGCCAACCGCGCGAAGAGCGCGCCGCCGATCACGGCCAGCACGCCGTAGAGGACGGTGAAGCCGATCAGCGAGGTCAGGATCTCCCCGGTGGTGAGCGTCGGCGAGACGGCGTCCTCGGTCTTCAGCAGGCCCTGCACGACCCAGGGCTGGCGGCCCATCTCGGTGAAGATCCAGCCCGTCGCGTTGGCGATCTGCGGCAGCAGCGCGGCCGGCAGCAGCAGCCCGAGCAGGCGCGGGTCGAGGCGGCCCCTGCGGCGCAGCCGCCACAGCGCGAACCCGGTCAGCAGGATCAGCACGGTGCCTGCGCCGACCATGATCCGGAAGGTCCAGTACGTCAGGCCGACGATCGGCGCGTACTCCCCGGGCCCGTACTTCGCCCGGTACTCGGCGTTGAGCTCGTTGATGCCCTTCACCTCGCTGGTGAAGTCGCCCTGGGCCAGGAAGCTGAGGAGCTTGGGGATCTGGATGTCGACGTTCGTGCGCTCCGGGTTCGGCGTCCAGTCACCCGTGGCGAACAGCGAGAACGGCGCCGGCTCCTTGGTCTCGAAGAGCGCCTCCGCGGCCGCCATCTTCATCGGCTGGACGTCGACCAGGTGCATGGCCTGGAAGTGGCCGACCGTGGCGGTGAGGATGGTGGCGGCGCACGCGACGCCCAGGCCGATGCGCAGTGCCGGGCGCATGATGTCCGCGTGGTCGCCCCTGCGGATGTGCCAGGCGGCGACGGCGACGACCACCATGGCGGCGGTCGCCCAGGCGGCGAAGATCGTGTGCGGGAACGCCCACAGCGCGGTCGTGTTCGTCAGCACCTCGAGGATGCTGGTCATCTCGGCGCGGCCGGCGGCCTCGTCGAGCTCGTAGCCGACCGGCTGCTGCATCCAGGCGTTGGCCGCCAGGATGAAGTAGGCCGAGAGCATCGTCCCGATCGCGACCATCCAGATCGAGAACAGGTGCAGCTTCGGCGAGAGCCGGTCGCGGCCGAAGATCCACAGGCCGAGGAAGGTCGACTCGACGAAGAAGGCCGCCAGGCCCTCCATCGCCAGCGGGGCGCCGAACACGTCGCCGACGAAGCGCGAGTAGTCCGACCAGCCCATGCCGAACTGGAACTCCTGCACGATGCCCGTCGCGACGCCGAGCGCGAAGGAGATGAGAAAGAGCTTGCCCCAGAAGCGAGCCGCGCGGTCCCACTGCTCCTTGCCGGTGCGGTAGGCAGCGGTCTGGCAGATCGCCACCCACGCCGCCAAGCCGATGGAGACCGGCACGAAGATGAAGTGGTAGACGGTCGTGATCCCGAACTGGAGCCGGGCAAGGTCGATGACGTCCATGCTCAAGCACGCTATGGACCGGTCTGCGGGGTGACCTCCGGCATCGGTCCGGCACCCGTTGCGGGCTTGTACGGAAGAGCCCGCGCGCTGTTGCGGACGATCGCGCGCGCACTCACGCGCACGTGGATGCCGTCGCCGTCACGGCTCTTGTGTGACGTCGGGCACGCATGCTCGAGGACCTCGAGCATCTCCCGGTTGCCCCACAGCACGTGGGCGCGCAGCGCGTCGAAGCCCAGCTCCAGCGCCCGGGCGGCGAGGTGCTGCAGCAGCGTCGTGGCCAGCCCCACGCCGTGGCGGTCGTCGGCGACGGCGAAGGCGACCTCCGCCTCGGGGCCATCTGGGACGGCGACGCCGTGGGCGACGATGTGCCCGTCCTGCTCGGCCACGAGCCCCACCGCGCCGGCCGCCTCGGGATGCGCCGCCCAGCGCGCGTTGGCGGGCATCGACGTGGCGGCGCCGAACCACCGCCGGCGGGCCATCTCCGGCGCCATGCCGGCGAACAGGCGCCTCAGCTCTGGCTCGTCGGCCGCCTCGACGTCGCGCAGCAGCGCGACGGAGCCGTCGAGCAGGACGACCGGCTCAGGCCAGCGCGGCGGCGGCATCGTCGGGCACGTCGCGGTGCGCGCGGGCGCGTACGGGCGGCAGGACGAGCACGGGGCAGCTCGCGCGGTGGATGACGGCGTCGACGGTGCTGCCCAGCAGCGCCCGGCGCACCTTGCCGCGGTCACGCGACGCGAGGACGAGGAGGTCGACGTTGCGCGACAGCTCCCGCAGCGCATGGCCGGCCGGGCCGATCACGACCTGGCCGTCGACGCCGGGCAGCGCATCCAGGCGCTTGCGGGCCTGCTCGGCCTCGGCCTGCTGGATGCCGGCCAGGACGATCGGGGCGCCGGGCGCGCCGAGCGCGGCCATGGGCGCGTTGACCGCGGTGAGGGCGCGGACATGGGCGCCGTG
>DASPKC010000515.1:0-12813 GCA_035628295.1 Baekduia sp.
CATCCTCGTCAACAACGCCGGCGGGCAGTTCCTCTCCCCGGCGGAGGACATCACGCCCAAGGGCTTTCGCACCGTGGTCCGGCTCAACCTCGAGGGCACCTGGCTGATGACACACGCCGTCGCCACCAAGGCCTTCATCCCCAGCGGCCGCGGCGGCCGCGTGGTCAGCGTCACGCTCACGCCGCACACCGGGTTGACGGGCATGGCCCACTCGTCGGCGGCGCGGGCCGGGGTGGAGAACCTGATGAAGGTCCTGGCGATCGAATGGGCGCGCTTCGGGATCAACCTCGTCGCCGTGGCGCCCGGCGTCGTGGCGACCGAGACGTTCCGCACGAAGTACCCGCAGGAGTTCCAGGACCACTACTCCAGCCGGCTGCTGGCCGGTGACTTCACCGCCCCCGAGGACGTCGCCCAGACCATCGCGTTCGTCGTCTCGCCGGCCGGGCGCGCGATCACCGGCAGCGTGATCAACGTCGACCGCGGCCACGACGTCTCGCAGCACCCCTTCCCGCCGCGCGAGATCGCGACGGCGACCGGCAGCATCCCGGCCGAGGCGCGGCGCACATGACGGTGCTCGCCACGCGGGTCGACCGCTCGTCGGCGGACTTCCACCGCCGTCGGGAAGGCATGCTCGAGCTGGTCGGCCGGCTCGACGAGCTGCTCGACGAGGTCCGCGGCGCCGGCGGCGAGCGCTACGTCGAGCGCCACCGCAAGCGCGGCAAGTTGCTGGCGCGCGAGCGCATCGAGCTGCTGGTCGACCGCGACAGCCCGCTGCTGGAGCTCAGCCCGTTCGCCGCGTACGGGTCGCAGTTCCACCTGGGCGCCAGCCACGTGACCTGCATCGGCGTCGTCGAGGGTGTCGAGTGCGTGATCGCCGCCAACGAGTCGACCGTCCGTGGCGGGACCATGAACCCGTACACGCTGAAGAAGTCGCTGCGGGCCATGGAGATCGCCGAGCGCAACCGGCTGCCGTTCATCTCGCTGGTGGAGTCCGGCGGCGCCGACCTCCCCACCCAGTCGGAGATCTTCGTCCCGGGGGGCGAGGGATTCCGCCGCCAGACCCAGCTCTCGCAGGCCGGGATCCCGAACATCGCGGTCGTGTTCGGCAACTCCACCGCGGGCGGCGCCTACGTGCCCGGCATGGCCGACTACACGATCTTCATCCAGGAGCGCTCGAAGGTCTTCCTCGGCGGGCCGCCGCTGGTGAAGATGGCGACCGGCGAGGAGTCCGACGACGAGTCGCTGGGCGGCGCGGAGCTGCACGCACGGGTGTCCGGGCTGGCCGACTACCTGGCCCTGGACGAGGCCGACGCGCTGCGGCTCTGCCGCCAGGTGGTCCGCCGGCTGAACTGGCGCAAGCGCGGCCCCGGGGCCTCGGTGCTGCCGGTGCGCGCGCCGCTGCACGACCCCGACGAGCTCGCCGGGATCGCGTCGATCGACCTCAAGGAGCCGTTCGACATGCGCGAGGTCGTCGCGCGGGTGGTGGACGGGTCGGAGTACGACGAGTTCAAGCCGGCGTACGGCAGCTCGCTGACGACCGGCTGGGCGGCGGTGCACGGCTTCCCCGTCGGCATCATCGCCAACCAGCAGGGCATCCTCTTCAGCGAGGAGGCCCAGAAGGCGACGCAGTTCATCCAGCTGTGCAACCAGTCCGCGGTCCCGCTGCTGTTCCTGCACAACGTCACGGGCTACATGGTCGGCCGCGAGTACGAGCGGCGCGGGATCATCAAGCACGGCGCGCAGATGATCAACGCCGTCTCGAACTCGGCCGTCCCGCACATCTCGGTGATCTGCGGCGGCTCGTACGGCGCGGGCAACTACGGGATGAGCGGCCGGGCCTACGAGCCGCGCTTCCTGTTCACCTGGCCCAACGCGAAGGTGGCGGTGATGGGCGGCCAGCAGCTCGCCGGGGTGCTGTCGATCGTCGCGCGCGCGGCCGCCGAGGCCCGCGGGCAGGCCTTCGACGAGGACGCCGACGCGCAGATGCGCGCGGCCGTGGAGGGCCAGATCGAGAACGAGTCGCTGGCCCTGCCGATGTCCGGGCGCCTCTACGACGACGGGATCATCGACCCGCGCGACACGCGCACCGTCCTGGGCATGGCCTTGTCGGCCTGCCACTCCGGTCCCGTCGACGGCGCCGAGGGCTACGGCGTCTTCCGGATGTGAGCGCGATGCACCGCGAGATCCGCACGCTGCTGGTGGCCAACCGGGGCGAGATCGCCTGCCGCGTCCTGCGCACGGCGCGGGCGATGGGCATGACCACCGTCGCCGTGTTCTCCGACGCCGACGCCGAGGCGCCGTTCGTCGCGATGGCCCACCGCGCGGTGGCGCTCGGCGGCAACGCGCCGGCCGAGTCCTACCTGCGCGCCGACGCCATCATCGACGCGGCCCGGCGCACCGGCGCCGACGCGATCCACCCCGGCTACGGGTTCCTCGCCGAGAACGCCGGCTTCGCGCAGGCCTGCGCGGACGCGGGCATCGTGTTCGTCGGGCCCTCGCCGGACGCGATCGACCGCATGGGCTCCAAGCTCGGGGCCAAGCGCCTGCTCGCCGAGGCCGGCGTGCCGGTCCTCCCCGACGTCGACGCGAGCGGGCTCGAGGGCGCCGCCCTGCGCGACGCCGCGGCGGCGGTCGGCTACCCGCTGCTGGTCAAGCCGTCGGCCGGCGGCGGTGGCAAGGGCATGAAGGTCGTCGAGCGCGCCGAGGACCTCGAGGCGGCCGTCACCTCGTCGCGCCGCCTGGCCGCCGACGCGTTCGGCGACGACACGCTGCTGCTGGAGCGCTACGTGCCGCGCGGGCGCCACGTCGAGATCCAGATCCTGGGCGACCAGCACGGGGCGGTCGTGCACCTGGGCGAGCGCGAGTGCTCCGTCCAGCGCCGCCACCAGAAGATCCTCGAGGAGTCGCCGTCGGTCGCCGTCGACGACGAGCTGCGCTCGCGCATGGGCGCCGCGGCGGTGGCCGCCGGGCAGGCCATCGGCTACGTGGGTGCGGGCACGGTCGAGTTCCTGCTCGGCGACGACGGGGCGTTCTTCTTCCTGGAGGTCAACACCCGCCTGCAGGTCGAGCACCCGGTCACCGAGGAGGTGACCGGCCTGGACCTCGTGCGCGCGCAGCTGGAGATCGCCGCGGGCGGGAGGGTGCCGGCGGGCGCCGCGTTCACCGGCCACGCGATCGAGGTCCGCCTGTACGCGGAGGACCCGGCGGCCGACTTCCTGCCTCAGACCGGGCGCCTGACGACGCTCGCCTTCCCCGAGCGCGCCGGGCTGCGCGTCGACACGGGGGTGGCGTCGGGCTCGGTCGTCTCAGTCCACTACGACCCGATGGTGGCCAAGGTCGTCGCGCACGCCCCGACGCGCCACGAGGCGGCGCGGACGCTCGCGGCGGCGCTGCGCGAGGCGCACATCGACGGCCTGCGCACCAACCGCGACTTCCTCGTGCGCCTGCTGGAGGACCCGGCGTTCCTGGCCGGCGAGGCCGACACGGGGTTCCTGGAGCGGCCGGAGGCCGGCGCCCTGCTGCTCGGGCTGCTCGATGACGGCGACCGCCGCGCCGCCGCCGCGGCAGCGGCGCTCGCCGGGCAGGCGGGCCGGCGGGCCGCGGCGGGCGTGCACGCGACGCTGCCCAGCGGCTGGCGCAACAACCCCTCGCGGGACCAGGTGGCCGAGTTCGAGCATGGCGACGAGCGCCTGGTGGTCGGGTACCGGTTCGACCGCGCGGGCGAGCTCGCGCACCTGGTCGTGGACGGTGCGCCGCTCGCCGCCCGCGTGCGGCTCGTGTCGGCCACGGCGGGCGCGGTCGTCCTCGAGCTCGACGGCCTGCGCCAGGCCTTCGCCGTGCGGACGGGCGACGGGCGCGCCGTGCACGTCTCCGGCCCCGCCGGCCAGTGCGACCTCGTCGAGGCCGAGCGCTTCCCCGACCCCAGCGCGCAGGCCGCGCCCGGCTCGCTGATGGCGCCGATGCCCGGCAGCGTCGTGCGGGTGGACGTGGCGGTGGGCGACAGCGTGACGGCCGGCCAGCCGCTGCTGGCGCTGGAGGCCATGAAGATGGAGCACGAGATCGTCGCGCCCACCGACGGCGTGGTCACGACGCTGCCGGTGGCGGTCGGCACGCAGGTCGACGCCGGCACGCTGCTGGCGGCCATCGAGGACGAGGGCTGAGCGGCGGTGCGCGAGAGGGTCGTCCTCGGGTGCTGGGCCGGCGCGTGGGGCGACTCGCCCGCGGCGGCGCAGCAGCTCGTGCGCGGCGCGGCCATCGACTACCTGGTCGCCGACCACCTGGCCGAGATCACGATGGCGCTGCTCGCGCGGGCGCGGGCCAAGGACCCGGCCGGCGGCTACATCCCCGACGTCGTCCAGGCGCTCGGGCCGCTGCTCGGCGAGTTGCACGAGCGGGGCATCAAGGTCGTCACGAACGCCGGCGGCCTGAACCCGGCGGCGTGCGCCGCCGCGCTGCGCGCCGCCGCCGCCGCGGCCGGCGTGCCGCTGCGCGTCGCGCACGTGGACGGCGACGACGTGGCCGGCCGCCACGACGAGCTGCGCGCCGCGGGCGTGCGCGACATGTTCACCGGCGAGGAGCTGCCCGAGCAGGTCCTGACGATGAACGCCTACCTCGGTGCGCGGCCGGTCGCCGTGGCGCTGGACCGCGGCGCCGACATCGTGGTCACCGGCCGCTGCGTCGACTCGGCCGTCGTCCTGGGCCCGCTGCTGCACGAGTTCGGCTGGGGCGACGACGACCACGACCTGCTGTCGGCAGGAACGCTCGTGGGCCACATCCTCGAGTGCGGGCCGCAGAGCGTGGGCGGGCTGTTCACCGACTGGGAGCAGGTGCCCGGCTGGGACGACATGGGCTACCCGGTCGCCGAGTGCCGCGCCGACGGCTCGGCCGTCATCACCAAGCCGGCCGGCACGGGCGGGCTCGTCACGCCGGCGACCGTGGGGGAGCAGCTCCTCTACGAGATCGGCGACCCCGGCGCGTACGTGATGCCCGACGTCGTCTGCGACTGGCGCGACGTGCGCCTGGAGCAGGAGGGGCCCGACCGTGTCCTGGTCACCGGTGCGCGCGGCGCGGCGCCGACCGCCACCTACAAGGTCACGACCACGGCGCTCGACGGCTTCCGGCTGACCGGCACCGCCACGTTCGCGGGCGGCGACGCGGCGGGCCGTGCGCGGCGGGCAGGCGAGGCGGTCCTGGCCCGCGGCGGGCGCCTGGCGCAGGAGGCGGGCTTCGCGCCGTTCAGCGAGACGAGCGTCGAGGTGGTGGGCGGGGGAGACCTGGCGGCGCCCGCCGGGGGCCACGTGCCCGGCCGTGAGGCGGTGGTCAAGATCGCGGCCAAGCACTCGGAGCGCGACGCCCTGGCGCTGCTCGGCCGCGAGTTCGCCCCGTTCGGCCTGGTGGCGCAGGGCATGACCGGGTTCGTCGGCGGCCGGCCGAAGGCCTCGCCGGTGATCCGGCTGCTGCACGTGCTGGTCGACAAGGCGGCGGTGCCGGTGACGGTGACGCTCGACGGTGAGCGCGAGGCGGTGGCCGTCGCCCCGGGCGGCGGCGCGGTGCGCTCGACGCCTGTCCTGCCGGAGCCCGAGGCAGGCGCCGCGCCCGGCACGGGCCGCGGGCGCACCGTCGCGCTGCGCGAGATCGCGTGGGCGCGCAGCGGCGACAAGGGCAACGACGCCAACATCGGCCTCATCGCGCGGCGCCCGGAGTTCGTGGCGGTCCTGCGCGACCAGGTGACCGCGGCGCGCGTTGCGGAGCTCTTCGGTCCGTGGCTGCAGGGCGACGTCCGCCGCTGGGAGCTGCCGGGCATGGGCGCGATCAACATCGTGCTCGGCGACGTGCTCGGGGGGCGCGGCGGCACGTCGTCATTGCGACTCGACCCGCAGGGGAAGAGCTACGGTGCCACCTTGCTCGACCTCCCGGTCGAGCTCCCCACGCCCTAGGAGGAGCCCTTGCCCACGTCCCATGCCCGTCCCGACGTCGAGGTCGCGATCATCGGCGCCGGGTTCGGCGGCCTCGGCGCCGGGCGCGCCCTGACGCGCGCGGGCTTCGACGACCTCGTCCTGCTCGACGAGGCCGACGGCGTGGGGGGGACCTGGCACTGGAACACCTATCCCGGCGTGGCGGTCGACATCCCGTCGTTCAGCTACCAGTACTCCTACGCGCAGCGGGCGGACTGGACGCGCGTCTACGCGCCGGGCCAGGAGCTGAAGGCCTACGCCGAGCACTGCGCCGACGCCTTCGGCCTGCGCCCGAAGATCCGCCTGCGCACCAAGGTCGCCCAGGCGGCGTGGGACGACGCGGGCCGGCAGTGGTCGCTGGCGCTCGGCGACGGGTCGACCATGACGGCGCGCCACGTGGTCGGGGCCACCGGGGTCTTCGCGCAGCCCAAGCCGCCCGAGATCGCGGGCCTCGAGACGTTCCGGGGGGCCACCGTCCACACCGCCCGCTGGGACCACGACGTGCAGTTCGCCGGCAGGCGCGTCGCGGTGATCGGGACCGGGGCCTCCGCCGTCCAGCTCATCCCGGCCATCGCGGCGGAGGTGGCGGACCTCACCGTCTTCCAGCGCACGCCGGTCTGGTGCCTGCCCAAGCCCGACGCGGCGCTGCCCGAGCCGCTGCGCTGGGCGCTCGGGAAGCTCCCGGGGGCCAAGTGGGCGGGCCGCATGGTCAGCCACGGCTACGTCGAGGCGACCTTCCCGCTCGCCGCGCACTTCGCCGACGTCCTCCCGCTGGCGCGTGCGAGCGAGAAGCTCGCGCTCAAGCACCTGCGCGACCAGGTCCAGGACCCGGAGCTGCGGACGAAGCTGACGCCGGGCTACAGCCTGGGCTGCAAGCGGCCGACCTTCCACAACTCGTACTACCGGACGTTCAACCGCGAGAACGTCCAGCTCGTGGTCGACCCGATCGAGCGCGTGACCGAGCGCGGGGTGCGGACGGCCGACGGCACCGAGCACGAGGTCGACGTCCTGGTGCTCGCGACGGGCTTCAAGGTCTTCGAGCCCGAGAACATGCCGCCGTTCCCGGTGCAGGGCGCCGGCGGCGCCGACCTCGGCGCGCACTTCCTCGAGCACCGCCTGCACGCCTACGAGGGCGTGAGCGTCCCGGGGTTCCCGAACCTGTTCCTCCTGCTCGGGCCCTACGGCTACAACGGCTCGTCGTACTTCACGCTCATCGAGAACCAGTCGCGCCACGTGGTGCGCTGCCTGCGCCGGGCGCGCGACCGCGGCGCCACGCGCGTCGAGGTCAGGCCCGAGGCCAACGAGCGCTTCTTCGCCCAGATGCTCGGCCGCCGCCATCGGCAGGTGTTCTTCCGCGGCAGCTGCGCGACGGCCAACAGCTACTACTTCGACGCGCACGGCGACGTGCCGTTCCGACCGTCGACGACCATCGAGGCCGCCTGGCGCAGCGCGCGCTTCCCGCTCGACGACTACCGCTTCGAGGGCGCGGCCGCCTGAGGGACGCGGGCCCGGTCAGATGACCGGGACGACAGGCAGGTTGACGCCGAGGACCAGGACGGCCGTCAGGACGGCGCCGGCGGCGGCCGCGGTCCCGGCGGCCGCCATGCCGCGCTGGCGGCCGGTGGTGGCGGCGGCCTTGCGGCGCGCCTTCTCGGCGTGGTGCAGCGAGACGTGCAGCAGCCGCTCGGCCCAGACGAACTCCAGCGCGAGCATCGCGAGCCCCAGCGGGATGACCACCAGCGCCGGGCCCGGCAGCACGAGCATCACGACCCCGCCGATCAGGAGGGCGAGGCCGTTGACCACCACGAGCACGCGCAGCAGCAGGTGGCGCTGACGGTGGCGCTCGCGACGGGCCTGGAGGCCGGCGATGAGCTTGTGCGGCGGCGGGTGCTCGGGGTCTCGGTGGTGCATCGCGACGGTGTGAGGCAGGACCGTAGCGCGCGGGCCGTCAGGTTCCGGTCGGTTCAGGCGCCGGCGCCGGCGCCGGCGCGCTCGCGCGCCGTGGCCAGCAGCCGGCGCAGGACGGGCGCCTCCTGCGCGCCGCGGACCGCGATGCGTCCGCCGGCGAGGAAGAACGGGACGGCCCGGACGCCGAGCCGCGCGGCCTGCTCCTCATCGGCGAGGACCTCCGGCAGCCCGATGTCCTCGTCGAGCGCCGTGCGCAGCACGAACGCATCGAGCCCCGCGGCCCGGGCGACGACCACCGCGGCGACGTCCGGGTCGCCGACCGGGCGGCGCTCCTCGTGGGCGGCCTCGAACAGCGCCTCGAGCGCCTCCGGGCCCCGGCCGAGGTGCTCGGCGACCTTGAGCAGCTGATGGGCGGCGCGCGTCCCCGGCTGGCCGTCGGGGTGCAGCTCGAAGGCGCGGTGCACGACCTCGACGCTGCCGGCCGGCTCGCCGGCGATCGCCTCGCGCAGCCGCGCGTGTCCGGTGGCGCACCACGGACAGTCGATGTCCGACCAGACCTCCACGCGCAGGGGCGGCATGCCCTTGAGGTGCGCGGCGTGTCGCCCCCCACACGCCCGGGTACGGACCCGGACATGAAGCTGCTCGTGCTCGCGACCGACCCGGTCGGCGCCGACGACGTCCGCGCCGCCCTGGACGACGACGTCGAAGGCGCCGAGGTGCTCGTGGTGTCCCCGGCCGTCAGCGAGTCCGCGATGGCCTTCTGGATGTCGGACTCCGACGAGGCGATCGCCGACGCGGAGTCGACCGCCGAGCAGACCGCCCAGGCGCTCAAGGAGGCCGGCGCGCGGACCATGTCGCAGACGGGGGAGAGCGATCCGCTGCTCGCCCTCCAGGACGCGCTGGCGACCTACCCGGCTGACCGCGTCGTCGTCTTCGCGCGCGGCGGCGACGAGGCTCAGCGCTACCAGGAGGACGAGCTGGCCAGCGAGGCCGAGCGCCGCTTCTCGGTCCCGGTCCAGGTCGTCGCGCGCTGACGCGTCAGCGCAGCGCCTGCGGCCGGGCGGCCATGACGGTCTCGCGCAGCGTCTCGCGCGCGTCGTGCTGCGGCGTCCAGCCGAGCTGGGCTCGCGCCTTGGCGGTGTCCATCAGCGTGGGGCGGCGGACCGCCTCCACCCAGGTCGCCTCGTCGGGCAGGAACGGCAGGCGGGCCACGACCTCGGCGGTCGCGTCCACCGCCAGCTCGGGCAGCGGCACGCTGTACCAGCCCAGGGCGTCGGCGAGGTCGGCCACACGCAGCTCGCCGTCGGCGGCGATGTTGTAGGCGCCCGGGGCGCCCCGGCCCAGCACGCAGGCCAGCAGGGCCTGGGCGACGTCGTCGTGGTGGACGAGCTGGAAGGGCACGCCCGGGTCGGGCAGCACGGGCTTGAGGACCGGTACCTGGTCGAACAGGGCGCGCACCGCGCCGGGCAGCCTGTCCGAGATCGTGATGTACGGCAGGGCGTTGATCAGCAGCGGCGCCTCGGGCCCGGCGACGATGCACGGCCGCAGGAGGTACTCGTCGGTCTGCGAGCCGTCGAGGACCTCCTCGAGCACCGCCTCGACCTCGGCCTTGTGGTGGGAGTACGGGTGGCGGTCGTTGCCGGCGGCCGGGTCCTCCTCGGTGATCGGCCGGTCGAGCTCCGGGAACCCGTAGGCCGCCACGGAGCTGGCGTAGACGAGGCGCTGCGCGCCGGCGGCCACCGCGGCCTCGAAGACGTTGCGCGAGCCCTCGAGGTTGATGCGCTCGCTGTCGGACGAGCCGGCCACGATGATGAACGCCAGGTGCACGACGACGTCGGCGCCGGCGCAGAGCTCGTCGACGGAGGCGCGGTCCAGCACGTCGCCGCGGCGGTACTCGACCTTCTGCCAGCCGTGCGCCGCCGGGTCGAACGGCCGGCGCGCCATCCCCACGACCCGGTCGACCTCGGGCGCCGCGTCCAGCGCGCGCATGAACGGCTTGCCGATCTCCCCTGTGGGACCGGTGACGGCGACGGTGAGACCCATGGCCCGACCCTCCTCCTCGGAGGGCCGGCGCGTCAACCCTGCTCGTCGTAGCCCGGCTCGCCGGGCAGCAGCACGCGGGCGGTCTCGCCGCTCATGACGACGCGCGGCTCCACGGCCACGACCTCGCGGCCGCGGGCGAACTCGAGCAGCTCGTGCGCGCTGGCGAACGCCGAGAGCTGCTCCAGGTGCTTGATCGTGGGGAAGACGAGGAGGATGCGACCCTCCTCGTGGGCGCGCAGCGCGTCCTGCGGCGTGAACCAGCCGAGGTCCACGCACTCCTCGCCGTCCACCGCGGGCTCGACGCCGTCGGGGACGTGGGCCAGGAAGAAGTGCGTGTCGAAGCGCACCGAGACCTCCGGCGGCGTGATCCAGCGCGAGAACTTCACGAGCTCGTCGGCGCGGACGCCCCCGACCGCGGCCTCCTCTTCGAGCTCGCGCACCGCGCAGATGCGGTGGGCCTCGTCGCCCTCGCCCTCGTGGGCGTCGACCGCACCGCCGGGGAACACCCAGACGCCGCCCATGAACTTCGCCTTGGGCGTGCGCTGCACCAGCAGGAGCTCGAGCGTCTCGCCCCCGCCGCGCAGCAGGATGATCGACGCCGCCTGGCGCGGCGTGACGGCCGGTCCCGCGTTCAGGGACGTGCCGGGCTCGGGGGCGTCGATCTCCACCGGCTCAGTCGTCGTAGGGGACGAAGTCCTTCTTGCGCGCGCCGCACACGGGGCAGAACCACGTGTCGGGGATGTCCTCGAACGCGGTCCCGGGCGGGATGCCCCCGTCGGGGTCGCCCTCCTCCGGCTCGTAGATGTAGCCGCAGGACTCGCAGATCCATTTCTGGGCGGTGGCCTGATCGCTCATCGCCTGCAACCTACCCGGGCGGCGGCCAGGACGGCGTCCGCGATGCGTGCGACGTCCTCGTCGGCCGTCACGTAGGGCGGCATCGTGTAGACCAGATCGCGGAACGGCCGCAGCCAGACGCCGCGCTCGACGGCCGCCGCGGTGGCCGCGGGCACCTCCACCGGCTGCTCGAGCTGCAGCACTCCGATGGCACCCAGGACCCGGACGTCGGCGACGCCGGGAAGCTCGCGCGCCGGCTCCAGGCCGTGGCGCAGGCCCTCCTCGATGCGGGCCACGTCGTCGCGCCACGCGCCCTGGGCCAGCAGCCCGGTCGACGCCAGGGCGACCGCGCACGCCAGGGGGTTGGCCATGTACGTCGGGCCGTGCATGAGCGCCCCGCCCTCGCCGTCGCTGATGGCGCGCGCCACCTCGGGCGTGCAGAGCGTCGCCGCCAGCGTCAGGTAGCCGCCGGTCAGCGCCTTGCCGACCGCCAGGACGTCCGGCGCCACGCCGGCGTGCTCGCAGGCGAAGAGCGCTCCCGTGCGGCCGAACCCCGTGGCGATCTCGTCGAGCACCAGGAGCAGGCCGTGCTCGTCGCACACCTCGCGCAGCAGGCGGACGCACGCCGGGCTGTGGAAGCGCATGCCGCCCGCGCCCTGCACCACCGGCTCGGCGACGATCGCCGCGAGCTCGCCGGCGTGCCGGGCGGCCAGCTCGCGCACCTCCGCGGCCCACGTGTCGTCCAGGGGGGCGTCGAAGCCGTCCGGCGGCCGCGCGGCGAAGACGTGCTCGGTCAGCGAGCCCGTGAAGAGCGCGTGCATGCCCCCGACGGGGTCGCACACGGCCATCGCCCCGAACGTGTCGCCGTGGTAGCCGCCGCGGACCGTCAGCACGCGCCCGCGGCCCGGGCGGGCCTGCAGCGCCATCTTCAGCGCGACCTCCATGGCCACCGACCCGCTGTCGGCGAAGAAGACGTGCTCCAGCCCGGGGGGCGTCAGGGCGACGAGGCGCTGCGCGAGCTGGATCCCGGGCTCGTGGGTGAGGCCGCCGAACATGACGTGGGCCATGCGCGACGCCTGGTCCTGCAGCGCCGCGTCGAGCGCCGGGTGGCGGTAGCCGTGCACGGCGCACCACCACGAGGCCATGCCGTCGATGAGCTCGCGCCCGTCGGCCAGCTCGAGGCGCACCCCCTGCGCCGCGACGACGGGCAGCGCCGGCGCCGCCGCCGGCATCGGCCCGTACGGGTGCCAGACGTGGCGGCGGTCGGCCTCGAGGAGCGCGTCCCAGCCGGGCGCCGTCACGCACGCCAGATCGAGAGGAGGGCCACCGCGGGGACGGTACCCTCGCCCGCGGATGCCCGCCCGCAGCGCGATCTTCCTCATCGCGTTCGTCGTCGGCGCGGCCACCCTGGGGTCGGAGATCGCGGCCGCGCGGCTGCTCGCTCCGTGGTTCGGCTCGTCGACGATCGTCTGGGCCAACACGATCGCCACCGTGCTGGTGGCGCTCAGCATCGGCTACTGGATCGGGGGCCGCTGGGCCGACCGCGACCCGACGCTGCGTGGCCTCGCGCGTGTCGTGGTGGTGGGGGCGGCGCTGCTCGCGGTCGTCCCGTTCGTGGCCGAGCCGGTCCTGCGCGTGTCGGTCGACGCGCTGGACTCCGTGAACGTCGGGGCCGCGGCCGGCTCGCTGCTGACGGTCCTGGTCCTCGTGGCCGCGCCGCTGGTGGTGCTCGGGATGGTCGCGCCCTACGCGGTGCGCCTGGCGGTGACGCGCGTGGAGGAGGCGGGGACGGTCGCCGGCCGGCTGTACGCCGTCTCGACCGCCGGCTCGCTGGTCGGCGTCTTCCTGGCGGCGCTCCTGCTGATCCCCGAGCTGGGGACACAGCGCACGTTCGTGGTCTTCTCGCTCGCGTGCGGGCTCGTCGCCCTGCTCGGCCTGCGGCCGCTGCGGCGCACGATCCTGGCGCCGGCGGGCCTCGCGCTGCTGCTGGCCGTGCCGCCCGGCACGGTGAAGGCGACAGGCGACGAGGACGGGCGGGTCATCTGGGAGCGCGAGACCGAGTACCAGTACGCGC
>DASPKC010000516.1:0-4714 GCA_035628295.1 Baekduia sp.
CCGGGGGGATGGTCTGCCGGTCGGTCGACGAGCTCGTCACGCAGCTGCACGCCGCCTGATGCGCGTCGCGTTCGCGTTCAGCCACCGCTACCCCGAGACGGTCGGCGGCGCCCAGCGCTACTACTGGGCGCTCACACGGGAGCTGGCGCGCCAGGCGGCCGTCACGTACCTGACGGCGGGCGCCTGGGACGGCCCGCGCGTACAGGACGGTGTGGACGTGGTCGCGGTCTCCCGCGGGCCGGCGCCGCGCTCCTACGCGGCCGGGCTCGCCGCCCACCTGACCCGCCAGGGCGGGCGCTACGACGTCGTGCACTGCGCCTGCTTTCCGCCCTTCGCCCCGGCCGCCGCGCTGGGCGCCCTGCGCGCTCACCGGCAGGTGCCGCTGGTGGTCGACTGGCACGAGGTGCTGCGCCGCGAGCGCTGGCGGCGGCTGTGGCCCGGCCTCGGGGGCGACGCGCGCTGGGTGGCGCAGCAGACCGCCGTCCGGGGCGCGACGGCGAGCGTCGTCTTCTCGGCCCTGCACGAGCGGCGCCTGCGCGCGGCGGGCGCGCGCGACGTCGTGCGCCTGGACGAGTTCCTGCCCGACCGCGCCCCGGACCCCGCGGCAATCGGCGGGTCGCGCGAGCGGCTGCTGGTCTTCGCCGGGCGGCTCGTCGAGGAGAAGCGCGCCGACCTGGTCGCGCCGGTGCTGGCGGCGTTGCGCGCGCAGGACCCGTCGTGGCGGGCGGTCGTCTTCGGCGACGGGCCGCAGCGCGGGCGGCTGGAGTCGGCCGCGCTGCGGGCCGGCGTCGGCGACGCCGTGCGCTTCGCCGGCTTCGCCCCCTGGCCGGAGGTCTCGGCGGCGCTTTTGCGCGCGAGCGCGCTGCTGGCCCCCAGCGAGCGCGAGGGCTTCGGGCTCGTGGTCCTCGAGGCGGCGGCCCACGGGCTCCCGGCGGTGCTCGTCGCCGGGCCCGACAACGCCGCGACCGAGCTGATCGCCGAGGGCGTCAACGGCACCGTCTGCGCGCGCGCCGACGCCGGCGAGCTGGCCGCCGCCGTGCGGCGCGTGGCCGTGCCCGGCGCCCCGGCGCTGGCCCGCGGCTGGTTCGACGCGCGGTCGCGCACCGCCGACGTGGCGGCTGTCGCGCAGCGTCACCGCGAGCTGCACGAGCGGCTGCTGCGCAGGTGAGCCCGGAGTTGATCCCGCGAGGCGGGATCAACTCCGGGCTCGCTGCCACGAGCCACGCCGGCCAGGTACGGTCCCGCCCGCGTCGTGCCGAACGACCCCCTGTCCCCGGACGTCCGCCGGTTCGTCGCGGACGTCATCCGCTCCGTCAACGAGCTCGAGCTCCTGCTGCTGCTGCGCGAGCACCAGGACCGCGCATGGACCCCCCAGGAGGCCAGCGCCCGGCTCTACCAGTCCGAGGGGTGGGTCGCCGGGCATCTCGAGGCGCTCGTCGTCCTCGGGCTCGCCGCGCGGGAGGGCGCCCACGACGCGCCGGCCTACCGCTACGCACCGGGCGACGAGCGGACCCGCCGCACGATCGACGCGCTCGCGGAGGCGTTCGCCCGCCGTCGCACGCGCGTCATCGCCCTGATCTACCGTCCCGAGCCGTCTTCGGCTGAGCGCTTCGCCGACGCGTTCCGCCTGCGCCGCGACGACGAGGACGACGCCTGATGGCCACCGCGGTCTACGTCCTCTGCGCCGTCGCGAGCACCGCGTGCGCGGTCCTACTGCTGCGCGCGCACCGGCGCGCGCCCGCGTCGCTGCTGCTGTGGAGCTTCGGCTGCTTCGCGCTGCTGGCCCTCAACAACGTGCTGCTCGTGGTCGATCTCGAGGTGGTTCCCGACACCGACCTCTCGGCGCTGCGCGCCGGATCGGCGCTCGCCGGTCTGCTCCTGCTGCTCGGCGGACTCATCGTCGACGCCACGGGAGGGCAACGGCGGCGATGACCGAAGCCCTGCAGGGCGGCGCCGTCGTCGCCGCCGCGGCGATCGCCCTCTTCTTCTGGCGGTTCCACCGCCAGACCGGTGACCGCTTCTTCGCCTTGTTCGCGACGGCCTTCGCGATCTTCGCGGTCAACCGAGGGGTGCTCCTGGCGCTGGACGACGACAGCGAGGCCCGGACCCTCGTCTACCTGGTCCGCGCCGCGGCCTTCGGGCTCATCATCGTTGCCATCGTCGACAAGAACCGCGCGCCGCGCTCAGCCCGCGACGGGTAGGCGCACGATGAACGACGCGCCGCCGCCGTCGGCGTCACGGGCCGTGACCGTGCCGCCGTGGCGCGTCGTGATCCCGTGCACGATCGCCAGACCGAGGCCGGCCCCGGCCGGGCCCTGCTTGCGCCCGCCCTCCTGACGCCAGAAGCGCTCGAAGAGCGCCTGCGGGTCGCCGGGCGGCAGCCCCGGGCCGTGGTCGCGCACCTCGAGCTCCGCGTGGCCGTCGTCACCACGGGCGTGCAGCTCGACCGCCGTGCCGGGCGGCGTGTGCACGAGCGCGTTGCGCACGAGGTTGCCCAGGACCTGGCGCAGCGCGTCGGGGTCGCCGAGGACGGGCAGGGGCCCGTCGTCGTCGGCGTCGACAGGGCGCTCGGGATCCATGGCACGCGCGTCGGCCGCGGCGTCGTGCACGAGGACGGTCAGGTCGACGCGCTCGCGGACCTGCTCACGATCCTCGTCCAGGCGCGCGAGCACGAGCAGGTCCTCCACCAGGACCCCCATCCGCGCCGCCTCCTCCTCGATGCGCCGCATCGCGCGTGCGAGGTCCTCCGGGTCGGCCGCCGCGCCCATCCGGAACACCTCGGCGTACCCGCGGATCGCCGCCAGCGGCGTGCGCAGCTCGTGCGAGGCGTCCGACAGGAAGGTCCGCAGCCGCTGCTCGCTCGCTTCGCGCTCGGCGAACGCGTCCTCCAGCCGCCCGAGCATCGCGTTCAGCGAGAGGCCCAGCCGCCCGACCTCGGTCCGCGGATCGGCCACGTCGACGCGGTGCGAGAGGTCGCCGCCGGCGATCGCGCCCGCGGTTGTGCCGATGCGGTCCAGCGGGCGGAGGCCGAGCCGGACCAGGGCGCTGGCCAGCGCGGCGAGCGCCAGCAGGACGCCGCCGATCACCAGCGCCTCGACCAGCAGCAGGCGGTCGAGGGTCTCCTCGACCGCGGCCAGCGGCACGGCCACGATCGTGACGCCCGCGGTCGCGCGCGAGGGGAACGCCTGCACCCGGTAGCGCAGGTCGCCGCCCACCGCATCGACGGTGCGGACCTCGCCCGCGGCGAGATCGGCCGGGACGTCGGGGATGGGAAACGTCTCCGCGCCGTAGTCGAGGGCCACGCGCGCCAGGACCCGGCCGGAGCCGTCGCGCTGCTCGCCGTAGGTCCCCGGGGGCAGGTTGGCCTCGGGACCGCCGGGGCGGTGGCCCGGCCCGTGGCCGCCGCGCCCGTCGAACGCCGGCCGGAAGCCGCCGGCGCGTTCGAGCGCGGCGCCGATGGCCGGCAGCGCGGCCCGTGTCTGGTCGTCGATGCGGTCGAGCTCGAAGTCGCGCTGCGACGTGTACGTGACGGCGGCCAGCACCACCATGCCGACGGCGGCGAGCGCCAGCAGGGTCGCGACCAGGCGCGCCCGCAGCGACACCGCTCAGCGCCTCGGCGCGCGCAGGGCGTAGCCGACCCCGCGCTCGGTGTGGATCAGCGGCGGGCCGAGCTTGTCGAGCTTCTTGCGCAGGTAGCTCACGTAGGTCTCCAGCACGCGCGCGTCGCCGCCGAAGTCGTACTCCCACACGTGGTCGAGGATCTGCGCGCGGGTGAGGACGCGCCGCGGGTTGCGCAGCAGGTAGTGCAGCAGGCGGAACTCGGTGGCGGTGAGCTCGACGAGCTCCCCGCCCCGCGAGACCTCGCGGGTGTCCTCGTCGAGCTCGAGGTCCTCGAAGCGCAGGACGCTCGTCGCATCGTCCGCGTGGCCCGCGCGGCGCAGCACCACGCGGATGCGGGCGACGAGCTCCTCGAGGCTGAACGGCTTGGTGACGTAGTCGTCGCCGCCCGTGGTCAGGCCCCGCAGCTTGTCCTCGGTTGCGTCACGGGCGGTGAGGAAGATGATCGGCACGCCGGCGCGCTCGGCGCCGAGGCGCTCGGCGACCTCGAAGCCCTCCATGTCGGGCAGCATCACGTCGAGCACGATGAGGTGCGGCCGGAAGCGCGTGACGCAGGCCAGCGCTTCCTCGCCCGTGGCCGCGGTCGCCACCTCGAAGCCCTGGAAGCGCAGGGCCATGGAGATGACGTCGGAGATGCTGGGCTCGTCGTCGACGACGAGGACGCGATGCGCGGAGGCGTCGGAGGGCATCGAGGGGAGTGTCGGCAGCGACCCTGGGAGTTGCCTGAGGACACCGTAGACGCCTGCGGGCGCTGCGCGGTTGTGGGGATCCGCCCTGGGCGCGGATGGCCGCGCCGCCGTACGGTCGCCTGCACCATGGATCTGGAGCACGAGTTCACGTACACCGCGATGCTCAAGCCGCCCGTCGAGATCGGGCCCGGGCCGCTCGGCACGCGCATGTTCTTCGAGGCGATCGACGGGCCGGTGACCGGCGAGCGCCTGCGGGGCACCGTCCTCACCGGGGGCGGCGACTGGGCGCTGCTCGGTCCCGACGGCTTCGTCCGGCTCGACGTCCGCGCCCAGATGCGCACCGACGACGGCGCAGCGGTCTACCTGCGCTACGACGGCCTGCTCGAGTTCAACGACGCCGTCCAGCA
>DASPKC010000517.1:0-12147 GCA_035628295.1 Baekduia sp.
CGCGCCCGGCTCGAGGACGAGCGCCGCAACGGCTCGTCGGTGCACGCCGGCGCCGACGACGCGGCGTACGTCAACGGGGCCGCGGCACCCGGTGCGGCGGACCTGCTGCGACTCGCCCCCGGTCTCGCGCGGCTCGCGGGCGACGCGTACCTGCGCACGCTGAGCTGGACGCTGACCTCCGGCGCGCGCGCGGGCGCGCGCGTCGCGCGGGCGGCGGTGCGCGGCGAGGGCATCGGGGACCTGCTGGCCGACGCGGAGACCACCCTGCGCGAGCAGGCGCGCAGCGCGCTCGGCGTGGCGGATCTCGACGACCGCGTCGGACGCGTCGTGCCGGGGCGCGTGTTCGACCGCGACCGCGACCGCGACCGCGACCGCGAGCGCGAGCGCCAGGCCGCGGAGGCGCGGCCGCTCACGCTGCGCCAGCGCGGCGCCGCGCTCCTGGCCGCCTCGGCCGACGTCGACTACGAGGAGTCGCCGACCGAGCATCCCGCCTACGAGCGGATCCTCGACGAGCTCGCGCCCGACGAGGCGCGCATCTTGCGCCTGCTGTCCACGGAGGGCGACGAGCCGGCCGTCGACGTCAAGACCTGGCGGCCGCTGGACATCGGCGCCCAGACCATGGCGCCGGGCATCACGATGATCGGCCGCAAGGCCGGGCTGCGCCACGTGGACCGCGTCCCGGCCTACCTCAACAACCTCTTCCGCCTCGGCCTCATCTGGTTCTCGCGCGAGCCGCTCGAGGACCCGCTCGCCTACCAGGTCCTCGAGGCCCAGCCCGAGGTGACGGCCGCGCTGCGCCGCGCCGGCCGCGGGAAGACGGTCCGCCGCTCCATCCGCCTGACGCCATTCGGGGAGGACTTCTGCCGCACCTGCCTGCCCTGATCGCCAGCTCGGGAGGGCTCGTCGACGCCGGCGGCCTTGTCGCGGCGATCACCATCCCCCTCTTCACCGGCGCGATCGGCTACATCACCAACTGGAGCGGCATCTGGATGCTGTTCAACCCGCTGTCGTTCAAGGGCGTGCGGGTGCCGGGCCTGGCGTACCTGGCGACGCTGCTGCCGCGCAAGCTGCAGGGCATCCCGGGCGTGATGCAGGGCGGGATCGGCTGGCAGGGGATCATCCCGTCGCGCGCCGCGAAGATGGGCTCGATCGCGGTCGACAAGGGGATCGCGAAGCTCGGCTCGCCCGGCGACTTCTACGCGCAGCTGGACCCGGAGCACATCGCCGAGCACATCCTCGCCACGGCGCAGCGCGACATCCGCGAGCTGGTCGAGCGGGTCATGCAGCGCGAGCACCCGCGCCTGTGGGCCGACCTGCCCCCCCGCGTGCGCGAGGCGGTGCACGCCCGCGTCTTGCAGCAGCTGCCGGACATCGTGCGCTCGGTGACCGACCGCATCGGCACGAACATCGACCAGCTGCTCGACATCAAGCTGATGGTCATCCGCCACATCGAGGCGCACCCCGAGCTGGCCAACCGGATCTTCCTCGAGGTGGGCCGCAAGGAGCTGCGGTTCATCATCAACTTCGGCGGCGTCTTCGGCCTCGTCTGCGGGATCCCGCTGATCTTCCTCGTCGAGGCGGTGCCCTACTGGTGGGTCCTGCCCATCGCCGGCACGATCATCGGCTACTGGACCAACTGGCTGGCGATCTGGATGATCTTCGAGCCCGTCGCACCCCGCCGGTTCGGCCCCTTCATCGTGCACGGCCTGTTCCTGCGCCGGCAGCACGAGGCCGCCGACGTCTACGCCGACGTGATCGCCCAGGACATCGTGACCATGGGCAACATCGGCGACGAGCTGCTGCGGGGCCCGCGCGCCGACCGCACGCGTCGGATGATCGAGGACGCGCTGCGCCCGGCCGTCGACCGCGCGACGGGTCCGGCCCGCGGCGCGGTACGGGTCGCCATGGGCACGCGCGAGTACGACGCGATCCGCGAGGGCGTCGCCGTCGAGGGCGTCGACTACACGATGACGCCGATGACCGACCCCGAGTTCAGCCGCCTGCAGTCGGCCAAGGTCCACGCGCTCATCGCGGCGCGCATGCGCGAGCTGCCGTCGGAGGACTTCAGCGAGATGCTCCGCACGGCGATGAAGGAGGACGAGTGGCTGCTCGTCCTCCACGGTGCGGTGCTCGGCTTCGGCGCCGGGCTCGTGCACCTCGCGATCTTCGGCGTCTGAGCCCGCGCGCGCCCGCACGTCACCGAACCCGGAGTTGATCCCGCCACGCGGGATCAACTCCGGGTTCACGTGCACGGGCCGTGGCTACGCCGGCGCCGGCGTGCGCTCCGGACCCTTCGCCGTCACCGTCGTCACGGGCAGGCCGAGGCCGTTGAGCTTCGCCGGCAGGTCCATGTGCAGCCAGTGCGACACGCGCTTGGGCAGCGTCGAGACGATGATCTCGTCGAAGCCGTGGAGGTTCACGGCGTCCTGGACGGCGTCCAGCGGGTTGGCGTCGCCGACCATGCCCTCGACCGGCGAGCCGGCGGCCTCCTCGAGCAGCGGCAGCGCGAGCGCGAGCGTGGCCTCCGCCTCGCTGCGGTCCTGGTCCTCCGGGTCGACCGCGCGGTGCAGGCCGCGGGCGGGGTTGGGGACCAGCAGCGTGAACCGAGCAGGGCCGCGGGCGGCGCGCTCCTTGACGGCGTGCAGGAGCGCCGGGGTGGCGGCGGTGCGGTGGGCGACGACGAGGACCCGGGCCTGCCCGGAGGACTCCATGGTGCGGCTCCCTTCGCTGGATGCTGGTGGGCGCGATCGTCCCACCCCGGCGGGCCGGGCTCAAGTGCCGCCGCGCATCCGCCGGCGCCCCAGGGCGGCGGCGGCCTCGCCCACCGCGACGAACAGCTCGGTGAGGTCGTCGAGCAGCTCGTCGAGCGGGGCCTCGATGTCGCCCTCGATGTAGGCGACGAAGAGCTCGACGACCCCGCCGACCAGCAGGTACGCCGTGGTGTCCACGAGGCGCTCGGTGCCGGGCTGCGCTCCGTAGAACTCCCGCCCGCGGTCGGCCAGCAGGGCCGCCAGACCGCGCAGCGCGTCGAGGCGCCGGCGCATGAGCGCCTCGCTGCCCAGCGCCTCCACGAACGCGACGCGCGCCCGGCGCTGATCGGCCAGGAGGTGCTCGGCGAACGCGCCGAGGGCCGCGCGCGCCTTGGCGCGCGCGTCGTGCGGCGCCGCGTCGGCCGCGGCGAGCGCGACCGGCAGCGCCTCGGCGGCGATGCGGTCGAAGACCGCCACGAGCAACTCGTCGATCGAGCTGAAGCTCTCGTAGAAGTACCGCGGCGTGAGGCCGGCCGCCGCGCATACCCCGCGGACCGTCGCGGCCGATGCCCCGTCGGTGCCGAGGAGCTCGAGAGCCGCGTCGAGCAGCCGCTCGCGGCGGTCCGCCCGCCGGTCCTCCGCCGTCACCCCGCCGTAGACGCCCATGCCCGGCAGTTTGACAACACCCGTATTCTGATAACAGGTGTTGGCAGACACGATCGACGTCCCGCTCCCGTTCCCGCGCGACAGCGCGCTGCGCCTCGTCGGGCGCGAGAACCTCGTGCAGCTCGGCGGCTTCCGCGCGCTGATGCTCCAGGCGCTGAGTCCCGCCATGACCGCGGGCTTCCTCGAGCACACCGACATGTTCGACTCGCGCGCGCACACGCTGCGGCGGCTGGAGCGCACGCGCCTGACCCTGAACCGGATCTACTTCCACGAGGACGCGGGCGAGATCCAGCGGATGATGGCCGGCGTCCGCGCGGGCCACGCCCAGGTGCGCGGGACGCTGCCCGACGGCACCCCCTACGCCGCCGATGACCCCGAGCACCTGCTGTGGACGCTGGCCACGACGGCCGACTCGGCGTGGTGCTGGTACCGCGAGTTCGTGGCCGACGACCGCGACCTGGGCGAGGCGTTCTGGCGCGACATGCGGATCATGGGCCGCCTGTTCGGGCTCGAAGAGGACCAGATGCCGGCCGACTGGGCCGGCGTGCACGCGCTGATCGAGGACCGCCGGCGGGACGGGTCGCTGCAGCTGTCCGATCGCGCGCGCTCGATCGCCCTCGACGGCCTGCGCCGCCCGCACCTGCCGCCGCCAGCCAACGTCCTGGGCCCGCTCGTCGGCGTGGCCACCGTCGCGACGCTCCCCGCCTGGGTGCGCGCGCGCTACGGCGTGCACTGGCCGGCGCCGCTCGCCGCGGCCTGGGCGGCGGGCCGGGTCCAGCGGCGACTGACCACCGTCGCGACGCCTGCGCGGATGCGCTTCGCCCCCGAGTGGTTCGGCGTGTTCCCACCGCTGCCGCCGTTCGCCGGGACACCGGACCCGGTGCCGGCCGCGCCCCTGCCGCTGCGGGCCGGGCACGTGCCCGTCAGCGCCGCGCTGCGGATCCTCGCGCCGGCCGCCTGACGCCTGCCGCGCGGGTAGGTTCGGCGGGTGCTGCCGGACCGCCTCGCGCTCGTCGACCTGCCCACGCCCCTGCACGAGCTGCCACGCTTCTCGGCCGCGGTCGGCGCGCGCGTGCTGTGCAAGCGCGACGACGTCCTCGGGCCCGGCTTCGCGGGCAACAAGGTCCGCAAGCTCGAGCGCACGCTGGCGCAGGCGCGGGCGCAGGGCGCCGACGCCGTCGTGACGCTCGGCGCCGCGCAGTCCAACCACGCGCGGGCCACGGCCGCGGCGTGCGCGCGCCTGGGATGGCGCTGCGTCCTGGTGCTGGGCGGTGACGAGCCGCACGGGCCGCCGTCCGGCAACGTGCTCCTCGACCGGCTGTTCGGCGCCGAGCTCGTGCACGCCGGCACCACCGACTGGGCCGCGCTGGCCGAGCGCGCCGAGACGGAGGCCGCCCGGTTGCGGGCGGCGGGCGCGCATCCGGTGGTGCTGCCGGCGGGCGGCTCGACCCCGGTCGGCGCCGCCGCCTTCGCCGATGCCTACGACGAGCTGCTGGCCCAGCTCGACGCGCGAGGCGTCGAGACCGCCGAGCTCGTGCACGCGACGTCCACGGGCGGCACGCACGCCGGCCTGGTCGCCGGGCGGCTGCGCGCCGGCCGCGGCCCGCGCATCCGGGGCGTGCTCGTCATCGAGGATCTCGGCGGGGCGATCGGCGAGTTGCACGCGTGGCTGGCCCGCGAGGCCGCCGCGCTGCACGGTGCGCCGGCGGAGGTGGCAGCCGCCGACCTGCTGCTCGACCACGACCAGCTCGGCGCCGGCTACGGCGCGCCGACCCCTGAGGGCCTGGCGGCGATCCGCCTGCTGGCAGAGACCGAGGCGATCGTCTGCGACCCCGTCTACTCCGGCAAGGCGCTGGCCGGGTTGATCCACCGCGCGCGCAGCGGCGCGTACGGCGAGGCCCCCGTCGTCTTCTGGCACACGGGCGGGTGGCCCGCGGCGTTCGCGCCGGACCACGCCGCCTCGCTGACCCGAGGACGCTAGTGCTGCGCACCGTGCAGGCCACGCGCTACGTGGCGCCGCTGCGCGAGGGCGGCTCCATGCCCGCGCTGGTCGAGGCCGACGACGACGGGCTCTACGTCGTGAAGCTGCGCGGTGCGGGGCAGGGCTCCCGGACCCTCGTGGCGGAGGTCCTCGCCGGCGAGCTCGCCCGGGCGCTGGGCCTGCGCGTGCCGGAGCTCGTGCTCGTCGACGTCGACGTGGAACTCGCGCGGGCCGAGCCCGATCCCGAGATCCAGGAGCTGGTGCAGGCCAGCGGCGGCCTGAACGCCGGCCTGGACTTCCTGCCCGGCGCCCTGCCCTACGCGCCGGCCGCCGGCCGCCCGCCCGCGCCCGACGTCGCCGCCGCGGTGGTCTGGCTCGACGCGCTGGTGGAGAACGTCGACCGCACGCCGCGCAACCCGAACCTGCTCGTCTGGCACGGGGAGCTGTGGCTCATCGACCACGGCGCGGCGCTCTTCCGCCAGCACGGCGGGCTGGAGCACGCCGACCCGCGGGCGCCGTTCCCGCTCGTCGCCGACCATGTCCTGCTCGACTGCGCCGGGCCGATCGGCGAGGCCGACGAGCGCCTCGCGCCGCTCGTCCACCGCCCGCTGCTCGAGCGCGTCGTGGCCGCGATCCCTGCGGACTGGTTCGCGGGCACGGCGCCCGCGGCGTACGTCGACCACCTGCTCGCGCGCGCCGAGGCGCCGCGGGCCTTTGCCGAGGAGGCCGAGCGTGCCCGCCGGCGCTGACCACGAGGCCTTCCAGTACGCCATCTGGCGGGTCGTCCCGTCGCTGCCGCGCGGCGAGCGGCTGAACGTCGGCGTCGTGCTGTTCTCGCGCCGGCACCGGTTCCTCGACGCGGTGGTGCGGATCGACGAGGCCCGCCTGCGCGCGCTGGACCCCGAGCTCGACCTCGACGCCCTGGGCGCCCACCTCGACGGCCTCGTGCGCGTGGCGCGCGGGGAGCCAGGCGCCGGGCGCGTCGCCGCGATGGAGCCCAGCGACCGCTTCGGCTTCCTCACCGCGCCGTCCAGCACGATCCTGCAGCCCGGCGAGGTGCACGTCGGCCTCTGCGGGGACCCGGCTGCCGCGCTGGCCAAGCTGGCGGACGAGGTGCTCTAGGCGGGGGCCGGCTCCGCCACCGCCGCCGGCGCGTTGCGGCGGTGCATCGCGTGCGCGAAGGCCCCGGCCGTGAGGAACATGAACGCGCTGTAGACCGCCGCGGGGATCGCCAGGTCGGTGTCGATGCTCGCGGCGACGGCGATCGCCAGGGTCGAGTTGTGCAGCCCGAGCTCCAGCGAGATGGCGGTGGCCTGCCGGCGGTCCAGGCGCGACGCGCAGGCCGCGCCGTAGGAGATCGACATCGCCAGGACGTTCAGCACGAGGGCGGCGGGCGCGACGTCGGTGAAGGACTCCGTCATCCGGTCCCACTCGCTGACCACCGCCCCCGCGACGACGACCACGAAGACGCCGAGGGCGACCCGCTTGAGGCGCGGCTGCAGCGCGGCGACGCGTTGCGGGTCGCGCGCACGCAGCCACATCCCGAAGCTCAGGGGCACGATCGTGATGAGGAAGACGCGCGCCACGATGCCGAGCATCGCCGGGTCCTCCTGCAGGCCGGCCGCGTCGAAGTGGCGGATCGCGAGCTCGAGATAGGCCGGGACCGTCAGGACCGCCGCCACGCTGGAGATCGCGGTCATCGTCACGGACAGCGCGGTGTCGCCGCGCGCGAGATGCGTGAGGAGGTTGGCCATGGTGCCGCCGGGCGACGCGCCGAGGAGCACCAGGCCGACGGCCAGCGCCGCCTCGAGGCCCCAGAGCTCGGCCACGCCGAACGCCAGCAGCGGCGCGATCAGGAACAGGTTGACCAGGCCGATCGCCACCCCGCGCGGCGCGACCAGGACGCGGCGGAAGTCCGCGACGCGCAGCGTCATGCCCAGCGTCGTCATGATCACCGCCAGCGCGCACGGCAGCAGGACGAGCGCGACGACCCCGGTCTCCGACCCACCCTCCACCGCCCGACCGTACTGCGCCGGTAGCGTCGCGGCCAATGGGCATCGACGTCACCGCCGAGGTCACCGTCGCCCGCCCGCGCGACGAGGTCGCGGCGTTCATGGTCGATCCGGCCAACGACCCGCAGTGGATCGGCGGCCTGCGCGAAGCCGCGCTGCTCGGCGACCCGCCGCTGGCGGTGGGCAGCCGCACGCGCCGGGTGGCGTCCTTCCTGGGCCGGCGCATCGACTACGTGCTGGAGGTGGCGGCCTACGAGCCCGGCGCGCTGCTCGACCTGCAGTCGGTCGTGGCGCCGTTCCCCATGCGGGTGACGTACAGCTTCGCCGACGCCGCGAGCGGCGCGACGGTCGTGCGCAACCGCGTGCGCGGGGGCCCGACCGGCGCCGCAGCCCTCCTGTCGCCGGTCACCGCCCGCATGGTGCGGCGCAACGTCGAGCGCGACCTGCGAGCACTGCGCGAGCTGCTCGAGCGCCGGTGATCGCCCACGAGGAGGCACTTCCGGCCGGCTACGACACGGCCGGCGTCCTGGCGTTCCTGCGGCTGCGCGCGGTGCCCGGGTGCGAGGAGGCGACCGCGCACGGGCTGCGGCGTGCGCTGGCGCTGCCGCGCGGTCCCGGCCTCGCCGACCTCGACGTCCGCGACGGGCGGCTGCGCATCGTCCTCGAGCTCGAGGACGCCGGCGACGAGGCGGCTGCGGTCGCGGCCTGCCGGCGGCTGCTCGCGCTCGACGTGCCCGCCCCGCAGGCCGCCGCCGCCCTCGGGCGCGACCCCGATCTGGCGCCGCTCGTGCGGGCTGCTCCGGGCCGGCGCCTGCCCGGCTGCGCGACGGGCGCGGAGCTGGCGGTGCGGGCGGTGCTCGGCCAGCAGGTCACGGTGGCGGCCGCCCGGACGCTCGCCGGGCGGCTCGTCGCCCGGCACGGCGGCGCAGCGCCCGGTGGCCTGCGGACGTTCCCGGGCCCGCGCACCCTGCTGGACGCGATGGCGCCCGACGAGCCCGCGATGCCCGGCGCCCGCCGCGCCGCGCTGCGAGCCGTCCTGGAGGCCACCGCCACCGGCAGCCTCGACCTCGAGCCCGGCGGTGACCCGGCCGCCGCGCGCGCCGCACTCGTCGCCCTCAAGGGCATCGGGCCGTGGACCGCCGAGTACGTCGTCGCGCGGGCGCTGGCCGAGCCCGACGCCTGGCCGCCGCGCGACGTCGGGCTGCGCCATGCGCTCGCGCGCCTGGGGCTCGAGGAGCCGGCCGCGGCCCGCTGGTCGCCCTGGCGCAGCTTCGCCGTCGCGCACCTCTGGGCGTCGCTCTGAGGGGGCTCGGCGCGCCGCGGGGTAGGGTGGCCGCCATGCCCCTCGTGCCCATGGTCATCGAGCGCACCGCCCGCGGAGAGCGCGAGTACGACATCTACTCCCGCCTGCTCAACGAGCGCATCATCTTCCTGGGCCAGGCCGTCGACGACCAGATCGCGAACCTCGTGGTGGCGCAGCTACTGCACCTCGAGTCGGCCGACCCCGACAAGGACATCTCGATCTACATCAACTCGCCGGGCGGCTCGATCTACGCCGGGCTGGCGATCTACGACACGATGCAGTTCATCAAGCCCGACGTGGCGACGATGTGCGTCGGGATCGCCATGAGCATGGGCTCGCTGCTGCTGACGGGCGGCGCCCCCGGCAAGCGGTTCTCCCTGCCGAACTCGCGGATCCTCATCCACCAGCCGTCCTCCGGCTTCGAGGGCCAGGCGACGGACATCGAGATCCACGCGCAGGAGATCCTCAAGACGCGCCGGCGCGTCGACGAGATCTACGCCCACCACACGGGCAAGCCGATCGAGGAGGTCCACCGCGACATGGAGCGCGATCGCTTCTTCTCGCCGCAGCAGGCCGCGGACTACGGCCTCATCGACAAGGTCATCGAGACCCACTGAGCGTGTGAGGCCCGCGGGCCCGGGGCATCCCCCGGGTCCATGGGCTACGACGAGCCGACCCGCCGCCTGCCGCAGCAGCCTGCGCGCGGGCCCGAGGTCCGCGAGACGGTGATGAGCACCGGCGACGACGGCTGGCGCCAGCGCCTGGAGGACCGGCTGCGCTCGCTGCAGACGGCGGTGGCAGTGCTCTCCGTCCTGACGGCCGCCGCGCTGGGCATCGCGCTGTGGGCGCTGCTCGACGACGAGGGCTCCTCGGGCGGGACGACCCGCGGCGAGCTCAGCAACCGCATCGAGCGCGTCGAGGAACGCCTCGACGACCGCGCGACCAAGGGCGACGTCGAGGGCCTGCAGGAGGACGTGCAGGAGCTGACGACCAAGGTCGACGAGGCTGCCAGCCGGCCGCAGGAGGACGGGGGCGGCGACGACGGGGCCGCGCAGCAGGCGGTCGACGACCTCCGCACGCAGGTCGAGGACCTGCAGGGCCGCGTCGACCAGCTCGAGCAGTCCGGCGGCGGCACGACCACCGAGCCCTGACCGACCAGGGGTCAGGCGACGGCGTGCTCGATGGCGCCGAGGCGCTCGATCTCGATGCGCACCACGTCGCCCGACTCGAGGAACCGGCGCGGGTCCATGGCGAAGCCGACGCCGCTCGGCGTGCCGGTCAGGATCAGGTCGCCCGGCTCCAGCGTGCAGGTCTCGCGCAGGAACGCGATGACCGACGGCACGTCGAAGACCATGTCCGCCGTCGTGGCGTCCTGGCGCAGGTCGCCGTTGACCCACGTGCGCAGCCGCAGGGCGTGCGGGTCGGGAACCTCATCGGCTGTGGTGATCCACGGGCCGTACGGGCACGACCCGTCGAAGCCCTTGGCGCGCGTCCACTGCGGCTCGCGGCGCTGCAGATCGCGCGCGCTCACGTCGTCGGCCACCGCGTATCCCGCGACCGCGCCGCCGGCCCCCATGACGACCGCCAGCTCGCCCTCGTAGTCCAGGCGCCGCACCACCGCGGGGCAGTGGACCGGCGCGAACGGGTCGGCGGCGCTGGAGGGCAGCTTCAGGAAGATCACCGGCGCGTCGGGGACCTCGCTGCCGCCCTCCTTGGCGTGCTCGGCGTAGTTGAGCCCCACCCCGAAGATCGCTCGGGGCCGCGCCACCGGGGCCAGGAGCTCGACGTCGCCCAGCGGGTGCCCGGGACCTACCGCCGGGGAGCGGTCGCCCGAGGCGAGGCGGTCGAGCACCGTCGAGCCGTCGCCGAAGGCCACGGCGAGATCGCCGCGGACCTCCCCGTCGACGGGCGCCGCCGCGCCCGGGGGCAGGAACCTCGCGAGCTTCATCGCCCGCGGACGCTATCGGGGGCTACGCGGCCCGGCCGATGCGGCGCGACAGGGAGCGGCGGGCCAGCCAGGCCTGGCGCTCGATGAAGGCGTTGAGCTCGTGGGGACGCTCGCGCTGCGGGTGATGGCCCATGCCGCGCCAGACCTCGATGCTCGCCTGCGGCAGCGCGTGCTTCACGGCGCGGGCGTGCTCGGTGCTGACGAGCGCGTCGTGCTCGCCCCAGAGGGCCGCGACCGGGCCGTCGAAGGCGACGCGGCGCTTGGTGAAGCCGCGCTCGGACCGACCGGCGGCGCTGATCGCCTGGACGGCCGCGCGCACGCCGGGGCCGGACTGCCAGGCGCGGCGGCGCAGCCGGTCCACGAGATCCTTGGACGGCAGGCGACGGTGGGCGACGAACGTGGAGTACGCGCCGGTGATGACCAGCGGGTTGACGAGGCCCAGCGGCAGGGCGAGCTGTGCCACGTCGCGCACGCCGGGCAGGGCGATCGCCTCGGCCAACCGGATGTGGCCGAACCCCGCCGGCGCCAGGAGGACCAAGCTCTGGACCTCGCGGCACCGCTCGGCCACCGCCGTCGCCACGGCGCCACCGAGCGAGTGGCCGACGAGCGTGCAGTCGTCGATCCCCATCTCCTCGATGGCCGCGCAGACGGCCTCGGCGTAGGCGCTGATGCGCGGCCGGGAGGGCGAGCAGGAGCCGCCGAAGCCGGGAAGGTCCATCGCCAGGCACGGCCGGTGGGTGTCGGCGGCGAGCTGCGCCCAGCCCATGGAGTCGTCGAGGAGACCGTGCAGGAGGACCAGCGGGCGCCCGTGACCGGGCCAGGAGCGGACGCGGATCTTGCGCCCCCCACCCAGCTCGACGTCCTTGATCGACGGGACCTGCATCATGCATCCCCTTTGTCGGCAGACGGACCGACACGCTTCAGCGAACACCCTATTCGCTCGACGCCCCGCCTCGATGCCCCCCAGTTGTCCGTGAGCGTACACCGGACGGCGTGCCGTGTCACGGTGCTACGGGGCGGGGCCACGGGCCCCCTCTGCCCGGTGCCCCGGAACGTCAACCTCGCGAGCCGGACCGAGGTCCGGCAAGGGGTGCGTCAGCCGCCGTTGCCCGAGCGCGCCGCGCGGCGATCGCGCCGGCGCTTGGCGGAGGCGGCCTTGCGCTGCTCGGCCGGCGTCAGCTCCGAGGCGGAGGCCTCACGGCGCGCAGCCCACTTCGCCCGCTCCTCGTCGCTCATCGTCCGGATGGTCAGCGACCCGCTCTCGACCTGCTCGTTGATGCGCTCCAGCTTGGCCTGGCGAGCCTCGTCGTCACGCTCGCGCTGCGTCTTCGCCATGACACCAGGGTACCCCCTCGATGCACGAGCCACCCGCGGGTGCTATCGGAACGGCTGCCCGCTGCCGATCCTGAGGTGATGGTGCACCTCCTGCGGCGCTCCCGCGACGACGACGCCGGCGAGCCCGTGCGCGTGCTCGTGCACGGCGGCCC
>DASPKC010000518.1:0-2365 GCA_035628295.1 Baekduia sp.
GTAGCCGCCGAGGGCGTGCAGGCCCTCCTGCAGGCGGGCCCCGGCGGACGCCACGAACCCCAGGGCGGGCACGCGCGCCCGGCCCGCGAGACGCAGGACGTTGCAGATGGTCTCGGCGTGCGCCGCGCCCAGGGACCCGCCCGCGAAGGCGGGGTCCTGGGCGAAGACGTACACCGGGCGACCGTCGATGCGCCCGGCGGCGCCCAGCACACCGTCGCCGGCGGCCGCCTTGGCGCCCATGCCGCGCGACAGCACGCCGGTGCGCACGAGGCTCAGCGAACCCGGGTCGCAGAGGACCTCGAGGCGCTCGAGCGCCGAGAGCTGCTCGTCGGGGCGGGGGGCGAGCTGGAGGGTCATGCGGCCTCCAGGCACAGCACCGCGTTGTGCCCGCCGAAGCCGAACGAGTCGCTGATCCCGACCGGCGCGCGGCCGTCGGGGACCTCCAGCGGCCGGGCGCTGTCGGGCACGTAGTCGAGCTCCATGCCCTCCTCGCGCTCGGCGAAGCCGATGGTGGGCGGCGCCACGCGGTCGCCCAGCGCGAGCAGCGTCGCAACGGCCTCCACGGCCCCGGCGGCGCCGAGCAGGTGGCCGATCGACGACTTCAGCGACGAGACGGGGATCTCGCGGGCGCGGTCGCCGAGCGCCGCCTCCAGCGCCCGCGTCTCGGCGCGGTCGTTGAGCGGCGTCGACGTGCCGTGCGCGTTGACGTAGTCCACGCCGGAGGCGTCGAGCCCCGCGTCGCGCAGCGCCAGGCGGATCGCCCGGGCGGCGCCCGCGCCCTCCGGCTCGGGCGCCGTGAGGTGGTGCGCGTCGCTGGTGGCCCCGTAGCCGCGCACCGTGCCGAGGATGCGGGCGCCACGCGCCAGCGCGGCCTCCTTGTCCTCGAGCACGAGCACGCCGGCGCCCTCGCCCATGACGAAGCCGTCGCGGCGCGCGTCGAACGGCCGCGAGACGCCAGTCGGCGACAGCGCGCTCATCGCGGCGAACGCCGACTTCGACAGCGGCGTGATCGCCGCCTCGGCGCCGCCGCAGACGATCGCCCGCGCGTCGCCGTGCTGGATCGCCCGCACGGCGGTGCCGATCGCGTGCGCGCCGGCCGCGCAGGCGGACACGACGCCGAACGTGGGTCCGCGCAGGTCGTGGCGCAGGGCGACGGCCGCGGCCGGGGCGTTGCTCATCATGAGCGGGATGCTCAGCGGGCCGACGGCCCCGGGGCCGCGCTCGAGCAGGTCGCCGTGCGAGCTCTCGAGCGTCTGGATGCCGCCGATGCCGGTGCCGATCATGCAGCCGACCTCGTCCGGGTCGTACGGCGGCGCGTCGGCGTCCCAGCCGGCGTCGGCGATCGCCTCGGCGGCCGAGACCCGCGCGAGCTGCGTGCAGCGGTCCGCGCGGCGCGCCTCCTTGCGGGAGAGGTGTTCGGCCGGGTCGTAGGCGCTGCAGCGGCCCTCGCCGTCCTCGATGGCGCAGACGCCGGCCGCCCAGCGCTCGTGCATCGGGCGGGCGCCCACGCCGAGCGGCGTGACGGCGCCCACCCCGGTGACGACGACCTCGCGCACTACGCGGCTCGGGCGACGATGAGGTCGACGGCGTCGCCGACGGTCTTGAGCTCGGCGACGTCGGAGCTCTCGAGGCGCACGCCGTACTCCTCCTCGACGATCTGCGCCAGCTCGGCGAGGTCGAGCGAGTCGATGTCGAGCGCCTCGAACGTGGCCTCACGCGTGACCTCGCCGGCGGGCGTGTCGCCGAACGAGGCGATGACGTCGGCGACGCGGGCCTGGACGGTCTCGGTGGTGATGGTGGCGGACATGCTGGTCTCCTCTGGTTGGTGGGTGGGGGATCAGGCGGCGAGGCCGCCGTCGACGAACAAGGTCGTGCCGGTGACGTAGGACGCGCCCTCGGAGGCCAGGAACGCCACGGCGGCGGCGACCTCCTCGGGCGTGCCGACGCGCCGGGCGGGGATGTGCTCCTCCAGGCCGCCGGCGGGGAGGTCGGCGGTCATGTCGGTGGCGATCAGGCCCGGCGCGACGGCGTTGACGGTGACCCCGCGCCGGGCGACCTCGTGGGCGACCGTCTTGGTCATGCCGACCAGGCCGGCCTTCGCGGCGGCGTAGTTGGCCTGGCCCGCGTTGGCCCGCGGGCCGACGACCGAGGCGATGTTCACCACGCGGCCGTAGCGGGCGCGGATCATGGCCCGCAGCGCCCGGCGCGTCAGGCGGAAGGGCGCCGAGAGGTTCGTGTCGAGCACGCCGTCCCACGCGTCGTCGGTCAGCGACAGCGCCAGGTCGTCGGCGCGCACGCCGGCGTTGTTGACCAGGCACAGCACGGGGCCCAGCTCGTCTTCGACCGCGGCGAACAGCCGGTCGGG
>DASPKC010000519.1:0-10401 GCA_035628295.1 Baekduia sp.
CCAGGTCGTGGCGCGACCACGGGCGCACGACGCGCCGGGCGCCGGCCCGGCGCGCGGTGGCGTACCCGCGGACCTCCAGGGTGGCCGCGACGTCCAGCGCCCGGTCCAGCGCGCCCGTCGCCACGGCGCGCAGCACGTGGACGCGCGCGCGCGTGCCCTCCGGTGCGCGCGGACGGCAGCGCTGGGCCTCGGCCATCCTCGCGCCGTCGCGCGCGAGGACCGGGACCAGGCGGACGGCGAGCGAGGCCGCCAGCGCGCTGCGGAAGGACACCCTGCGGAACAGCCGCAGGATCTCGTCGGGGTCGACCGCGGCGCTGAAGAGGGCGAACGCGGCCACCACCGCGGTGAGGCGCAGGCCGATGAGGCCGCCGTAGACGACGGCCTCCACGGTGAGGTCGAGCTGCCCGAACGGCGGCACCTCGCCCAGGCGCAGGAAGACGGTCAGGCCCTCGCGCGTGACGAAGGGGTTGACCAGCGCGGCCAGCAGCGCGAGGGGCAGGACGAAGAGCACGGTGCGCGCGACGTCGCGCCCCACGTCCGCGGCGACCGCCGCGGCGAGCGTCACGGCCAGGATGCCGGTCAGCACCAGCGGGTGCTGGGCGGCGAGCGCCGCCGCCGCCAGCGCGCAGCACCACGCGCCGCCCGCGGCGCCGCGGGCGGCATGCAGGGGGCTGGCCTCGCGGCGGAAGCGCACCGGTCAGCCCCGGTCGGGCAAGGCCACGACGCGGCCACCGGTGACCGCCACCGCGAAGCGCCCGGCCAGCGCCACCTCGTCGAAGGACCGCGCGGCGGCGTCGACCCCGGCGTCGTCGGTGCCGGTCACGACCCACACCGGCTCGGCGCCCTCGATCGCGGTGGCGGCGACGAGCCCGGCGCCCGTCCGCAGCGTGCGGGTGGTCCGGCCGCGCTCGTCGAGCAGCTCGAGCGCCCGGCCCTCGTGGTCGATGCGCGCGAAGACGCCCGAGGAGGACGGGCCCTCCTCGATGGTCCGGGCCGCCTGGTCGCCGCGGATCGTTTCCCACCGCCCCACCAGCACGCGCAGCGTCTCGCGCGCCAGCGACCGTTGCAGGCCGCCGCGCGACGCCGCCACGTCGCGCTTCACGAGCGCGTCGCGCACGGCGAGGCAGGAGCGCGCCTCCTGGTCGGTGCACTCGACGCGCACCGGCAGCCGGCGGTCGATGCCGGTCGTGAAGGGGGCCGGGAACTGGCCGACGACCGCCTGCACCTCGCCGGTCTCCCAGTCGTGGTGGTCCCACCAGATGCGGTCGCCGTCGTCGACCTTGACGCTCGCCGCCCCCTTTTCGGCCGGGACGCCGTTGACGTAGAAGAACCAGTCCACGCTGCGCCCGCCGCGCACGCCGCCGGCGACGCCGTCGATCGCCTGCACGAAGCCGCCGCCGAAGCGCGTCTCGATCTTCGCGTTGCGCTGCAGGAGGCGCATGACGGTGTCCGAGCCGCCCACCTCCGGCGCGTCGCGCTGGACGAGCGTGGCGGTGCCGAAGTCGCGCGTCACGAGCAGGCTGGCGCCGTCGGCGCTGTCCCCCGCGCCGACGCCGCAGCCGCCGGCGCCCAGCGTCGCCGCCGCCGCGAGGGCGGCGGCGACGGGGCGACGGGTCCGCGAACGGCGCACGGCGCTAGCCGACGTGGAAGACCACGCGGTTGCGGTCGCGCAGGAGCTGCCGCGTGGCGTTGCCGGCGCGGTCGCGCACGCCGACGTCCAGCACGTAGCGGCCGCGGGCCAGGCGCCCGGGCAGCAGGTAGCGCCAGTCGGCGGCCTCGCCGACGGCGGTCCAGGTGCCCGAGCGGGCGCTGCAGCGCTTCGTGCGCACGAACGCCAGGCGGCGGCCGTCGAAGCGCGAGCAGCGGCCGCGGTCGTTGCGCGTCAGGCGGATGCTCACGCGCTGCAGGCCGGACGGCTCGGTCCCCAGCAGCGTGCCGCGCAGCTCACGCGGGCCCTTGCCCGCGGCGAAGCGCTGGCCGTCGGCGATCGAGGCGATGTCCGCCACCGGGACGGCACGGTCGGGGGTGCCGCACAGCCCGTCGCTGCCGCTCGTGACGCACGGCTTGACCGTGCCGCACAGGCCGTCGGTGCCGTCGGTGACGCAGAAGCCCTCGGTGGCCGAGGCGACGTCGCCCGAGCGCGTGGCCCGCAGGCTCTGCTCGCCCTTGGACGACGCGACGAACGAGGCGCGGCCCTGCGCGTCGGCGGTCAGCGCGATGCCGGGGCCGGAGATCGTCGCGCCCGCGGCCGGCTCGGTCTTCGGCGTCGCGGCGTACGGCGGGTCGGACGCGAACTGCGTCGTGGTGCGGACGACCTGGACGGTCACCGACTGGCCCGGCGTGACACGCGCCTGCAGGCCGCGCAGGCGCAGGATGCCCTTCGACGGGCCGGACTCCGACTGGGCGACGAAGAGCACCTCCTCGCCGTTGGTCAGCTCGCGCCCGCAGACGCCCGTGCCCTGCGCGATGTCGTCGACGTAGAACGCCCAGTAGGCGCCCGAGCCGAACGGGTGGGCGACGCCCTTGATGGTGTCGACGGAGTAGCTGCCGAAGCCGTCGCTCCAGGCGCCGCTCCAGGCGCCGCCCGTGGCGCGCTCGAGCGCGCCCGCGGCGCTGGTGCCCGAGCAGGCGTGGGTGCCGTCCTTGACGACGGGCGTCGTGGTGGTCCGCAGCGCGGTCCGCGGAAGGACGGTGGCGGCGTCGTCCTCCACGCGGACGGTGACGTCCGCCGGACCGGCAGCGGTGGCGCTCGCGGCGGACGCGAGCAGGGCGGCGCCCGAGAGCGTCGCAGCGACGAAGGTCTTGATGGTCATAGAGCCTGCCCGTTCCTCGCGGGCTGTGTGGTCGGCTTGGAGGGGCGGGGCAGGTCTCCTGGCTCCCGGGCCCCGGCGCTGCGCCTTCCCAGGCCCCGGTGGGGTCCCCAGTGGCGTCGTGCAGCGACGGCGTCGCCCGGTCACAGTGGCGGGTCCGCGCCGGAGTCGCACCGGCTTCCCATGACCACCGTCCCGTGTGTCGTCAGGGACTGTAGCCCGCCGCGGGTAGCCTGCGCGGCGTGACCGTCAACCTCACCCGGATCTACACCAAGCTCGGCGACGGCGGGGAGACCCACCTCGGGGACATGAGCCGGGTGCCGAAGACCCATCCGCGGATCGAGGCCTACGGCGACGTCGACGAGCTCAACGCCCAGCTCGGGCTCGCGGTGGCCTGCGGCGACCTGCCCGCGCAGTTCGCCGAGTGGCTGGTGCGCATCCAGAACGACCTGTTCGACCTCGGCGCCGACCTCGCCGTCCCCCACGGCGGGGACCGCGACCGCCTGCGGGTGACCCCCGAGCAGACGACCTGGCTGGAGGAGCGCTGCGACGAGGTCAACGCCAGGCTCACGCCGCTCAAGAGCTTCGTGATCCCGGGCGGCTCGCCCGCCGCCGCCCACCTCCACGTCTGCCGCACCGTGTGCCGCCGCGCGGAGCGCCGCGCGATCGTCGTCGAGGACGGCAACCCCGAGGTGGTGCGCTACCTCAATCGCCTCTCGGACCTGCTCTTCATCCTCGCCCGCGGCGTCACCGAGGGCGACGAGCCGCTCTGGCAGCCGGGCGCCGGACAGCAGCGGCAGGGCTAGGCGGCGGGGCGTCGAAGAGGGCGACCGGAGATGCCGGTCGCCCAGGTCCCGCTCACCGCCCCGACCCGCACCGCGCGGCCCACGGCGCCCGGCGAGGTGCCGGGCTGGGCCGGCGCGGAGGTGCGCGACGCCGCCGGCGCGGTCGTCGGTCACGTCGCCGCCATCACCTTCGACGTGCAGACCTGCGCCCCGGCGCAGCTCGTCGTGTCGCTTGCCGGCGGCGGGCACGCGCGGCTCCCGGCCGCGGGTGCGCGCTGCCGCACCGACCACGTGGTGCTCGCGGCGTGAGGGACGAGCTCGACGAGGCGCTCGCGGTCGCCGGCTCGAGCGGGGTCCTCGCGGGCGTCGGCGTCGCCGGCAGCGCCGGGGTCGTCGGCAGCGCCGGGGTCGCCGGCAGCGCGGGCGTGGTCGGCAGCGCGGGCACGGCGGGCAGCGCGGCGGTCGTCGGGAGCGCGGGCGTCGCCGCCAGCTTCGGAGTCGTGGGCAGCGCCGGGATCATCGGCGGCCTCGGCAACGTCGGCTGCGCCGCCTGCGTCGGCTGCATCGGCTGCGTGGACTGCGTCGCGTGCGTCGGCTGCATCGGCTGCGTGGGCCTGCGCGGGGCCGTCGGCAAGGTCGGCGTCGCGGCCGCGCGCTGAGCCTGCGGCGGAGTACGGGCGCCGCTGCGCACAAAGCCTGGTGGGCAGCGGCGCGGCGCCGTGCTGAAGATAGGTCGTGCGCCGCCGGACCGCAGCCCGCCCTCCCCGCCGGTCGCGGAACGGCCCGGGCCGGCGGCCCGACCGGGCGCTCAGCGTCTCGCGCGAGGATCTGCGCGCCATCCTCAACGCCCTGCCGGCGATGGTCGGCTACTGGGACGCCGATCTGCGCAACCACATGGCCAACGACGCCTACGTCGACTACTTCGGCCTGACGCCCCGGCAGATCCACGGTAGGCACATCCGCGACGTCCTCGGGCCGGAGCTGTTCGAGCAGAACCACCCCTACATGCAGCGGGCGCTGGCCGGCGAGCCGCAGCTCTTCGACCGCACGATCGTGGACCCCGACGGCGTCGCGCGCCACACCCAGGCCTCGTACGTGCCCGACGTCGTCGACGGCGAGGTGCGTGGCTTCTTCGTCCTGGTCACCGACATCACGGCGCGCCGCGACGCCGAGCACGCCCTCGCCGCCGCCGAGTCGCGCTCCCGGGCGCTGTTCGAGTCGGCCCCGATCGGCATGTTCCTGACCGACCTGCAGGGCCGCTACCTCGACGTCAACCCCGCCGGCGCGCGGTTGCTGGGGATGCGCCGCGAGGAGCTCGTCGGACGCTCGATCGACGACGTCACGCATCCCGACGACCGTCCTGTCGGGATCGAGGAGCTCGCCCGCCTGCGCCGCGGGGAGCTCGAGGCGTTCCGCGTCGAGAAGCGCTACGTCCACCGCGATGGCCACGTGGTGTGGGCGCAGGTCGACGTCACGGCGCTGCACGACGACCCCGACGGCGCGGTGACGCTCGCGCAGGTGCAGGACATCTCCGAGCGCCGCCGCCACGAGGACCAGCTGCGCCACCTCGCCGAGCACGACCCGCTGACCGGCCTGCGCAACCGGCGCGGGCTGATGGAGGAGATCGAGCGCCGCGCGGCGACCGCCGCGCGCTACGGCAGCGCCGGCGCGCTGCTGGTCCTCGACCTCGACGGCTTCAAGCAGGTCAACGACACCTTCGGCCACCAGGCCGGCGACGCGCTGGTCGTGGCGGTCGCCGACGCGCTGCGCCGCCGGGTGCGCCGCACCGACGTGGTCGGGCGCCTCGGCGGCGACGAGTTCGCCGTCGTGGTCCCGCATGGAGGGATGGAGGAGGCCCGCCGGCTCGGCGAGGGGCTGCTCGCGGTCGTGCAGGCGCGGACCGCCGGGTCCGGCGTGCGCGTGAGCGCCTCGATCGGCGCCGCGACGTTCGACCAGGGCCGGTCGGGCGGTGAGGTGCTGGCCGTCGCGGACCTCGCGATGTACCGCGCGAAGGCGGCCGGCGGCGACCGCGTCGCGTTGGAGCTCGAGCCGGCCTAACCGCGCAGACGCCGCGACGCGCGGGCGGTAGCGCGGTTGCCGGCGGCGTCCGCCGCGGTGACGCGCACGACGACCGCGCGGCCGCGCAGGCGCCGCAGGTCGGCCGCGTCGAGCCGGATGCGCACGGCCGTCGTCCCGGCCGCGGCGCGCACCGTGCGCCGCCCGAGCGTGCGCCCGCCGGCGCTCGCGACGGCCGTGACCCGCGCCGCCTCCTCCAGCGTCACCCTGACGGCGAGCGCCCCGTCGCGGCGGGCCTTGCGCAGTGTCCCCGTGGCGACGGCGGCGCGCACGGCGGGGGCCGTCGTGTCCGCGCCCGGCGCACCGGTGCCCGGCCGCTGCTGCGGCGTGCCGGCCGACGTGACGGTCAGCTGGCCCTTCATCTCCGGGTGCACGGAGCACAGGAAGTCGTAGGCCCCGGTGGTGAGGTACTGCGAGCCCTCCACGAAGGCCTCCTGGTCGCGGCCCAGCAGCGGCGTGGCGAACAGCGGCTTGCGGTCGGGTCCGGTGAGCACGGCCGTGACGTCGTGCATGACGAAGTCGCGGTTGAGGAAGGTGAGGCGCTCGCCCTGGTCCATGGTCACCGCGGGCGTGGTGAACCGGTTCGGCGACGCCGCCTCGATGCGCTTGTCGGCCAGTGCGGCAGGGGCCGCGACCAGTGTCGCGGCCAGCGCGGCCGCGGAGGTGATCCGGATCGGCACGGGGCGAGCATAACCGCGAACGCGCGCGTGCATCTGAGGTTGCCGCGCTGCCGTTGGCGCCCATACACTCGTTCGCGGTCGATCGAGGGGATGCGGGAGAGATGCGAGTGATCCGCCGGGCTGTCGTCGTGCTGTGCTGCGCCTGCGCGGCGCTCGTGGTGGTGCCCGCCGCCGGGGCCCAGGCGCCCGGCACCGGCGACCCGATGGAGGCGCTGACCACCCGCGGCGACCGCTATCAGCCCAAGCCCCCCGGCACGGTCGAGGACCTGAAGTTCTGGTTCGGGCCGTACGTCGTGCCGCCCGGCTGGGACGCCAACCGCTTCGATCTCGACCTGCCGCTGGCCAACGGCCACATCCTCAGCATCGAGCCGGGGATGCGGCGCGTGCAGGACCTCTCGGAGCCCACGCACCAGGAGGCCCACATCCACCACGCGCACTGGTTCGCCGTGGACCCGGGCAACGAGGAGGACAACTACACCGGCGGCAACACCGAGTGGATCTTCGGCAACGGCGACGAGGAGACGAAGGCCGACTTCACCGAGCGCACGGCCGCCGACCCGAAGGGCCCCGTCTACGGCCAGTTCGTCGGGGCCAGCGGGCCGCAGCTGATGATCTACATGCTGCACAACAAGACGTCGCAGCCGCTGCTGACCTACATCGTGCTGGACGTGAAGTTCCTGCACGGCACGGCCAAGGAGGCCGCGGCGGCGCTCGAGCGTCCGGTGCACGACGTCAGCGGCGTGCTCTTCGGCCGCACCTACAGCGTGCCGCGCCAGAAGGACGGCGACGGGCGCTACAGCTCCACCCAGGACACGCCCAAGCCGATCGAGTGGACCTCGACGGTCGACGGGACGATCATCGGCACCGGCTCGCACCTGCACCCGGGCGGCCTGCGGGTGCAGGTCGAGAATCTCGGCTCGAAGGCGCAGCCGTGTCCCGACGACGGGCAGGCCACCGGCGGCACGCTGCTGCTCAACTCCGACGCCCTGTTCCGCAACGCGCTGTACAGCGAGGACTTCCAGATGGAGGTCACCCATCCGGCGTGGCGCGCCCCGGTGCGCAAGGGCGATCGCATCCGCATCACGGGCGTCTACGAGAACAAGGACCACGCCTGGTACGACGTCATGACGCACCAGGGCCTGTACATCGACGAGCAGCAGCCGCCGCAGGGTCGCTGCCGGCCGTACTTCGTCGGCGGGGTGCAGGAGCAGCGCACCCGCGTCAAGCGCCGCAAGCACGTGCACTGGCGGAAGCTGCGCGCCAAGCGCGGCGCGCGCGCCGGCAAGGTCGTGCGTCAGCGCGTGGTGCACTGGCACCGCCAGCGCGTGACCACGGGCGTGCCGCTCACCGAGGGCGTCCCCAACCGGCCCTTCGGTCACCACCCCGATCTGTTCTGCGGCGAGGAGTTCGGCGCCCTGCCGTGCGACCGGCCGATCACGCCGCGCCCGCCCGGCCGCGCGACCGAGACGGTGAGCATCGCCAACTTCCTCTACATGCCCGGTGACCAGTCGCTGTCGGGCGAGGACGGCGCGCCGCCGCGGGTCAAGCGCGGCCGCTCGCTGACGTTCGTCAACGTCGACCAGGCGGCCAACATCCGTCACACGGTGACCACGTGCGCGTGGCCGTGCAACGGCCGGTACGTCGCGAACTACCCGTTGCCCGACGGCGTGTGGGACTCGACGACGCTCGGCTACGACCTGATCGACGGCGGCAACCCCAACCCGGTCGCCAAGACGCCGCCCGACCTGTCGCCGGGCAAGTACGCGTACTTCTGCCGCATCCATCCGTGGATGCGCGGCGCCTTCGAGGTCGTCGAATAGCGTCAGTGCAGCCGGACGCGCACGGCCCGCGCGGCCGCCGAGTTGCCCGCGAGATCGGTGGCGACGACCTCGACGCGGGCCACGACGCGGCGGCCCCGGCGCAACGCGCGGCGCGCGGCGGCGCGCTGGGTGGCGGACAGGCGCAGCACCAGCACGGCGCGTCCGCCGCCCGCCGCGACCGTGCGGCGCCGGGCGCGCAGCGGCGTGCGCACACCGGCGGTCTCGAGCCAGCCGGAGGCGGCGAGCCTGCCCGCCTCGCTGGTGGTGGCCCGCACGCGCACCGCTCCGGTGCGCAGCCGCTGGGCGCGCGTGGCGACGGCCCGCACGGACGGCGGGACGGCGTCGCCGGCGGCGCCGGCCCCGGGGGGCGGGGCCGTCTCGGTGCGCAGCGCCTCCTCGCACGCGGCGGCCGGCGGGAGGTCGTCGGCCGTGTCGGCGTCCGCCCGGTCTGCCCCGGCCCCGCAGTCCAGGACGTCACGCACCCCGTCGCGGCTGCGCAGGTCGTCGTCGCCGTCGCCGCCCGTCAGGCGGTCGGCGCCCAGGCCGCCGATCAGGGTGTCGCGGCCACCGCGCCCGTCCAGGACGTCGTCGCCGTCGCCGCCGGTGAAGGCGTCGTCGGCGCCGCCGCCGAGCAGCCGGTCGGCGCCCGGGCCGCCGAGCGCCTGCACCACGAGCGGGACGTCGGCGTCCAGCGTGTCCTCGCGCTCGCCGAGGTCGACCCGCAGCGCCCGCACGCCGGCCAGCGGGCAGAACACCTGGATGACGAAGCCGTCGCCGTCGGTCTCCCCCGGCCGGCAGCTGCCGAAGTCGATCCCGCCGTCGACGGTCGGATCGCGCAGCTCGACCTCCGTGCCGCGCACGCGCACGGTGAGCGTGTTCAGCGAGGTGGCGTCGGCCGAGAGATAGTCGATCTCGCCGCGCACCACCCGCACGACCGAGTGCGCCGCCGCGCCCGCCGGCGCGGCGCACCCGGCAACCACCGCGGTCAGCGCCGCGAGCGCGGGCGGCCCGGCCGGGCGCACCCGCTCAGCGCACCCGCAGGCGCATCGACTGGTCGCGGGCCCCGTGGATGGTGCAGATGATGGTGTAGGTCCCCCGGCGGGTCATCCGCCGCGCGTAGGTGCCCGACCGCTTCACCGGCGAGGTGAACCTGACCGGCCCTCGCGTCACGCTGACGTTGTGCGGCGCGTCGCCGACGAAGCGCCAGCGGACGGTGTCGCCCTTCTTGACCGTGACGGTCGGCACCCCGGACGCGCGGACGAACCAGTTGTCGCCCACGCGGATCGACTTCGTGGCCGCCAGGGCGGGCACGGCGGCGAGGCCGAGGGTGGCGATGCTGCAGACGGCGATGGTGCGGCGGCGCATGGGGTGATCCAACCACGCCCGGGTGCGCCGCGCCAGGGGCCCGTCGTCAGCCGCCACGGCGGACCGCGTCGCGCAGCGCCTCGACCTCGCGCAGGAGCTCGCGCTGGCGGCGGACGACGTCGTCCAGGCGCCGCTGCACGTCGTCGGCCCCGCGGCCCGGCCTGCGCCGCGCCGGCTCGGGTTCCTGCGGGTCCTCGGTGGGGGGCGCGCCGTCGGTCGCCGCGTCGTCGGGCAGGTCGCCGGTGGCGATGTAGCGCTGCGTCTTCTCCTCGGCCTGCGGATCGCGGTCGTTGTCGAAGATCGCCACCAGCTTGTTGGTCTCGGCGTCGACGACCACGGTCTTGGAGACCGCGTTGGCGCTCGTGGGGATGATCGAGGCGAGGTAGACCAGGCGGCCGCGCACGAAGACCGGCCGCGGCTCGACCACGCGGAAGTTGCCCGAGCCCCGCACCCCGTCGCCGAAGTCGATGCCGGGGATCGACACGGCGCGCACAGCCTGCAGCGCCCGGCGGTTGCCGCTCAGCGACGTGCGCCGGGGCACGCGCCAGATCCGCGTGCGACCGGTGACCGCATCGGTCAGGAAGATCGCGCTCGCCGCGAAGGCGCGGCCGTAGGGCTCTGCGACCGTGACCCACTGGACCCCCAGCTCCTTGCCGAAGTCGACGAGGTAGGGCTGGCGGTTGGCCTCGGTGTCGGTGATCTGCGTCTGGTCCTCGTGCACGAACCAGGCGTTCCACAAGCCACGGCGGTACTGGTAGGCGTCGTGCAGCCGCCGGGCCTGGGTGTCGGGAAAGATGCGCCCGGACCGCGCGAGCTCGGGCCGCCGGGCGGCCTCCTCGGGCTCGAGGTCCTCGATCGTGCCGTC